>CAZKTH010000034.1:0-16977 GCA_964555575.1 uncultured Devosiaceae bacterium | reverse complement strand
CTTGAATCCGATTTGCCCCTGCTTGGGAACCCCTAATCCCTAATTCGTCACCTCAACCTAGTTCCGCGACTTGTCGACCAGGGCTCCGGCCTTGATCCATGGCATCATGTCGCGAAGCTTCTCGCCGACTTCCTCGATCTGGTGGCTGTCGTTGTTGCGGCGGGTCGCCTTGAAACGGGCGGCGCCGGAGCGCCATTCCTGCATCCATTCGGAGGTGAACTTGCCGGCCTGGATATCGCCGAGGACGCGCTTCATTTCCGCCTTGGTCTCGTCGGTGATGATGCGCGGCCCCGAGACGTATTCGCCCCATTCGGCCGTGTTGGAGATCGAGTAGTTCATATTGGCGATGCCGCCCTGATAGATCAGGTCGACGATCAGTTTGACTTCGTGCAGGCACTCGAAATAGGCCATTTCCGGGGCGTAGCCGGCTTCGACCAGCGTTTCGAAGCCGGACCGGATCAGTTCGACCAGACCACCGCACAACACCACCTGCTCGCCGAACAGGTCGGTTTCGCATTCCTCGCGGAAGGTCGTCTCGATGATGCCCGAGCGGCCGCCACCGATGCCCGAGGCATAAGCCAGCGCGATATCCTTGGCGTTGCTCGAGGCGTCCTGGTCGACGGCGATCAGGCAGGGCACGCCGCCGCCCTTTTCGAACTCGCCGCGCACCGTGTGGCCCGGGCCTTTCGGCGCGATCATGATGACGTCGATCGAATCCTTGGCCTGGATCAGGCTGAAATGGACATTGAGCCCGTGGGCGAAGGCGATGGCGGCGCCGTCGCGGATATTGGGGGCGATCTCGTCGCGGTAGAGGTCGGCCTGCAATTCGTCCGGGGTGGCCATCATCATCAGATCGGCCCAGGCCGCCACTTCCTTGACGCTCATCACCTTGAGCCCGTCGGCCTCGACCTTCTTGGCGGTGGGCGAGCCGGATCTGAGGCCGACGGCGATCTCCTTGACGCCGCTGTCCCTGAGATTGAGGGCATGGGCCCGGCCCTGCGAGCCGTAGCCGATGATCGCCACCTTCTTGTTCTTGATCAGATTGAGATCGGCATCCCGATCGTAATAAACGCGCATGTCTTTCTCCCTTGGAATTGGCGTTTGCTTCATTTCGAATTCGTTTCCGGTCGCGTCGGCACCCTTGCTGTTCAGGTGCCGAAAAGGGTGAAGAACTGGTCGGTCGCTTCCTGCGCTTCCCGGGCGATCACCTGCGCATCCGGGTGCAGGTTTTCGCCCAGCAGACGCCGGATCTGGACGTCGCGTACCACCAGGCCGAAAAAGGTGCGAAAAGCCTGCTCGCTGTCGGCAAAACGCAACAACCCAACCGCCCTGCCCGCCTCCAGCACCGGCTTGAGACGGCGGCCCATTTCGCGTCTGCCGTTTTCGAGCACGATGGCGCCGAGATCGGGCACGGTCGCGCCGGCATGGGCGACGGCGACGCGGTTGAGCGCCACCGAATTGTCGCTCAACAGAACACTCAGCAGGGCACGTCCGAAATCCTCGATCACGGCCCTCAATGCCGACATGTCGAGATGGGCCCTGTCGAGTCGCGGCACGCCGACCTTGGCGGCTTGCCACTGCACCGTCGCCACCAGCAGACCGTCGCGGTCGCCAAACCATTTGTAGAGCGTTTCCTTGGAGCAATGGGCTCGGCGGGCAACCCCGTTCATGGTCAGCCTGTCGCCATCGTTGACGAGCAGGCTCAGCGCCGCTTCCAGCACCTCGCCCTGACGTGCCGTCCATGTCTCCGCTTCGCGTTTGTCCGATGGTGTCATTGCGTTATTCACATTTTATTTACCGGTGCCAAAACCGCCGGCCGGACGGCATTTCGCAGTGGAAAACCAACCGTTTCGACAGTCTGGCGTACCGTACCGTACGGTTCCTCCACAAACAAGACAAGAATTGAGACTAAAAAGGAGCTGTTGTGTTGATCTTGTGCAAGGCGTTGTAAGCCATCTCATGGTCGAGTGCGCAAAAACAAAAGGAGGCAAGAATGAATGCTTGTTCAAACTTCGTGTTCGAACTCAAAGCGGGCGCTAAATCGACTGAACTGACGCTTGCTTTCGGGCACGCGATCAATGCTTGGGAGACCAGTCCCGATTTCTTCCGGTCGCGCAATGGCGTTCCGGCCTGGACCGGCAAGGATCTCGGTCTTGCCGGCACGGCAGGGTTGCAAGGCGTATTGCGTTTGCCGCAGAGCGGGATCGACCAGTTGCCGCTCCACGCCAGCGGCGAACTCGATGTCTTCAATATCGCTCCTTCGCATCTGTCCATTCCGCCGAAAGGGACCTGGACGCTGGTATCCAAGCATTAGTGTTCACCGGGATTTGCTGCATGAGGGGCCGGCCCGCCGACCAGGCGCCCGCCGGAGCGACAAGGACCGGAAGCAAGAGTACCGCCACGCTCGGACCGTAGTTTTGCGGGCGTGAGGCTTTAAGTCGTTTGCGGCCCGGATCACCTGCCACGGGAACCGTTGCCGCCTTCGAAGTACCAGGGAACACCGTTCGGCGCGACAGCGCCGCCGGCCGGTGAATCGCATGGGGTTCCGGGCTTTGCGATGAGTCCGGGAACGGTTTTTTTGTTAACATCGGTCGGCCTGCCGTCTTCCGGAGCCTGGTTGTCCGTCTTCTGTCGGCCCTTGCCGACATGTGGACAAATATGCTGCATAGAATGCTCTTTCGGGCATCCTTCCTGCCCGGTCCCTCCCCATCGACCATTCCAAGAGTTCCAGCATGTCCGATCTGTTTTCGCCGCTCACCCTCAGGGGACTGACCCTGAGAAACCGCACCGTTGTCTCGCCCATGTGCCAGTATTCGGCCCAGATGGGTCTGGCCAATGACTGGCATCTCGTTCATCTCGGCCGTTTCGCCATCGGCGGATTCGGCCTGGTCATCGTCGAGGCGACCGGGGTCGAGGCGCGCGGACGGATTTCCTATGGCTGTCTCGGCCTGTGGTCGGACGCCCAGATCGAACCGCTGAAGCGCGTCGTCGATTTCGTCCATTCCCAGGGCGCCGCCATCGGCATCCAGCTCGCCCATGCCGGTCGCAAGGCCTCGTCGCAGCTGCCCTTCCTGCCCAAGCCGAATGCCGAGGACAAGGCCCGCCATTCCTACGAGGAGTGGACGCCGGTGGCGCCTTCGGCCGTTCCGCACGACGCCCGTTCCAAGGTGCCGCACGCCCTTTCGATCGAGGAGATCGCCGATATCCGCGAGGCTTTCGTCAACGCGGCCATCCGGGCCGAAAGGGCCGGGTTCGATCTGGTCGAACTGCATTTCGCCCATGGCTATCTGGTCAATCAATTCCTCTCGCCGCTCGCCAACAAGCGCGACGACATCTATGGCGGCTCACGCGAAAACCGCATGCGTCTCGCCCTCGAGATCGCCGAGGCGGTGCGCAGGGTCTGGCCGGAGGACAAGCCGCTTTTCGCCCGCATTTCCACTCAGGACTGGCATCCGGACGGCTGGCAGGTCGAAGACAGTATCGTGCTTGCCGGCGAGCTTGAGGCGCGCGGGCTCGACCTCATCGATTGCTCCTCGGGCGGCTTCGCCGAAGGCAAGGTCGTCCCCGGCCCGGCCTATCAGGTCCCCTTCGCCGAGGCGGTGCGCAAGGGTGCCAACATCCGGACGATGACGGTCGGGCTGATGGGCGATCCGGACGATGCCGAAAAGGCGATTTCCGAAGAAAAGGCCGATCTGGTAGCGCTGGCGCGTCCGGCACTCGACGATCCCAACTGGCCGGTCAGGACGATGACGGCGGCCGGTCTGAAGCCGGAAGCCTATGCGCTTCACGCCAAGCAGGCCGGCTATGCCGTCAGGGGTCTTCATGCCGCCCTTG
This sequence comes from uncultured Devosiaceae bacterium, assembly GCA_964555575.1. Taxonomy (GTDB): domain Bacteria; phylum Pseudomonadota; class Alphaproteobacteria; order Rhizobiales; family Devosiaceae; genus JAHJQZ01. The sequence goes on along the minus strand of CAZKTH010000034.1, from coordinate 13,143 downwards.
ACAGCGACTGAGCGGCAAATGCCGGGCATGGATCGCCTTGGCCAGGCCCCTTTCGGCGCGTCATGAATCTGTTGCATGTCGTTTTTGCCCCTCGGCGCCGGTTTTTATGCCGCCAGGGCATTGTGCCGCGCCCGGCCCCAGCCTAGATAGTGCGACAGGCAAAAAGGACAGGTAAGTGACGGCTCGGAGCAGCAAAGAGCCCAAGAGCAGGCAACACTCCGGGCCGAGTTGGCACAAGCTGGCGATTATTCTCGGCGCCATTGTGCTCGTCGTCGTCGTCGCCGTCTTCTCGCTCGAACACACCATCCTTTTGACCCTGCAGGACCATTTCACCGGCTGGGTGGCCGCCGCTGGGCCGTGGGGCTGGCTGGTACTCATCATTCTTCTGGTGCTGCATTCCTTCGTGCCCTTTCCGCTCGAATTCGCCGCCGTTGCCGCCGGCATCACCTACGGCTTCTGGCTCGGGGTGGTCCTGACCTGGATCGGCACCGTGCTCGGCGGCATCCTTTCCTTCTGGATTTCGCGCCGCTACGGACGCGCCTTTTTCGAGCGGGCCCTCAGTCCCAAACAGCTCGCCTGGATCGAAAAACACTCCAGGTCGGAAGGCACGGTCGCGCTTCTGGTCAGTCGGCTTCTGCCCTTCATGTCCTTCACCCTGGTCTCCTACGCCGCCGGGCTGACGCCGGTTTCCTGGTTCACCTTCATCTGGACCTCGGCGATCGGCATGCTGCCGATCATCATGGTTTCGGTGTTTTACGGCTCCCATCTCGACCACATGCCGGTGGAATGGGCCATCGGCATTCCGATCATCGCCGTCGCCCTGGTGGTCGGCGTCTACCTGTATTCGCGGCACAAGGGCTGGGTCGGCAAGATCGAACACTAAACCTCGACAGGTCGCTTCGTTTCGGCCAGCATGGGCCATTATCCTGGAGGGATCCGCCCATGCCACGCACATTCAAACCCGTCATCGGGCTTGCCGGTCTTGCCGGCATCGCCCTGATCGCCGCCTGCGCCCCCGAAATCGAGGGCCGGCTCTACATGCTCGACATCGCCGAGGTCGCCAGAAGCGGCGCCCCCATCATCGTTCCGGCCGAACTGCGCATTCCGGAAAGCTCGGAGGAAGAATGCAAGAAGGGCCTGGCCAAGCTCGCCGAAAAGCTCAAGGCCATCACGCCCTTGAGCAACGAGGGCGAATGCGTCGAGGTCGACAACAACCAGTTCTCGCAATTCGCCATGGACCTGCCGCTGGTCACCGCCACCTCTGAGCTCGACACGAGCTATCTGGCGGTGCTGACCACGGCCAGGATCGAGGGTCCGACGGGACCGGGCATCACGCTCAATTTCAGGATGAATCGCACACTCACCGAGGTTCAGGAGGCCATCGGACGGGGCAAGAATGCCGGCTTCTCCGTCACCTCCGGTGACGAGGAGCAGCCGAAATTCATCTTCACCGTCGAAAACGACATGCGCGATTCCGTCAGGCTGACGCCGAACTACGTCTTTGTCGACGACAAGCCGGGTCTGCCCGACCGGGAAGACGCGATCAATCTCGACCGGCGCGAAAGCGTCAAGATCACGTTCTCCGACGTGATCGCGGCCTATATTGCCGAAGCCAAGGACTTCACCTTCGCAACGGTCTATCCCTCCGGGAACTGATCGCTCGCGGGTGTCGGCCCGATTCAGTCGCCGAGCACGGCGCCGTAGCGACGGACGGCCTCGGGAAATCCCATCTCGAGGGCGTCCGCGGTGATGCCGTGACCGATCGAGGCTTCCTCGAAATCCGGCATGGCGACAACGAAAGCCGCCAAATTGGCGAGCGTCAGATCGTGCCCGACATTGATCCCGAGGCCCACCGCCCGGGCGGCACGCGCCGTTTCGGCGAGCCTGGCCAGATGGGAATTGGCTTCCGCCGTGCCACGGGCGGAACCATAGGGACCGGTGTAGAGTTCAACCCGGTCGGCGCCGACGGTATGGGCCAGGGTCGGCATTTCGGGATCTTCGTCGATGAACACCGACACGCGGATGTCGGCGGCATGCAGACGCAAAATCGTTTTCTTGAGCAAATTGATATTTTCGCCGATCGACCAGCCATGATCGGAGGTCGACTGGCCCGGATCGTCGGGCACCAGCGTCACCTGATCGGGGCGTACGGTCTCGACCAGTTCGAGGAAGGGCTCGGCCGGATAGCCCTCGATGTTGTATTCGGCGTCCGGATAGTTATCGAGCAGCTTCTTGAGCTCGAAAACGTCGGTGCGGCGGATGTGGCGTTCGTCCGGCCGTGGATGCACGGTCAGACCGGCGGCGCCGGCATCGAGCACCAGCCGTCCGATATGAACGACGCTGGGCCAGCCGACATCGCGGCGGTTGCGCAGATGTGCCACGGCATTGAGATTGACCGACAGTCTTTTCATGGCCCCTTCCCCGGACGAGAGCGTTTCCGGCCAGTGTGCAGGCACCCGCCTTCACGGAAACGCGTACAAGCAAGTGCATAAGGCCGTTTCGCGATGGCGGATACAGGCAAAACGGCTCCCGGTCGAATTTCTAGCGCGGTGTTGCGGCAATGGCAAAATCAAAGCAGGGTGACCGGGCAGGCAATTGCAGATGTTCGTGATCAGCTCTCACTTGCCGGCCCTTTTGGCTGTCTTGCGGTCAGCAGGAGCACGCTGACACCACTGATGACGATAAACGCGATGCCGACAAAGCCGAATGCGTTCGGCAGTGCGCCGAACACCAGGCCCGACGAGAGCACCGCCCACAGGGCGCCGACATAGAAGAACGGCGCCACCGCTCCGGGCGCGGCGTGGCGGTAGGCCATGAAAATGAAGATCTGCGCGCTCATCAGAAACAGGGCGGAGGCGGCGATCAGCCCGATATCGGTGAGACCAGGCAGACGGAACGTCTCGAAGACGAGCGTTGCCGCTCCGGCCCCGAATGTCGAGAACAACGCCGCGCCCAGGGCGACGACGATGCCGGATATCTCGGCCGGCACGGTGCGTCCGACCAGTTCGCGGGCCGCCGTCAGCACTGCCGTCCAGATGCCGAAAAAGGCGTAGACCGAAAAGCTCGTCCCGCCCGGCTGCACGACGAACAGGGCGCCAATGAAGGCGACGATGGCAAAGGTGAGCTGCAGCCGCGTCACCGGAAGGCGCAGGAACACGCCGGCGGCGAGCATGACCAGGATCGGCGACAGCTGTATCAGGGCGGTGAAATCGGCAATGTTCAGATTGGCCAGGCCGAAGATGTATCCCAGCGCCCCTGCCATTTCGAGCGTGCTTCTTATGATGACTCGCTTCTGGAAAACGGCGCGCGCCTGTTCCGGCCCGCCCATCGTCAGAAGAAACGGAATCGTCCAGAGAACGGCAAAGGTGCTGCGGATGAAGATCGTCTCGAAAGGTGGCAGGCTTTCTGCCGCGAGCTTCAGGAAGGTGTCGCAAGCCGCAAAGGACGCCGTGGCGGCAACCATGAACAGAATGCCACGTTCGTTGATGCTCAAAGCAGGCACGAGATCAGTCCGGTGTTCAGGCAGCGGGAGGCCGCCGCCCGCAAGCTGTGTTCCATTTCGACGGGGACGGCAAGCCCTTCACTCGCCTTGCGGCACGATGACCAGCTTGCCGAGCGCCCGCCCTTCGGCGAAACGCCGCATGGCGTCAACCCCCTCGTCGAGCCGATAGGTCTTTTCGATCATGGGAGTGACGATTTTGCGGCCGACGAGATCGGCCAGCTCGTCGAGTTCGGTTCCCTTGGGATTCCACATGACGAGACCGGCCGATTTGCCAAGGACGCGGCCGATCAGCGGCCCGAGGAGCGCCGTCTGCAACAGAACGCCGGTGCGACCACCGACGGTGGCATAGACGCCGCGAGGCTTCAGAAGCCGGAACTGGGCAAAAACGGAGCGGCAAAGCACCGGATCGACGACGAGATCGTAGCGCGCCGGATGGCTGTCGAGATCGGCCTCGGCCCGGTCCAGGGCGATATCGGCGCCGGCCCGGACCATGGTTTCGGCCTTGCTGAGGCTGTCGATGCCGGTGACGCGGGCGCCCGCGAGCTTGGCCAGCCGAATGGCGAACGTGCCAACGCCGCCGCCACCACCGACGACAAGGACATCGCTGCCGGGTCCGAGGCTACGTTTGCCGATGGCCTGGAAGGCGAGCACGCCGGCCTGCGGCAGTGTCGCGGCAGCGGTGAAATCGAGACCGGCCGGAATGGGACGGAAGGAAGCGGGTTTGCCGGTGACGTATTCGGCGAATCCGCCCCAGCCGGAACCGGTGACATCGCCATAAACGGCGTCGCCCTCGGCAAGGCCGGATACCCCCTGCCCGAGCCTGTCGACGATGCCGGCGACATCGCCGCCGAGAATCCGCATCGGCTTTTTCGGCGGCGCGGCCAGGCGGGCCATGAGATCGCCGCGTGCCAGTTCCCAGTCCCAGGAATTGATCGATGCGGCATAAACGCGGATGCGGATTTCACCGCGTTTCGGCTCCGGTTCCGGCACATCGGCGATACGGAAGCCGGCGACCGATCCATAGCGATCAAGCACCAGTGCCTTCATCTTGCGCTCCTTGTTGCCGCTACGGCAGCGTCAGCACCACCGAGCCGATCTTGTGGCCGGCATCGACGAGCCGATAGGCATCGACGATGCGCTCGAACGGCAAGGTCTTGCCGATCACCGGCCTGATGGCGCCGCTTTCCGCCAGCTCGATGAGGCGGCGGAAGGTTTTCGTGCCGAAGGCCGCGTCGGCATCGTCGGCGTTGACAACGGCCGCGTTGAACTTGCCGGCGATCATTTCCCACAGGGTGCCGATAACCATCAGGAACCGTCCACCCGGCGTCAACAGGTGCCTGATGCGGGCGTATGGCGCGTTGCCGTGCGTGTCCATGATCAGGTCGAAGCGCTCGGATAATTGGGCGATGTCGGTCCTTTGATAGTCGATGACCGCGTCTGCTCCGAGTTCGTGCATCAACTCGGCATTCCTGCCGCTGCACACAGCCGTGACATGGGCGCCCATATGTTTGGCGATCTGGATGGCGAGGACACCGACGGCGCCGGATCCGCCATTGATGAGAATGCGCTCCGATGCCTTCAATTGCCCGAGATCGAAAAAGACCAGGGCGGTGACGCCGCCGAACTGCAGCGCCACCGCATCCTCGTAGGACATGGCGTCGGGAATCGGCACGGCGACACCCTTGTTGCCGACAAGCAGATATTCGGCATGGCCGCCGAGCTTGAAGCCGTTCGAGGCCAATACCCTGTCTCCCGGCTTGATCAAGGCGACGTTGCGCCCGACCGCCTCGACATCGCCGGCGACATCGAACCCCAGCACCTTGAGGCGCGGGCCGAAAAAGCCCATGCCGAAGCGGAACGGGATGTTCATGCCGGCCGGAACGTTGGCGGCCCGCAGTCGGGCGTCACCGGAATTGACCGTGGTCGCCCGCGTCCTGACAAGGATGTCGTCCTCGCCCGGTACCGGCCTGGCGACTTCCTGCAGCCTGACGTTTTCCGGCGGTCCGTAGCGGTCGCAGACGGCGGCTCTCATTCCCCTGCCCCCTCGGCTTCGGTTAATGTAGTACTGATATATGTCAGTAACACACTAATGCAAGGGTCGAAAGCATGCGCGCCCGTGCCGGCGTTCGGGGCGGCAACGAACCACCGTTCCCGCCCCATTGCTCAGACGACCCGCTTCACCCCCGGGATCAGCCGGATCAAATAGGCAAGCCCGAAACTGACCGGTACGGCGATGAGCGCCAGCAGGACGAATTTGATGAGGGCCGGCGCGGCGAGGCCGCTGAGCCCGTAGGCGACGAAGGTGACAACGATGATATGGGTCAGATAGACCGCATAGCTCTGGCGGGCAAAAAAGCTCCAGACTGGCCCTTCACGGTTGAGGAGTCCCGTGAACAGTGCGAGCGCGGCGGTCAGGAGCCCAACCGACAGGGTCGCGTCCCACAGGGCATAAAGCGCCGACTGCCAAGTGCCATGGCCGGTGAATTCGGCGCCGGGCGAGAAGCTCAACAGGAAGAAGCTCCCGCTCAGGGCCCAGGGCAGGAAGACGATGGTGGCGATCGCCGCCGCCACTGCGCCCTCCCAGGCCTCGCCCTTCCGGACCACAGGCAGCCAGCGGTTGCGCTTGGCCAGGATGCCGACGATGAACATGAGCATGTAGTGCGGCAGATAGGCGATGGTCGGGAAGCTGAGCATGTCGCCGTAAAGCGACACGTCCTGTCCGATCGGCACCAGCATGCGCCAGAAATAGGCGACCAGGGCCAGGGCCAGGACCGCCAGGCGGACCTCCCAGCGCGTCGGCGCCCGCCGCTCGACCTGCGGGGCGTTCTTGCCGATGGCCTGACGCCACAGCACGTAGAAGATGGAGAACAACAGCAGCATGGCCACGAACCACAGCGGCCCCAGCCCGATCATCTGCGGATAGGCGGCAAGGCTGAGCGGCGCGGTGATGCCGGTCAGTTCCGGCGGCATCAGGAAAAAGCCGATGCGGGCGATGGGCTCGACCACCAGCATGCCGATGACCAGCGGCACGCCGAGCCGCAGGAAACGCCCGGCCAGATAGTTTTTCACGCCCTTGTGGTCATAGCTGTCGGGGGTGAAATAGCCGGCGATGAAGAACAGCGCCGCCATGAACCAAGCCTGGTTGATAAGGACGAACAGCGCCAGAATGAGAAAGCCGGCCGGATCGCCGGTCGGCGGTTCGACATAGTAGAACGGCGCGAAAGCGGAATAGACCAGCGCGGCATGATGCACCACAACCAGCGCGACCAGTGCGGCACGCATATTGTCGAGTGCAAAGACGCGCCCTGTCGGAATCGGACGTGTCATATGTCCTCCCAAGGCACGACACCTGCGACCCCTCCGATCGCATGATGCCCCCCCTTATGCTTCTTGTCCGCGCGAGCCTCCGACTCGCGCCACCACTGGAAACGCACACTGACATGCAGGGTTAATAGGTCTACTGACCAAAATCAATGAGGCGCGCTTTGCCGCGCACCGCGTTGGCCGCCGTCCCGATCAGATGATCACCTGCGTGCCGATCTCGACGACGCGTCCCGTCGGAATAGCGAAAAACTCGGTGGCCGCCGTGGCGTTCTTGGCCAGCGCAATGAACAGCCTGTCCTGCCAATAGGGCATGCCGCCCTTGAGCGAGGGCTTGATCGAATTGCGCGAGATGAAGAACGAGGTGGACATGATGTCGAACTTCCAGCCGAGCTTGCGGCACAGCACCAGGGCTTTCGGGATGTCCGGATCGTCCATATAGCCGTAATTGAGCGTCACCAGCAGGAACTGCCGGTTGATGGCGGCAATGTTGACACGCTCCTCGTCCGGCACGTGCGGATCGGGATGGGTAACAAGGGTCAGAACCACGTTCTGCTCATGCAGCACCTTGTAGTGCTTGAGACTGTGCAGAAGCGCCGTCGGCGCCGTGACCGGGTCGTTGGTCAGGAAAACGGCGGTGCCCGGCACCGAAACCGGCAGGTGCTTCTCCAGATTGGCGATCAGTTCCCGCAATGGCATTTCGGTCTTTTGCATCTTCTGCACCAGACGCTGCCGCCCTGACACCCAGGTCAGCATGATCGTTGTCAGCGCCACTGCGACCAGGGTCGGCACCCAGCCGCCCTGCAGGAACTTGAAGCTGTTGGACAGGACGAACCACAGATCGAGCATCAGCAGGGGCAGCATCACCAACAGTGCCAGAACCAGCGGCCAGCGCCAGCGTCGCCAGACCACGATGGACAGCAGGAACAGAGTGATCAGCATGACGCCCGACACCGCCAGACCATAGGTCGAGGCCAGGGCGTTCGAACTGCCGAAACCGATGACGAGCAGCAGAACGGCGATCAGCAGGATGCCGTTCACCTGCGGCATGTAGATCTGCCCGGCCAGCATTTCCGAGGTATGGCGCACCTGCATGCGCGGCAGGATATTGAGGTTGACCGCCTGCCGGACCAACGAGAAGGCACCGGTGATCACCGCCTGGCTGGCGATCACCGTCGCGGCGGTGGCAAGGGCGAGCATCGGCAGACGCGACCACTCCGGCTGGGAATAAAAGAACGGGTTGCCCTGACCGAACGGATGGCTGAGCACATAGGCGCCCTGGCCGAAATAGTTGAGCAGCAGACAGGGAAAGACCATTACCAGCCAGGCCAGAACGATCGGCTTGCGGCCGAAATGGCCGAGATCGGCATAAAGCGCCTCGCCACCTGTCACCGCCAGAAACACTGCCCCCATGACCGCCGCCGCCACCAGCTGATGCCTGACAAGATAGGTCACTCCCAGCATCGGATTGAGTGCGAGCAGGACCTGCGGTCCGTTGATGACCTGCCAAAGGCCGATGGCGCCAAGACTGAGGAACCACAGCCCGGTGATCGGTCCGAACACCATCGAGACCCGCGCCGTGCCGAAGCGCTGCACCGAAAACAGCGTCACCAGAATGAGGATGGTGATCGGCAGCACCCAGTGATTGAGCTCGGGTTCGATGACTTCCAGCCCCTCGACCGCCGACAGCACCGAGATCGCCGGCGTGATCATGGCGTCGCCCAGGAAAAGTGCCGCGCTGACGATGCCGAGCCACAGGATCCATCTCGGCCGGTGGATGAAGGACGAGCGCGCCAGCGCCATCAGCGACAGCGTACCGCCTTCGCCGTGATTGTCGGCTCTTGTGACCAGACCAACATATTTGATCGAAACGACAAGCGTCAGGGACCAGAAGATCAACGACAGCAGTCCGAGCACTTCCTCGATATCGGGCACTGCCGCGCCGACCGCGCTGAAGGCTTCGCGCAGGGCATAGATCGGGCTGGTGCCGATATCGCCGAAAACGACACCCAGCGCGCCCAGCATGAGAACGGTCAAGCCCTCGGAACTGCGGCTGGAAGCCTCCGAGGCCTCGGTCGCCGCAACCGCATCTGTCGAAACCATGAATGAGGCGTCACTCTATTGTCTCGGGCCGGCGGGGGTATAGCCTCCCTTTCCGGCCCGCTCAACAGCAAATCGGCCGTTCTACATCTTTTCCTTGCCGCGCGAGATGGCGGCCATGCCGGTCCGGACCACCTCGACCAGCCCGAGCGGCACCATCAGGGCGATGAACTGCTCGACCTTGGTCGATTTGCCGGTGATCTCGAAAACGAAGCTGTCCGTGCAGGCATCCACCACCTGGGCCCGGAAGGCGTCGGCGATCCTCAGGGTCTCGACCCGGTGCTCGCCGGTGCCGGCGACCTTGACCAGTGCCAGTTCCCGTTCGATGGAATCGCCTTCCTCGGTCAGGTCATGCACCTTGTGGACCGGCACCAGCCGTCCGAGCTGCATCTTGATCTGTTCGAGGGTCTTGGGGGTGGCGGTGGTCACGATGGTCAACCGGCTCAGACCCTTCTCGTGCTCGGTTTCCGAGACCGTAAGGCTGTCGATGTTGAAGCCGCGGGCCGAGAACAGTCCGGCAATGCGGGCCAGAATGCCCGGCTCGTTGTCGACGAGCACCGACAAAGTGTGCCGCTCCGGCGACTGGGTGACGTCCGGGATGAAATAGGCCGATCCGCTCGGCTGAAGATTTGCGTTCATTTCAGTGTCTCCTTGCCAGGCGCCTAGACCAGAGCCTTGCCCTTGTCGTCTATGATGTTGCCGACATCGACGGTGTCGGGCAGGATCATCTCGTTGTGCGCCTTGCCCGAGGGGATCATCGGGAAGCAGTTCTCCTCCCTGGTGACGCGGCAGTCGAAGATGACCGGCCCGTCATAGTCGAGCATCTCCTTGATGGCATCGTCGAGTTCGGCCGGGTTCTCGCAGCGCATGCCCTTGCCGCCGAAGGCTTCGGCCAGCTTCACGAAATCGGGCAGGCTGTCCATGTAGGACTGCGAATAGCGCGAGCCGTGCATCAATTCCTGCCACTGGCGGACCATGCCGAGATACTGGTTGTTGAGGATGAACACCTTGATCGGCAACCGGTACTGCACCGCGGTCGCGAATTCCTGGATGGTCATCTGGACGCTGCCTTCGCCGGCGATGTCGACGACCAGCGCCTCCGGATGCGCCACCTGCACGCCGACCGAGGCCGGCAGGCCATAGCCCATCGTCCCGAGGCCGCCCGAGGTCATCAGGCGGTTCGGCGCCTCGAAATGGAAATACTGGGCCGCCCACATCTGGTGCTGGCCGACCTCGGTGGTGATGTAGATGTCGCGGTCCTTCACCGCCTTGTAGAGCCGTTCGATGGCATATTGTGGCTTGATCGCCGTTTCCGACGGGGAGTAGCGGAGCGAATTCACCGCCCGCCATTTGTCGATCTTCTGCCACCACGGCGCGATGGCCTCCTGGCGGCTGGTATTGGTCCGGGTCCGCCAGATCAGGATCATCTGCTCAAGCACATGGTCGCTGTCGCCGATGATCGGCAGGTCGACAATGACGTTCTTGTTGATCGAGGACGGGTCGATATCGACATGGATCTTGGTCGAATCCGGCGAGAAGGCGTCAAGCCGACCGGTGATGCGGTCATCGAAGCGGGCGCCGATATTGATCATCAGATCGCAATCGTGCATCGCCATGTTCGCTTCGTAGGTGCCGTGCATTCCCAGCATGCCGAGCCAGTTCTTGCCGCTGGCCGGATAGGCTCCCAGACCCATGAGGGTCGAGGTGACCGGAAAACCGGTCAGCTCGACAAGTTCCCGCAATTTCTTGCTTGCCTCGGGGCCGGCATTGATGACGCCGCCGCCGGTATAGAAGACCGGCCTTTCGGCCCGCAGCATCAGATCGACCGCCGCCTCGATGGCGGCAACATCGCCCTCGGTCTGCGGATGATAGCTCTGGTGGATGCCCAGGCGCTCCGGACCGGTATAGTCGCCGACGGCGAACTGGACGTCCTTGGGGATGTCGACGACCACCGGTCCCGGCCGGCCGATTGCGGCGATATGGAAGGCCTCGTGCAGCACGCGCGACAGATCGTTGACGTTCTTGACCAGATAATTGTGCTTGGTGCAGCTGCGGGTGATGCCGACCGTGTCGCATTCCTGGAAGGCATCCGAGCCGATCAGGGCGGTTGGAACCTGCCCGGACATCACCACCATGGGAATGGAATCGAGCAACGCGTCGGTAATGCCGGTCACGGCGTTGGTCGCGCCCGGTCCCGAGGTCACCAGGACCACGCCGACCTTGCCGGTCGAGCGGGCATAGCCCTCGGCCATATGAGTCGCGCCCTGTTCGTGCCGCACCAGAATGTGCTCGATCTGGTCCTGCTGGAACAACGCGTCATAGATGGGCAGCACCGCCCCGCCGGGATAGCCGAAAACATGTTCGACCCCCTGATCCTGCAGTGCCCGGATCACCATTTCCGCCCCGGTCATTCGCTCGGCCATTGCCATCTCCTTATTCTGACTGTCTCAAGGCCAAATCGACCTTTTTTGCCGCACCCGGAACCCGGGCAATAAAAAAGGCTCCCGAGGGAGCCTGATGCGCGCGCCGTCTGTCGCGGGGGGTCACCCCACGCTGCCGACGCGCCAGCTAAGTACGATTTCATGTGTCCGCATGGATTCCATCCGGTTTTTCCGGGCCAAACAGTTAGGCAGGATTGACCTCAGGGTCAAGGGGGGTATGGTCGCGCCCGATCATACAATGTTCACGATTTAGGGCGACAAGCCGTCGCAGATGCAACCCCGTGCCCTTTCCGGTCTGTTTTTGAGACAGGTCAATGTATCTGTCGCAAGGGCGGGTCAAACAGAAGCCTTCCTCCCCCCTCCGGTGATTAACCATGCCAGCCAAAACATTCGACGCTTTCCTTCACGCCCGTTCCATCGCCGTATTCGGAGCCAGCGAACGCAACTCCTCTGTTGGTTCGGTGGTCTTCTCGAACCTGATCAAAGGCGGATTTGAAGGCAACCTCGTTGGCATCAATCCCAAATACAAGGAGGTCATGGGCAAGTCCTGCTATCCGGATATCGGTTCGGTGCCGGAGGCCGTCGACCTTGCCTTGATCGCCACCCCGGCCAAATTCGTTCCCGGCATCATCCGCGAATGCGGCAAGAAGGGTATCCGGAACGCCGTGATCCTTTCGGCCGGCTTCCGCGAAATCGGCGGCGAAGGCGTCAAGCTCGAAGCCGATCTGGTCGCGGCGGCCAGGCAGCACAGCATCCGCTTCATCGGCCCGAACTGTGTCGGTTTGTCGCGCGCGCCCAACAAGATGAACGGCACGTTCCTCGGAACGGAACCGCCTTCGGGCAGCCTTGGCATCGTTTCCCAGTCCGGAGCGCTGTGCTCGGCCATCGCCGACTGGGCCGCACCGCATCACCTCGGCTTCTCGGCCATGTTCTCGCTCGGCAACTCGACCGATGTCGATTTCGGCGAAGTGCTCGACATCCTGGCCAACGACCCCGAGACCAAGGCGATCCTTTTGTATGTCGAGGGCATCCGCAACGCCCGCAGCTTCATTTCCGCCCTGAAGATGGCGGCCCGCGCCAAGCCGGTGATCGTCCTGAAATCCGGCCGCCATACCGCCGGCTCCAAGGCGGCCAGCACCCATACCGGCGCCCTGATCGGCTCGGACGGCGTGTTCAACGCCGCGCTCGAACGGGCCGGCGCCGTGCGCGTCGAGACCTTCGGCAAGCTGTTTGCGGCCGCCGAGATCCTGGCGACCGGCACGCGCGCCTCCGGCAAGCGCCTGGCCATCATCACCAATGGCGGTGGCGCCGGCGTTCTCGCCGCCGACCGCGTCGAGGACCTGCACATCGATCTGCCCGCCCCGTCGGAAAAGACCGTCGAGGAACTCAACAAGATCCTGCCGCCCTTCTGGTCGCATGCCAATCCGATCGACGTGCTCGGCGATGCCGGCCCGGACGCCTATGCGGCCGCGGTGACCCAGGCCGTGGCCGATCCCAACTACGACGGTGTGCTGGTCATGCTGACGCCGCAGGCCATGACCGACTCGCTCGGCATCGCCAAGGCGATTCACAAGGCGGTGCCCAAGAACAACCGCAAGCCGGTTCTGGCCTGCTGGATGGGCGATACCACCGTGGCCGAAGCGCGCAACTATCTGTTCAAGTCCGGCATTCCCAATTTCGAGACGCCGGAAAAGGCGGTCGAGGCCTTCTTCTTCCTGGCCCGCCATCACCTCAACCAGTCCATGGCCCGCGAGGTGCCCGGCCCGGTCTCCGATCCGA
>CAZKTH010000033.1:0-17208 GCA_964555575.1 uncultured Devosiaceae bacterium | reverse complement strand
CACTCAATAACCTGGAGCTTTTGTTCTGATTCCATCAGAACGGAAAATGCTCTAGGTCGCCAGCACGCCGCCGGTCATCGGTTCCGGCGCCCCGGTCGTCGTCGGGAAGCTGATCGGCAGGCCGCGCCGAACGCGTACGGCGAGGAAGGCGAAGCATTCCGCCTCGATGGCATCGCCGCGCCAGCCGACGGCTTCGGCCGGTTCGGCCAAGACGCCGGCCCGCGTCTTCAGCATCTGCATGATGGCCGGGTTGTGCCGGCCGCCGCCGCAAACGATCAGTCTTTCCGGCCGCGCCGGCAGGAGGTCGAGCGCCTTGCCGACGGCGCTCGCCGTGAAGGCGGCGAGGGTTGCAGCGCCATCGGCGGGCGACAGGCCCTCGGCCATCCCGGCCGTGAAGTCGTAGCGGTCGAGCGATTTGGGATAGGGCGCCGTCAGATAGGGATGTTCGAGCAGTTTTTCGAGACGCGCCTCGTCGACCGTGCCGGTGAGTGCCAGCGCACCGTCGCGATCCATATCGCCGAGATTGTGGGCCTTGACGAAATCGTTGAGCGGGGCATTGGCCGGACCGGTGTCGAAGGCGACCAGCCGCTCGCCGCCGTCCCACCAGGTGAGATTGCCGACGCCGCCGAGATTGAGCACCGCCGTGCTGCCGTTGCTGGCGCCGATCATTTTGAGAAGCGCCCGATGATAGAGCGCGGCAAGCGGCGCCCCCTGGCCGCCGGCCCGGACATCGGCGGAACGAAAGTCGTAGGCGACCGGCACGCCGAGCAGCTGGTGCATCAGCCGACCGTCGCCGAGCTGGCGGGTATCGCCGATCCGGCCCGGCTGCGGGGCGCGGTGCAGCACCGTCTGGCCGTGAAAGCCGACAATGCCGATCTCGCCAAGCTTCAGCCCCGCCGACAGCACCAGCGCCCGCACCGCGGCAGACTGGGCCCGGGTCAGCGCCGCCTCGGCGGCGGCGAAGATCGCCGGATCGGGTCCGCTGAAGTTCCATTTCAGCGCCTCGGCCAGGGCCTGTTCGAGCTGGAGCCTGATGTCGCGCCCGTAGGGGGTGAGTGAGTAGTCACCAAATCCTTGGATCGTCTCGCCGTCGGTTTTGAGCAGCGCGACGTCGATATTGCCGTCGAGTACGGTTCCGGTCATCAGCCCCACGGCCCAGATCGGCTGCATGTCAATCTCCTTGCCTGGAACCGACCAGATCGCCGACGGCGCGGCGCAGTTCGACGATGCCGCTCGGGAAATGACGGGTGGGGTGGATGCGGTTGGTCAGGAGCGTCCAGGCATGGCCGCGGCCGAAATCGATCCACAGACCCGTACCGGTGAAACCGGTGTGGCCGATGGTTTGCCACGAGCAGGCATCGCCGCCTGACCAGCCTCGATGGCGCCGTTCCCAGCCATGGGTGCGTTGTTCGGAAAGCGGGGTACGGATCGGCGCGTCCGGTCCCGTGCCGACAAGCTTTTCCCGTGCGAAATCGAGAATGGCGGCGGTCGTGCCGAAAAGCCCCGCATGCCCCGCGCCCTGCAATGCCGAGCAATTGTCGTCATGCACCTCGCCGCAAAGGACGCGATGGCGCCAGGTGTCGTCCTCGGTCGCGGCGGCATGGGCGGGATCGGCGGACCAGGCAAAGCCGGACCCCGGATCCTGCTCGCGGATCCACCGGCCGGTCAGGCGCTCGAGCGCCAGTCCGAGCAGGATGAAATTGATGTCCGAATAGACAGGCGACCCCGACCGCCACTCGTGCTGGAGCACGAAGGTGCGCAGCAGATCGGGGTCGCGGCCATAGGTATAGATCGGAAAGACCGCCGGCAGCGGCGTCAGGTGTCCGAGGCACTGGCGGAAGGTGATCTGCCGCTCCCAGGCTTCGACGTCGTATTGGCGGAAATCGGGCAGGACGCTGATAAGCGGCGCGTCGAGATCGATGGTGCCGGCCTCGGCCAATGCCAGGATGCGCTCGGTGGTGAACAGGACCTTGGTCAGCGAGGCGAGATCGAACCAGGTGTCCTTTGTCATCGGACGCGATTTCGGCACCGTCCGCGCCGAGCCAACGGCCTTGACGGCACGGTTGCCGGCCGCATCGACGATGCCGAGCACGCCGCCGGGAATGCGTCCGGCAGCCACGGCCTCGGCGAGCGGCGCAAATCCGCGTTCGAGCCGTGTCTCGATGGCGCTCATGCCTTCGCCTCGACGCGCACCCGATGATCCGGACCGATCTCACGCCATTCGGCCGGCGCCGGCTCGTAGCCGGCGGGCCGGACCAGCGAGGGCACCTGGGAGTTGTCCACGGCAAAATGCTGATGGCGCCGTTCGATGGCCGGCACTGCCGAGATCAGCCTTTTGGTGTAGGGATGCCGTGGATCGGCAAGGACCGAGGCGGCATCGCCGATCTCGACGATCTGGCCGGCATACATGACGGCGACGCGATGGGCGATGCGTTCCACCACCGCCATGTCGTGCGAGATGAAGAGATAGGCGAGGCCGAATTCCTTCTGCAGTTCGATCAACAGGTCGAGCACCTGCGCCTGCACCGATACGTCGAGCGCCGAAACGGCCTCGTCGAGCACCACGACATCGGGATTGAGCATCAGGGCGCGGGCGATGCAGAGGCGCTGGCGCTGGCCGCCGGAAAACTGATGGGCATATCGGGAAAGGGAATCGGCCGGCAGGCCGACGCTGGTCAAAAGGAAACGCATGCGTTCGACCAGCTGGCGATTCTTGCGCTGACCATTGGCGATCGCCGGCTCGGCCAGAAGGCTTTCGACATTGAGGCGCGGATTGAGCGAGGCGAAGGGATCCTGGAACACCATCTGCACCGGCCGGCGGCTTCTGCCCGCCGCCGTCGCGATGTCGCCGCGCAACGGCGCATCAAGGCCGATCAGCGCCCGCGCCGTCGTCGACTTGCCGCAGCCGCTTTCGCCGACAATGGCCAGGGTTTCGCCGGGCAACAGATCGAACCCGACGCCGTCGACGGCATGGACCGCTCCTCTGGGGCGGAAAAAGCTCCTGCCGACCGGAAAGCGCACCACCAGATCGGCGACCGATACGATGGGATCGGCGTTGGCGGCCGCCTCGCCGTGGCGTTTGGTGTCCTTGCGGGCGGTGCGGCCCGAGGTGAAATGCGGCACCGCCTGCAACAGATGCCTGGTGTAGGGGTGCTGCGGATGGTCGAGCACGTTCTCGACCTTGTCCTGTTCCACCGCAACGCCGTCCTGCATGACCAGGATGCGATCGGCGATGCCGGCAACCAGGCCGATGTCATGGGTGATGAAGATCATCGCCATGTGGGTCTCGTCCCTGAGCTCGGCCAGAAGCGCCATGATCTGGGCCTGGACGGTGACGTCGAGGGCGGTGGTCGGCTCGTCGGCGATCAGAAGGCGCGGGCTCGCGGCCAGCGCCATGGCGATCATGACGCGCTGGCGCATGCCGCCGGAAAGCTGATGCGGGTAATAGCCAAGGCGCGACCGGGCGTCGGGGATGCGCACGCGCGCCAGGACATCGAGGGTTTCGCGCCGCGCCTCCGCCCCGGCTATGCCACGACTGAGACGGAACGCCTCCTCGATCTGCCAGCCGATCGTATGGACCGGGTTGAGCGAGGTCATCGGCTCCTGAAAGATCATGCCGACGTCGCGGCCGCGGATATGGCGCACGGTATTCTCGTCCGCCCCGGTGACATCGAACAGGCTGCCGTCGGCACGCTGCAACGTGATCGAACCGCCGGTGATGCGGCCGCCGCCGAAATCGACGAGACGATTGATCGAAAGCGCCGTCACCGACTTTCCCGAACCGCTTTCGCCGACAATGCCGATGGTTTCGCCGGCGGTGAGGTCGAAGCCGACGCCCCTGACGACCTCGTTGGCGACCGGATCGTTGCCGAACCCGACCCTCAGATCGCGGACGGTGAGGAGCGGCGCGTTCATGCCGTCCTCCTTTGCGTGCGCGGATCGAGAATGTCCCGCAACGCATCGCCTGTCAGGTTGAAGCCGAGCACGCCGAACATGATGGCCAGACCCGGAAAGAACATCAGCCAGGGCGCCATCTGCATCAGGTTCTTGGAATTGGACAGCATCAGCCCCAGCGAGGGCGCCGGCGGCTGCGTGCCCAGCCCCAGGAAGCTCAGCCCCGCCTCGGTCAGAAGCGCCCAGGCCAGCGCCAGGGTGACCTGTACGGTCAGTGGCGCCACCAGGTTGAGCAACAGATGCCGGGTCAGCACAAAGGATTGCGAGCTGCCGAAGGTGCGGGCCGCGTCGACGAATTCGCGCCGCTTCAGCGACAGGGCGGGACCACGCACCACGCGGGCGAAGATCGGGGTGTAGACGATGCCGATGGCGGCAATGCTGGTCAGGGGGCCCGGCCCGACGATGGCGATGATCAACAACGCCAGCAGAATGGCGGGAAAGGCCAGCAACACGTCCATGACCCGCATGAAGATGCCGTCCCACACCCCGCCCCACCAGGCGGCGAACAGCCCGATCAGCGTGCCCGCCAGCGTTGCCAGGGCCACCGAGGCGAAGGACACCACGAAGCTTTGTGCGATGCCCAGCATCAGCCGGCTCGTGGTGTCGCGACCGAGAAGGTCGGTGCCCATCCAGAAGCTGAGGTCCGGCGGCGAGAGCCGCTGGAGCACGTGGGGCGTGAGCGGATCGTGCGGGGTGATCCCCATTGTGCCCAGAAGCGCCAGCACCAGATAGACGAGAATGATGGTGGCCCCGATCCGGCCGGAGGGATGCCTGAAAAGAGCGGCGAGGATACGCATCAGCGGCCCCCCAGGCGAATGCGCGGATCGAGCATCACATAGGCCAGATCGACGATCAGGTTGACCAGCAGGAAGTTGAAGGCGATGAACAGGATGCTCCCCTGAACCAGGGCGTAGTCGCGCTGGGTGATGGCGTCCAGGACCAGCCGCCCCAGCCCCGGCAGGGCGAAGACCTGTTCCACGATTACCGCTCCCCCGAGCAGATAGCCGAATTCGACGCCGGAAAGGGTGACGACCGGGATCAGGGCGTTGGGCAGGGCGTGCAGCCAGATCACGCTCAGGCTGGAGGCTCCCTTGGAGCGGGCGGTGCGGATGTAGTCATCGCTCAGAACGTCGAGCATGGCCGAGCGCGCGATCCGGGTCACCGAGGCGGCGAAGGCGAAACCCAGGGTGATGGCGGGAAAGAGCATCTGCCCCAGATTGGCGATCGGGTCGACCAGAAGCGGGGTGAAGGTGCCCATAGCCGGCACCATGCCGAAATAGACCGACAGGAAATAGATGATCAGCAGGCCGAGCACGAAATTGGGGGTCGATTGGCCGAGCATGGCCAGGATGCGGATGAAAAGGTCGCTGGCGCGCTCGTTGCGGGTCGCTGCCAGAACGCCCAGCGGGATTCCGCTCAAAAGGGCGATGACCATGGACAGAAGCGCCAGTTCAAGGGTCAGCGGGAAGTGCTCGAGGATCACCGGCAGCACCGACTTGCCATAGATCACCGAGATGCCCATGTCGCCGTGCAACAGTCCGCCGAACCAATTGACGAACTGGATGTAGGCGGGCTGGTCGAGGCCGAAATAATGGGTCAGGGCCTCGCGCTGGACAGGGGTCAGCAGCCCCGCCGAGGTCCCCAGCATGGCGGTGATCGCGTTTCCCGGAATGAGGCGGATGGAGAAGAAGACCAGAACCGCCACGCCGAACAGGATCAGCGGAAAGGTCAGGAGCCGCTGGATCACGTACCGCATCTGAACGAACCTCTGCGCCAAAGCACGTTACGTTCTGATTGCATCAGACCGCGTGCTCTATCTCTTTGTGATCGCAGTGTTTTCCGCGAAAAACCGGCATCCGCCTTTTCGCACACCGCTCAAAAAAGCATGGGGGCGGGGCGCCCGCCCCCATGCCGGGATCAGATCAGTTGCCCACCGTGACCTTGGAAAGCGCGAACAGCGATCCGGTCGGGTTGGAGACGAAGCCGTGCACCGTCTTGAGCTGGGCGGTGTAGAGGTCGGGCGTGCTCAGCCAGATCCAGGGCGACATCTCGACAAGGTGATGCTCGAACTTCTGGAAGATCGCCTTGCGCTTTTCCGGATCGGTCTCGATGCGACCCTGCTTGAGCAGGCTGTTCAGCTCGTCATCGGTGAAGTTCGAGACCTTGAGCAGGTTGCCGTCCTTGGAGAAGTAGCGGTGATACATGGTGTAGGGATCGGGCCGGCCGCCATTGAGGGCGACGGCCATGTCGAAATCGGCCTTGAGCCAGGCATCGACGTAGACGTTCAATTCCATCAGCTTGATGTCGAGCTTGACGCCGATGGCGGCGAGCTGGCTTTGCAGCACCTGGGCCTCGGCCGAGGCGACCGGCGGTTCCCCGGTGGCGGCGATCACCGTGGCGCTGAAACCGTTGGGATATCCGGCTTCCTTCATCAGTTCCTTGGCCTTGGCCACATCCTGCTTGTAGCAGAACAGGGTGTCGAGCGGCGCCCGGTAGAAGGGCTGGGTCAAGGGCCCGGTCACCTGCCCCTGGCCGAGCGAGGCGGTATCGAGCACCGCCTGGCGATCGACGGCGCAGGACATGGCCTGGCGCACCTTGAGATTGTCCATCGGCTTGCGCGAGGGATTGAGCTGCAACACGTTGTAGCTCAGGCCGCCGACGCTGTTCAGCTGCAGGTCGGGTTCCTTGGGAACCAGAGTGGCCACCAGCGGGTTGTTGAGAAGGGCGAATTCGGTCTGCTTGGCCCGGAGCGAGGCCAGAATCGCCGTCTCATCCGGGATCACCGAGATGGTGATGCCATCGACGCCGGTCTTGCCGCCGGCCCAGTGGGGATTTTCGGAGAGCACGTCCTTGGAATTGGGCTGCCAGTCAGTCAGTTCGAACGGTCCCGAGCCGATGGGCTTGGTGCCGATGGTCCCGTCCTTGATGGCGCTTTCGGGAACGACGGCGGCGTTGGTGGTCGTCATGGCCGAAAGAATGGGCGCGTCCGGCTCGGACAGGTTGAAGATCACCGTTTCTGCATCGGGCGTGTCGATGCTCGAGATCGCCAGGAAGTTCGAGCGGGCCGCCGCGCCCGTCTGCTGGTCGAGGATGCGCTCGAACGAGGCCTTGACGTCCGCCGAGGTCACCTGATCGCCGGTGGAGAATTTGGCCTTGGGATCGAGCTTGAAGGTCAGGGTCTTGGCGTCGGGCGAGAAGGTCCAGCTCTCGGCGATGGCCGGCACGATCTTGAGATCGGCGTCCAGGCGTACCAGCGGCTCGTAGATCAGTTCGAGCAGCCGGATCGACGAGAAGGCCGTCTGCTTGTGCGGATCGAGGCCGGTGGCATCCTGCGACCAGGCCATGCGCAGTTCGGTCGCCTGAGCCGGAAGAGCGAAGGCGGCGGTGGTGAGCGCGGTCGCTACGACGAGACCGGCCAGTATCGTTTTGGAAGTGGTCCAGTGCATCAGTTTCTTCCCCGTTGGTGTTGTGTGGCTGCCGTGTCGAGCATGAAACGGCAGACCCGGATCGCGAGCGGAATGCCATGGCGCTCCTGTCGCGAGCCGATTGCTGAAAACTGTGTGGAGACGGCATTCATATCGCCTTCTCCTCGATGGCACGGCGCAAAAAACCGCCGGAAGCGGCAAGTGCGGCGCGTGCCTCCTCGACGTTCTTGCCCGTCAGGGTGATCAGGATGGCAAGCTTGACGTCGTTGCCGGTGCGCTCCAGCGCCATCTCGGCTTCATCGGTGGTGCAATCGGTCGCCTGCATGACGATGCGGACCGCTCGCGCCAGCAGCTTGTCGTTGCTGGCGACCAGATCGACCATCAGATTCTGGTAGGACTTGCCGATACGGATCATGCTGGCCGTGGTCAGCATGTTGAGCACGAGCTTCTGCGCCGTCCCGGACTTGAGCCGGGTCGATCCGGCCAGGACCTCGGGACCGACGACCGGCGAAATGGCGATATCGACCATCCGGGCGATGGTCGAAGCGGGGTTGCAGGAAAGGGCGATCGTGACCGCGCCCAGCGATCTGGCGTGTTCGAGCGCGCCGATGACATAGGGGGTGCGGCCGGAGACGGCGATGCCGACGACGACGTCCCTTGCCGAAAAGCCGATGGCGGCGAGATCGTCCGCGCCGCCTTGCCGGCTGTCTTCCGCGCCTTCGGATGCGTTCCTGAGCGCATCCGGACCGCCGGCGATCAGGCCGATCACCATATCGGCGGAAACGCCGAAGGTCGGCGGGCATTCCGACGCGTCGAGCACGCCAAGCCGTCCGCTGGTGCCCGCCCCGACATAGACGAGCCGTCCGCCCTTTTCGAAGGCGGCCACCACGGCATCGACAGCGCGGGCGATCTCAGGGATCACCTTGGCGACCGTCTCGGGAACGGTGCGGTCCTCGCGGTTGATCGTTTTCAGGATCTCCGCGGTGGACATGAGGTCTATGTCCATCGTGCCGGGATTGCGCTCCTCGGACACGAGCCCGGAGAGTTCGGAAATCAGGGCGCGCCGGTCATGGGCAAATGCGTTCACCAGCATGGCTCCTTGCTGGCGCTCGCCATCGAGCCGGAAACCGGCATCGCAGCTTGCGCAAAATCGCACCTGCAAATCCTCTTGCCCGAAGGCGGGATCTTCCCAGGATGTCGTTTATCGGGAACCTAGGGGCTCTGTCAAAGCGTTGTCAATTATTTTCATCGCCGATGACATCTTTGAATATTTGTTTCATATCGCTATGCTCATGTCCGATTGCGCCGGATGTCCGTTCCGACGCGATCAGGAGCGTCCGCCGCGCGGCAAGGCACCCGGGAGGGGACAGGCTTGGGCATTCAGTCGACCATTGAATCGTCGGCAGACCGGCTGAGCCCGTCGCTGCGGCGCATCGCCGATACCATCCGCGAAAACCCCGCCACCGTGCTCGACATGTCGATATCGGAACTGGCGGCCGAGTGTCGGACCTCGGTCGCCTCGGTCGTGCGCTTCTGCCGGGCGCTCGGCCTTTCGGGCTATGCCCAGCTCAGGATGTCTCTGGCCACCGAACTGGGCCGGCAGGAAGCCCAGTACGGCGCCGCCATGACCCTGGGGGCGGAGATCGCCCGCTCCGACACGTTGCAGGAGATGACGGCCAAGATCGCCTCGCTCGAAATGCGCGCCATAGACGAGACCGTTTCGAGCATCGATCTTGCCGCTCTCGAGCGCATCGTGCAAAGGCTCGACGCCGCCGAGCGCATTCTGCTGTTCGGCATCGGCGCCAGTCAGTTCGTCGCCCAGGACCTGTATCACAAGCTGATCCGTATCGGCCGCAATGTCTTTCTGCTCTCGGACGCGCACGAAGCCTGGTCGGCGGCGCTGTTGTCGCCGGCGAAAACCGTCGCCGTCGGATTTTCCCATTCCGGCACCACCGGCGACACGCTGCACTATCTCGAACTTGCCCGCGACAACGGCGCCTTCACCGTGGCGGTGACGGGCTCGCCCGGTTCCCCGCTGACGCACGTGGCCGACGCGCAGCTTGTCACGCATGCGCGTGAAAGCAGTCTCAGAGCCGGCGCCATGGTGTCCCGCATCGCCCAGCTGGCGCTGGTCGACTGCCTGTTCCTCGGGATTGCCCGCCTCAGCTACGAACAGACCATCATCGCGCTCAGGCGGACGCGCGACGTCACCCACCCGCACTGAAGTCCAGGGCCGGACGACCGGCGTCCTTGCCGGCAGGCGAACGCCTCGCGGATGCGGCACACCCCGGCCCTCGGCGGCAAATCGCCTTTTTTCGGGCATGTCCCCGTTCGCCCCCACCTGCACTATCGGCTCATGCGATAGACGCGGATGCGGTCGAACAGGATCGCCAGGAGGATCACCGTGCCGATGAAGGTGCCCTGCCAGTAGGAGTTGATCCCGAGAAGGCCGAGACTGTTGCGGATGATCTCTTCCAGGGCCGCGCCGACCAGCGCACCCAGAGCCGTGCCGACGCCACCCATGAGGTTGGCGCCGCCGATCACCGCCGCGGCGATCACCTGCAGTTCCATGCCGGTGCCGATATTGGTGGTCACCGCGCCCAGCCACCCGGTCTCGATGATGCCGGCGACGCCGGCCGAAAGCGCCGAGATCATGTAGACCACGACCTTGACCTGGCGGACGCGGACACCGGTCAGCAGTGCCGCTGCTTCGTTGCCGCCGATGGCGAAAACGTGTCGGCCGAAGCCGGTCCATCGCAGGACGAAGCCGGCGAGCAGCGCCAAAAAGAGCGTGTAGATGACCGGGTTGGACACGCCGAACGTCGAACCGCCGCCGAGCGCCAGCAGGCTGGCCTGATCCGGACCGAACTGGAAGACGACGGTGTTGTTCGAGATCACCATGGCCAGGCTGCGGGCGATGGACAGCATGCCGAGCGTCACCACGAAGGGCGGCATGCCGAGATAGGCGATGAGCAGGCCTTCGAACAGGCCGATCGCCGCGGCAACGAACAGCGCCGCGAAGATGCCCTCGTAGATGTTGTAGCCCGAATGCATCACCACGCCGAGCACCATGCTGGTCAGGGCGAGGACCGAGCCGACGCTGAGGTCGATGCCGCCGGTGATGATCACCAGCGTCTGGCCGAGCGCGATGATGGCCACGAAGGTGAAGTTGCGGGTGATGTTGTACAGATTCTGCTGGGAGAAGAAGGTGTCGGTCGCCAGCGACATGAACAGGCTCGCGGCGAGAACCGCGCCGAGGACCCAGACGGTCTGGCGCGAGAGCATCCAGGTCAGCGCATTGTGCTGCCGGCGATTGATGGAGTCCTCGAGCTCATTGGACATGTCAGAACCTTTCCGTTCCCCGGGACGGGGCTCGCGCCAGAAACCTCTCAAGCCGTTTCGATGGCTCCGGTGATGAGAGCCGTGACCTCTTCGGGCGAACTTTCGTCCACCCGCTTGTCGGCGACCTTGCGGCCGCGACGCATGACGATGATCCTGTCCGCCGTCTGGAAGATGTCGGGCATGCGGTGCGAGATCAGAATCACCGCGATGCCGTGGTCGCGCAGACGGCGCATGAGATTGAGAACCTCGGCCACCTGACGCATGGAAATCGCGGCGGTCGGCTCGTCCATCAGGACGATCTTGGCGTCCGACAGCATGGTACGGGCAATGGCGACCGCCTGACGCTGGCCGCCCGACATCAGCTCCACCAGGTCCCGCGGCCGCGTTTCGGACTTGAGAACGGCGAAGATCTCGCCGGCGCGGCGGATCATGGAGCGATTGTCGAGAACGCGCACCGGGCCAAGCCGCATGTACAGTTCTCGACTGAGAAAGACATTGGCGGCAGCGCTCAGATTGTTGCACAGCGCCAGGTCCTGATAGACGACCTCGATGCCGTGGGCGCGCGCGTCGACCGGCTTGTGCAGGACAAGGTCCTGGCCGTCCATGCGGACCACGCCGTGCGTCGGCGGGTAGTTGCCGGCGATGATCTTGACCAGCGTGGACTTGCCGGCGCCGTTGTCGCCCATCAGGCCGACGATCTCGCCGGGTTCGAGCGACAGCGACACGTCGTTGACGGCCTGGATGGCTCCGAAGGATTTCGAGATGTTGACGAGCTCGAGAAGAGGCATCTGACAAATTCGCTCCCGGCTGGCACCTTTTTGGTGGCACCTTGCCCGACGGCGGCCCTCCGGCCGTCTCAGATGCCT
This sequence comes from uncultured Devosiaceae bacterium, assembly GCA_964555575.1. Lineage (GTDB taxonomy): Bacteria > Pseudomonadota > Alphaproteobacteria > Rhizobiales > Devosiaceae > JAHJQZ01. Next base: position 5,621 of record CAZKTH010000033.1, on the reverse strand, counting down.
CCTCCCTGGAATTAGGCTATTCTTATAGAACTTTCGTGAATTCTTGGCGATATTAAGGCTGCGACATTTCCTTTTCTTACAATTAATTATATTTCGGTTATGACTCAGTACAGCTCTATCGCAATCCAGCCATAATGGCCGGATATCAACCATCTGCTCGAAATAATGAGCGCAAGAAAAAGTACGAATAAAAAACCACGGTATCCATGGGCTTTTCCGTAGTGGTAATTATGGAGAATCGTGCTTGGCTCCGGTAACAACAATAAGTATTCGTGCGCTCATACTGTTTGAGTGAAGGTGTCTCACGGATCTGGAAACGTTCCGGATGGCTCGCGGCCGGACCGCGCTCCTGATCCGAGCCTTTCGAACCGTCGACCCGAAGTGGCGCGCGAAGCGCTGTTGCGCTCGTCCCGCTTCGATTGTCGAGCCGGCATCAACAGGCAAGCCCATGATGAGTGCGCGCTTGTCGTTCAAAGGGAGAATACAATGAACAAACTGATCGTCTCGTTGCTCGCGGCAGCCAGTCTGGCCCTGTTCAGCGGACCTGCCTCCGCCGCTGCCAAGCAGCAATTGGTGATCATCGTCAAGGGGCTCGACAACCCCTATTTCGAGTCGATGCACCAGGGCTGCGAGAAGTGGAACAAGGAAAACCCCAATTCGCAGTATTCCTGCTTCTACACCGGCCCGGCTTCGACCGCCGATGAAGCCGGCGAAGCCCAGATCCTCCAGGATATGCTGGCCAAGCCGACCACGGCGGCCATCGCGATTTCACCGTCCGACGCGCACCTGATCGCCAACGTCCTAAAGAACACCCCGCACAAGATCCCGATCATGACGGTCGATGCCGACCTGGCGTCGGCTGACAAGGCGCTGCGCAAGACCTATCTGGGCACCGACAACTACCAGATGGGCGTCGATCTCGCCAACTACCTCAAGAAGGCCGAGCCCAATGGCGGCACCGTGTGCCTGATCGAGGGCGGCGCGGCGGCCGACAACATCCTCAGGCGCGCCCAGGGCACCTATGACGTCCTGTCCGGCGTGAAGGGGACCAAGTCCCTGACCGGCCAGGGTGGCTGGACCGAGGTCAAGGGCTGCCCCGTCTTCACCAATGACGACGGCGCCAAGGGCGTGCAGGCGATGGCCGATATCCTCGCCGCCAATCCCAAGCTCACCGCCTTCGTCCTCGAGGGTGGCTGGCCGCTGTTCGCCGCGCCCGAGGCCTACAAGCAGCTGATCACGCCGCTGAAGTCCAAGCTGGCCGACGGCAGCTTCTACATCGCTTCGGCCGATACGATCGGGGCCGAACCCGACCTCCTGAAGGCGGGCCTGGTTAACGTGCTCGTCGGGCAGCAGCCGTTCAACATGGGCTACATGGCTCCTGGCGTCATGATCAAGCTGATCGATGGCCAGAAGGTCAGCGACCCGGTCTATACCGGCCTCGACCAGTGCACGCAGGCCAACATCAACACCTGCATCACCAAATAGTCGCTGAAGGCGTGCCGGTACGGCACGCCGGAAACCCGACAGGAACGACGACTGGAGGCGCTCCGTGCGCCTCCTTTTTTTCAGGCAATCTGACTTTGTCGGAACGCGTTTTGCCCGAGAGCGCGCTGCAACTAGAGCATCGCGCGCAAAATTGGGTCCAGGTTTTTCGCAAAAAGCGATGCGATCACAAAGAGATAGAGCGGAGAAGCGATTCAATCCGAACGCGCGCCGCTCTAACTGGTCCGGCATGCGTTCACTGGCATCAAGGGGGCCTACTCGATGGCGGCAAGAATCTCCGTCAGTTCCCTGGGAGCGGTGATCATGGCGTCATGCGCGGTGGCAAGCTCCATCCAGCGCCAGTTCGACTGCTGGCGGACCCATTCCTGCGAACTGGCCATGGTCGGCATCCACGGATCGGTACAGGCGACATAGGTCGAGGGCCGGCCGTTGCCGATGGGATTGGAAATGTGCAGCGGGCTGTCATAGGTACCGACGGGATGGGGCGCGAGATTGCGCTCGACCCAGGCGTAATCGGGGCTGTCCTCGGCAATGCCGAGCGCCGTGACCGGCAGGATCGACAAGGCCACGCCACCGCCCTGCGCCACGACGTTCTTGCGCCGCGCCGCGGCATCTTCCGGTTTCAGCATGCCGAAAACGCTCTGGCCGGCCTGCAGCACCATGCCATCCAGGAAGACCATGTGGCGGATGCGTTCGGGCATCTTGTCGACGACGCCGATGACGGGGACCGAACCGAAGCTGTGACCGACGATGATGATATCATCGAGGTCTTCGGTCTCGATGACGTTGACCAGATCCTCGACAAAGACGTCGAGCGTGATGTTGCGGGCCATCAGGTGGCGGCGGTCGCCGAGACCGGTCTGGGTCGGGGTGACGACGCGATGACCCTCGGCGCGCAGGAGATCCGCGACGTGTTTCCAGCACCAGCCGCCGTGCCATGCCCCGTGGACGAGAAGATAGGTCTTGCCGCTGCGCGTGCCAGTGGCGCCAGAATTGTTGTTGTCAGTCATGATCTTTCTCCTGGATTGGTGTGGCAAGTTCAGGCTCGGACTGTCGCGATTCTTTTTTTCCGAGGTTGTCCGGTATGGGCGCAGCCTTGCTACCGGATCAGGTTTCCACGCATTACGGCCTGTTGCTGCGCGGTGATCGCCAGTTCGGTCACGGCGAGGGTGTGGGCCTGCGCACAGGCCGTTTCGGTACGGTCGCGCACATCGTTGGCCAGTTGCCCGAAATAGGGCAGGTCGGCCTTCGAGCAGTCGAAATACTGGTATTCCGTGCCGTTGACGAGGAAGAGGTGGTCGATACCCGGCCTCCCGCCGAGATCGACATATTTCCTCAATTCGATCTCGCCCTCGGTGCCGTAGATGAACAGGCGCCCGTCGCCCCAGTTCGGCAGGGCGTCGGCGGTGTACCAGTCGAGCCGGATATAGGCCTGCGTGTCGCCGCCGACGAGATTGACCTCGCCGAAATCCTGGAAGAGCGGCAAGTCGGGATTGGCGAAATTGCCGACGGCGGCATGGGCGATCTCGGCGGTGTCGAGCCCGGCAAAATGCAGATACTGGTCGATCTGGTGCGAGCCGATATCGGCGAGGATGCCGCCATAAAGCGCCGGATCGAAGAACCAGTCGGGGCGTGTATGCCGGTTGAGCCGGTGCGGGCCCATGCCGACGGTCTGAACGACCTTGCCGATGCGGCCCTCGCGCACGAGCCGGGTCGCCACGGTCACGGCGCGCACTTCGAACCGCTCGGAAAAATTCACGCTCCAGATACGGCCCGTCCGGGCGACGACCGAACGGATCTCGGCCAGTTCTGCAAGCGTGATGCAGCCCGGCTTGTCGACCATGACGTCCTTGCCGTGCCGCATGGCCTCGATGGCGAGGGCCGCCCGCTGATGCGGCGGCGCGGCGATCAGGACGAGCGGGATGGTCTCGTCATCCAGAATGCGCCGGCGATCCGCCAGCCGCTGCGCATCCGGAAAGCGCTTGAGGAAGCCGGCGAGTGGTTGTGGCTCGCCTTCGGTCCAGTAGCCGGCCAGTTCGCAGCCCACATCGAGCATGCCCTCGGTCATGCCGAAGATGTGGCGGTGATCCAGGCCGATCGCGGCAAAGCGCAAGCGCGTCATGTTTCCTCCTCGCCTCGCCATCCGCGAGGCCCTTGTTTTCAAAGTCGCGACAGCGTCAACCCGCCATCGACATTGATGATCGAACCGGTCGAAAATACCATGTCGGGTCGGGTCAGGGCCACGACGGCGGCGGCGACGTCGTCGCCTTCGCCCCAGCGCCCGGCCGGCACGAGGCCGTCGGCGATCAGCGCATCGTATTTGCCGGACACGCCGGCAGTCATGTCGGTGCGGATGATGCCGGGCCTGACCTCGAACACGGCGATGCCCTCGGGCGCCAGCCTTGCGGCAAAGCCCTGCGCCGCCATGGCGAGGCCGGCCTTCGAGATCGAGTACTCGACCCGGTTGAGCGAGACCATTTCGGCCGAGCAGGAAGTGACGAAGATCAGCGACCGTCCCGGTTTCGGCCCGGCGGCGAGCATGCGCCGCGCCACCGCCTGCGCGACAAAGAAGGCGCCGCGCAGATTGACGCCAAGAACCGTGTCGAAATTCTCCGGCGTCGTTTCCATGATGTCGAGCCGTTGCGGCGGGGCGATGCCGGCATTGGAAACCAGCACGTCGACCGGCCCCAGTTCCGCCTCGACCGTGTCGAGCACGCGGGCATGGTCCGCGATCCGGTCGACCCTGCCGGCGATGTAGGCGGCCCTGACGCCATGGGCGGCAAGCCTTGTCACCGCCGCTTCCGACGCCGTGTCTTTTGCGGAAGTGCCGGTGATGGCCACGTCGAACCCGTCGGCGGCCAGGCGCTCCGCGATGGCCAGACCAATGCCCCTGCGTCCACCGGTGACGAGCGCCACGCCCCTTTTGGCTGTCTCGGACATGAGCGGCACCTTTCTAGATGGCAAAGAATGTCGGATAGGGACCGGCCGTGGCCAGGCGCTGCACCAGCAAGGCAAGCTCGCGCATGTGATAGTCGCCCCACATCGTCGCCTCGCCGGAGGGGTTGCTGTGGCCGGGCTGTACGTAATCCCAGCCATTCGGGCGGTGATACTGGCTGTGCAGCACCAGTCCCTGATGGTCGGGATCGGCGGAGAGATAGGACGGGCCGAGCAAGGTATCGAACACTGTGAGGCCGGCCTGGACATAGGTCCCGGCAGTGTCGCGGCCATTGGCTTCGAGCCATTTGCCGTAGCGGATCAGCCCCTGGGCGCCGATGGCCGCCGCCGAGCTGTCGACCGGCTCGATGTCGTTTTCCGGCTCGGAGGGGCGGGCATAGACATCGCCCATCCGTTTCAGCCCCGGCGCGCCCGTGTCCCAATAGGGAATGCCGTCGGTGGCGGTGTGGGCGATGTAGAAATCGCATGTCGCCGCCGCCGCGGCGTCGAACAGGGAAACGATCCCGGCCTTGCCGCCATGATCGGCAAAGGCTGATTCATCGAGGGTATCGAAGAATTCCAGCAGTTCGGCAAACCCGGTCATGGCCCAGGAAAGGCCGCGCGTCCATGTCGAATAGCCGGAATAGCCCTGCTGGGTACCGACGCAGCGGAAAACGCCATTGGTCACGTTGAAGATCGCCTCATGCGCGGTGCGGCCGCGCTCGTCCCAGATGTCGCGGCCCTCGCCCCGGAACAGATTGTAGCGGGCCGTTGCCCTGGCGTGGGCGATCAGCCGGCCGAACAGCGGGATAACGGCGTCGCCCTCGCCCTTGACCACATGGCCGAGCTGATGACCGAGGGCGAGAATGCGCAGGGTGCGCATGGTATCGATGAAGAGCGAATGCGGGCCGTTGAAGGAATGGATATAGCCGGCGCCATCGCCGAGATCGGTCCAGCGCCGCGCCTGCACCGCCGCCGACGCCTTGATGGCCAGTTCGAAATACTCCTTCTGCCATTGGTTTGGCGGCATGCGCCCTTCCGCCATCAGCCGCAAAAGATTGCCATAGGTCGAGACCTGGTTGAAGCCGTGATCGTGCACGCCGAAATGGGTGACATGGGCCGGCATGTTGGCGCGGGTGCGCTTCAGGCCGAGTTCGAGAAAGGCGTCGTCGCCGGTCGCGTCG
>CAZKTH010000032.1:0-17408 GCA_964555575.1 uncultured Devosiaceae bacterium | reverse complement strand
CGTCATTCAAAGTCATCTCGGTACCGGGCAATAGTCATGGCCGCTGCGACCCACACGCCCGACCTGACCAGCCTGCCGACGGCGATGATCGACCACGCAACGCCGATCGGCGACTGGATCGTCATCCTGCCGGTCATCCTCTGCCTGATGGGCGGCGCCCTGCTGCTGATCATGCGCAAGAACCGGTTCGGCCAGGCCGGATTCGCCATCCTCGTCGTGATCGGCGTCATCCTTTCCGACATGGCACTGTTGCTGCGGACGCTCGAAGCGCCGGTGTCGATGACCATGGGCAAATGGCTGCCGCCCTTCGGCATCGCCTTTACCGCCGACATCCTGAGCGCCAGCTTCGCGCTGGCCGCGGCGCTGGCCACGCTGGCCGTGCTGTTCTACACCCAGCCCGAACTCGAACCGCGCGAGACCCGGCACGGCTTCCACGCCCTGGTGCTGTTGCTGCTCGCCGGCGTCAGCGGCGCCTTCCTGACCGGCGACCTCTTCAATCTCTATGTCTGGTTCGAGGTGATGCTCATCGCCTCGTTCGGCCTGATGATCATGGGCGGGCGCAAGATCCAGCTCGATGCCGCCGTCAAATACGGCTTTCTCAATTTCCTGGCGACGACCTTCTTTCTGACCGCGCTCGGCCTGCTCTATGGTCTGGTCGGCACCCTCAACATGTCCGACATCATCCGTGCCGCCGCCGAGGCGCCGAAAGTGCCGATGATGGCGATCGCCTCGCTGCTGCTGCTCGCCTTCGGCACCAAGGCGGCCGCCTTCCCGGTCAATGCCTGGCTGCCGGCCTCCTACCATGGCCCCGACGCCGGCGTGTCGGCGCTGTTCGCCGGGCTTCTGACCAAGGTCGGCGCCTATGCGCTATTGCGGGCGCTGGTCGTTCTGATGCCGGCGACGCGGGACTGGCTCGAGCCGGTCCTGGTCGCGATCGCGGTCGGCACCCTGATCCTTGCCCCGCTCGGGGCGCTGGCCCAGACCAATCTCAGGCGCGCCCTGGGGTTTTTCGTCATCGGCGGCATCGGCGCGATCCTGGCAGGCCTCGCCATCGGCAATCTGCACGGGCTGCAGGGCGGCGCCACCTATGCCTTCAATTCCATGCTGGTGATGACGGCCTTCTATCTCGTCGCCGGCCTGGTCGAACGGACGACGGGCGAAACCGATACGCGGCAGATGGGCGGGCTCTATGCCGTCAATTCGCCGCTGTCGATCGGCTTTCTGATTCTCGTCTTTGCAGCGGCGGGTCTGCCGCCGAGCTTTGCCTTCTGGCCGAAACTCCTGCTCGTCCAGGGCAGCCTCGAGGCCGGAACCTACTGGCTCCTGGTGGCGGTTCTTCTCAACTCGATCCTGACGTCGTTCGCCGGCGCGCGGCTGTGGGCCCACATCTTCTGGCGGGCCGGACGGTTCGGCGCCCATTCCGAGGCACCCAACGACAGGCTGAAACCGCTCGAACCGGCGCGCTGGGGCTTTTCGGTGGTGCCGACGGGAGCGCTGGTCGTCGGCGTCGCCCTTCTGGGCCTCTGGCCCGATCCGGTCTTCGTCGCCGGACGGCAGGCGGCGCTCGGACTTCTGAATCCGGTGCCCTATATCGAGGCGACGGGTCTGGCGCCGCGGCAGGCTGCGGCCATGATGCCGCCGGCGTCTTCCGAACCGGCCACGACGGAGGCGGCGCAATGACCTTCGTTCTGGCCGGCCTGGTTCTGGCGCTGATGTGGGCCGCGATAACCGGCAGTTTCACCTTCGGCAATCTGTTGTTCGGCGGCGCCATCGGCTTTGTCGCCCTGTGGCTGATGCGAGACCGCATCGTCCGTCCGACCCTGGCCCGAAAATTCGGGCGGGCGCTGTCGCTGGCGCTGCTTTTCCTCTACGAGCTGACGCTTTCGGCCATCCGGGTGGCGATCCTGGTCCTCAGACCGGATATGAAAAAGCATCTGAAGCCGGCGATCGTCGCCTTTCCGCTGACGGTCCGGTCCGATCCCGAGATCACGCTTCTGGCCAATCTCATCACCCTGACGCCCGGAACGCTGAGCGTCGATGTGTCGAAGGACCGGCGCGTGCTCTATGTCCACGTCCTGTCGATGCCGAATCGGCAAAGGCTGATCGACGGCATCGCCGGGGGATTCGAGAAGAAAATAAGGGAGGTGTTCGAATGAGCGGCGACGAATTCCTGACCCATGCGACCTCGATCACCCTGGTGATCCTGTCCATCGCCTTCATCCTGACCACATTGCGGGTCGTGCGCGGACCGGCGCTGGCGGACCGGGTGCTCGCCCTCGACATGCTGGTCTCGGTCGGCATCGGCTTCATCGCCGTCATCGCCATCAAGACCGGTTTCACCCTCTATCTCGACATCGCCATCGCTCTCAGTCTGGTCGGCTTCCTCAGTACGGTCGCCTTCGCCCGCTACATCCTCAACCGCGGCAAACCCGCGCAGTCCGCAAAAGAGGAGAAAATCGCAGATGCATGAGATCCTGCAATATGCTGCCGGCATCGTCATGCTCATCGGCGGCAGCCTGGCGCTGACCGCCGCGATCGGGCTCCTGCGTCTGCCCGATCTTTATACCCGCATGCACGCCGCCTCGAAGGCTGGTGCCATGTCGACGGGACTGATGTATTTCGCGATTGCGATCACGGCCGCCTATGCGCTTGATGGCGCGGTGATTTTACGTGCCGTCATCGGATTCGTCTTCGTGCTGCTGACAACGCCGGTTTCGGCGCATCTTCTGGCGCGGGCCGCTTTTATTTCCGGATACCGGCCCTCTGATGCGACGGTGATTATGGAGCTTGAAAAGAAGGATATTGCCTAAAATGATAGTGTCTTGCCAAAAATGTGTAAAAATGTTTCCCGATCCACAAATACTTGCAAGTCAGTTGCGAACCCGCTAAATGAGGCTTAGTTCATGCGTTGAGTGAACAAAAGCAAGAACAAGTAAAGGATACAAAATGAACGACCAGTCTTCTTCCGCTCCGGCGGCTGAAGTCGACCTCGTCGAACTCTCCACCGAAATCGTATGTGCTTACGTTAGTCACAATGCGATCAGTCCTTCGGATCTCCCCAAGGTGATTGCCGACGTGCACACCGCGCTCAAGGGGCTTCGAGGCGCGGAAACTGCCCCGCCTGCCGAAGAACTGCGTCCGGCCGTGCCGGTGCGTAAGTCGGTTGCGCCCGACTACATCATCTGCCTAGAGGACGGCAAGAAATTCAAATCGCTGAAGCGACACCTCAGGACGCATTACAATCTGACGCCCGAGGAATATCGCGAGAAGTGGGGCCTGCCCGCCGACTATCCGATGGTGGCACCAAACTATTCGGAGACCCGTTCGCGTCTTGCCAAGGACAACGGGCTCGGCCGCAAGGCCAGTTGATGCGACAGGCGGCGGCCTGAAAAGGCCGACCAGATAGCGAGGCAACGAATCAGAGGGCGGGAGCGATCCCGCCCTTTGGCTTGACCTTTTTTCAATCCCGGCCTTTGGCGCCACCACGCGGAGCACCGTGGTCCGATCCGCCCGATTCGGCCCCAGACGGCTCTTGCCGATCTCGCCGACGCGTCGTCGTCGTGCCCCAAGGTGATGGCGCGCGCCATGCCGGCATAGAGCATAACGCGTTCTGATTCCATCAGAACGCGTTTTGCTCTGGCGCTTTGTTCCCCTGCGATTCCTTGCCGGCGTGGATGGACGACTTATCCCCGCCTCCTTAACGCGCGATATAGGAATATGTTCCTATGCGCGGAGGATCGCATGACAGACTGCAAGCAAGATGACGGGTGTCGTGCCGGACGCAGGCATGAAAGGGTGAAGGAAAAGCGGGGCATTCCGCGCTGGAACGGGGCGGAGAAAAGGACGACGGCCAAAGGGGCGGCCGTAGCGGCGGTCGGCGTGGCAAAAAGGAATGCGGACGGTGCCGCGGACCGGGTGCTGGCCCTGGTTTCGTGCCACGATTCCATACCGCCAGCACTGCTGCTCCATCCCTCGCGCTGCCGCGCGCCCGTCGCCCGGGCACGGCAACTGGCCATGTATCTGATGCACACTTCGCTCGGCCGAACCATGACCGAGGTCGGGTGCTATTTCGGCCGTGACCGGACGACCGTCGCCTATGCCTGCGGCCGCATCGAGGACAAGCGCGACGATGCCGGCTTCGATGCCGAAGTCTCGGCTCTTGAAGACCGGATTGCCGTGTCGCGTGGAGCCCTTGCCAGCATGGCGGCATGCCATGTCTGACCTCGATGCCCAATCCCGGCGTTTTGTCAGGGTGCTGAATCGCACCGGGCACGCGACCCGGAGCGAGGATGGCGCCTATGTCGCCGGAAGCGGGGCGCTGCGCGCCCGTCTTTTTGCACCCGAGGTCGCGGCGCTGGCGTCGCGCGGACTGGTGCGTGTCGACAGGGGCACCTGCTGGCCGGCCGGGGAGGCCAGGGCCTGGCTCAGGCGTCAGCAGGCCGGATCCGACGGCTTTGCCGCCCAGCATCGCCACCTCGTGCCGGGGCCGGAAGGAAGCCGGCGCGATCTCGAATGCGACCCGATCGGAAAGCTGGCGCGTTCTGCCGGCGGCGGCTTTCTCGAACCTCACCATGTCGAGGCCGGCAAACGGGTGTCGCTCTGGGGCGCGCGGGCCGAGCTGCGCCAGCGCGTTACCATGTCCTACGATCCGGCCCAGATCGGCGGGCGACGGCGTGGCGCTGGCGCCGACATTGCCGACATGGCCGTCGAGGCGCGCAAATCGCTTGCACGGCTCTATGCCGAACTGCCGCGCGACTGCGCCGAGACGATCATCGATGTCTGCGTCTTCGAAAAAGGGCTGCAGGTGATCGAGGCCGAACGTGGCTGGCCGCGTCGCAGCGCCAAGCTGGTCCTGCGGATCGGCCTCGACCGCCTGGCCGAAACGCTGGGCCTCACCTCGCGCGCCGAGGGCCGCGCTTCGGCCCGGCTCACGGCCTGGCTCGACGAGGATTTCGCCCCGACGCGGTTCGAATAGGGATCAGGCCAGCGCCGCGGCCTCGGCCTGCATCCGTTTGACCATGGCGATCAGGCCGTTGGAGCGCTGCGCCGTCAGATGCTCGCGCAGTCCGAGTTCGTCGAGTACGGCGATTGCGTCGGTTTGGACGATCTCGGCGGCCGGCCGGCCCGAATAAAGGGCAAGCAGGACTGCCACCAAACCCTTGACGATCATGGCATCGGAATCGCCTTGAAAGAAGATTCGCGTCGGGCTGTCGGCGCTTCCGGTGGCGGTCAGCCAGACCTGGGAAACGCAGCCCGAAACCTTGTTCTGGGGGACACGGACGCTCTCGGGCAGGGGCGGCAGGCTCTGGCCGAGTTCGATGAGGTATTTGTAACGGTCTTCCCAATCATCGAGGAAGGAGAAGTTGTCGGCGATTTCGGCAAAGCTCGGACGTTCGGTCATGAAGGCTAGATAGCGCGCCTGCGTCGCAAATCCAATGTGTCGGGCATCGAAAAGTCGAACCGCAGGCGGGGACCGCCTTCGGTTCGATAGGCCCCGGGACAGGAACGTTCGGGGGGTTGGGGCTCAGGGCGTGGTCACGTTCGGCGATAGGCAAGGGGCGGTGCCGGATAGGGCGCGGACATCTCGCTTTCGCGCGCCGGTCGCGGCGGTCCGATAACCGACTGCGCCATCAGCTTGGCACCGGCGCACTCCAGCGTTGTGCAGGCGACCTGGTTGAGACCGTCACGGGCGACGTTCCGTCCGGTTTCGAGCGCTGCGGCACCGATCCGGTCGGCCGAGCCGGTGAGATCCATGCCGTGCGGCTGAACGACCAGGAAGACGAGCCCGAGCCAGAATGTCGATCTCAAAAGAAACATGCCGTCCTTCTCGCGGTTTCGGGCCCGAGCATTCAAAAAGGCCCTTTTCCCCTCATGCCAGCAGTCTCGACCCTTGCGCCTTAAGACGGACTGAGACCGAAGGCTAAAATGCCACGTAAATGCGCCGCATGTGCCGCAGCCATCGGCCGGGACGCCTTCCACGGCAATGGCAAGGGCGCGAGCGGCTCCCGGACCCGCCGGCCGGCCGGTTGCCCGAATATTGCAATGAATTGTTTACGCTAGCCGGAGAAACCGGCGCTCAAGGCCAGTGGAAACGACATGGCGGCGGCTCGATGGCCCTGCTGCTTAAGCCTGTTTTTATGTTCCGGTGAAAACCTCGCGACAAGTCCGGCGCGTACCAAGCCGGGGAATTGAGTTGTGTATGTTCAAACTGGCCAATCCTGTTGTGGAACGCCCGATCAAGGGTTCGATCCTGGCCGTCGGTACGGTAGAAGCGCTGCGGCGCAACACGCTCGTCCTTGTCGGACGCGTCATTGCCGCCCTGTCGCTTGTCGCCGTTCTTCCGGCGCTGGTTCTGCTTGCCTCCGGCCAATACCTGCCATTCGTGACCGCCATTTCCGGCCTCGCCACCGGGATTGCGGTTTTTCTCGCCGGACGCAAAAGCGATGCGACGGCGGTGTCGCTGCTGATCGTCGGCATGTCGGTGATCGGCGCGGTTCACACCATCCTCAATCCGGCGCTGGTCGATTTCGGCCTGGCCATCGTCTCGCTGGTGCCTGTACTTGCGGCGCTGCTCGGCGACCGCAAGACCAGACGGCTCGGCTGGTTCCTGTTCGCCGGCGCGCTTGTCGCTGCTGCTTTTTCCAAACTGTCCACCGGCATGGTTGCCGAGACGCAGCTCGAAAACGGCGGCACCGCCTCGGCCGTCGCCTATCTGGCATTTGCGCTCATGACCGCCATCTCGGCTTTCCGCCTCAGTGCCGTGCTCGAACATGTCGACAAGGCGCAGGTCGAAACCCTGCGCTATCTGATCGAGGATTTCCGCTATGTCGTGCTGCGCCTGGCACCGGGCGGCGAAACGCTGTTCGTGTCGCATTCGGTCGAGACGCTTTTCGGCTGCCAACGGTTCGAACTGACCGGCCAGGGCCTGACCGAACGCGTTCACGTCCAGGATCGCCCGGCCTATCTGACCGCCCTCAGCGAAGCGGCCAATGACGACAGGCCCAGAACCATCGAAATGCGGGTGCGCAGGGACGAGGACAGCGCCAAGGTGGTGCCGCATTTCGTCTGGGTGGAATGCGGGCTGTCTCCGATCCATCCCGCGCCCGGCGTCAGCGGTCCCTTCGAGGTCATGGTACTGATGCGCGACATCTCCGCACGTGTCGCCCAGCACGAGGAAATGGAGCAGGCAAAGCGCGCGGCCCAGGACGCCTCGCAGGCCAAATCGCGCTTCCTTGCCACGATCGGCCACGAATTGCGGACCCCGCTCAACGCCGTCGTCGGTTTCTCGGACATGCTGAGAAACGGCATCGGCACGGCCAGCGCCGAAACCCAGCACGAATATGCCGACCTCATTCACCAGTCCGGCCGGCATCTGCTCGACACGGTGAACATGCTTCTGGACATGTCCAGGATCGAGGCCGGCAAGTTCGAACTGCAGATCGAGGCATTCGCGCCCGAGTCGCTGGTGGCGCCGAGCATCAGTCTGGTCGAGCCGCTGGCGAAATCGCGCCGGGTCGGCATTTCGGTCGAAGTCGCCCCGGACCTGCCGCGCATGCTCGGCGACGAACGCGCCTATCGCCAGATCGCGATCAATCTGCTGTCGAACGCGGTCAAGTTCTCCAATCCGGGCGGTGAGGTGCGCATCTCGCTGACCCGGCGCGGCCGCCATGTCGCGCTTGCCATCGTCGATGACGGCATCGGCATGGATGCCGCCACCGTTGCCCGGCTCGGCGAGCCCTTCTTCCAGGCGCATGACGGGCTGAGCCGACGTTTCGAAGGGTCCGGTCTCGGGCTTTCGATCGTCAAGGGTCTGATCGACCTGCATCAGGGGCGGCTTGAAGTGTCTTCGTGGCCGGGCAAGGGCACGACCATGACGGTACTGATGCCGATTTCCGGCCCGGCTGTCCTGCCGGCACCGGCCGAGGTGATCGGAAGAATGTCCGCCACACCGACGATCACCACCGCGCCTGCCTATAACCCCGTTCGCCGGAGAGCCGCCAGATGACCAGTGCCGCCATGAATACCAACTGGGCCGGCACCGCCGGCAATGCGACACTCGCCTTTTGCGGGCGCTGGACCGGACGCGGCCTCGCCTACGCCTTCCACCATCCGCTTTCGACCGGCATGGCGCTGGTCCTGGGCACCGGCATCTTCCTGGGTGCGACAAACGCCATGTTCCTGCAGACGGCGCGGCACCCGGCGCCGCTGTTCATGGACACGGCCAGCATCGCCCGGCCCGTCGGGCCAGTCTCGGCCGGCATCCCGGTCAGACACCAGCCCATGCCGAGTTCGCTGCCGCGGCCTGCCGCGACGCCCGTGACTATAGCGGCGCCCGCCCCGATCACGGTGGCGATTCCGGACAAGGTCGGCAACAAGGATGTCGCCGAATTGCAGGCGCGGCTCACCGAACTCGGCCTGTTCGCCGAAAAGATCGACGGCTATTACGGTCCCAGGACCGCCGACGCCATCAGGCGCTTCGAGACCCAAGCCGGACTGGAGCCGGTCGGTGCCGTGACGCCGAAGGTGATCGCGGCGGCAAGGGCCTATCGGCCGGAGCCAGCCCCGCAGCCGGTCGTGGCCGCAGCGCCGGTGACCGGCGTGGCCGTGGAAAAGGCCGTGCTCGCCGTACCTGCCGACGATCCGATCGGCCGCATTGCCGCCGAAATCGCCAATACCGAGCCGGCACAGGCGGCCGAAGTGTCGGAACCGGTCCAGCACAAGCCTGCGGCGCTCGATCAGGAACTGGTGCGCATGGTCCAGACCGGTCTCAGCCGCCTCGGGTTCCTGCATAGCGAGATCAGCGGCAGGTTCGATGCCGAAACGGCGCGGGCCATCCGCAAGTTCGAGGTCTACAACAATTTCCGCGTGACCGGCGAGTTGACGCCCGATCTCATCGATGTCTTGATGGCGGCCGGCGCCTACAACTGATCTCCGCGGACGCGGTATTGATGTCCCAGCTTCGTTCCGACCTTTGGTGCGCCGCCTTCGTCAGGCGGCACAACGACATCGGCGAACTCGCCGTGATCGTCCGCAAGGGCGATCCGATCGCTGGCCAGATCTGGATCGAGGTCGATCATCTCAACGGCACGGTATCGCTCTACGCGCCGGCTCCGGCGCCCTATTATGCCGACAGGAGTGCGGACCGGCTGTTCGAGGCGCGCCTCGCGCGTGTGCCGGCGGTGGAGTCGCGATCGCGGATCGAACAGGAAAGCCGGTTCGACAGCGATTTCTGGCTGATCGGTCTGGAAACGCGCGCTCAAAGCTACGGGTTCGACGTCGTCGCCGACAACAAGCCTGCCAACGGCCCATAAAGGCCTTCACACTTTGTCGGCAGCACTGCCGCCGTCATTGCGAGCGCCCAAAGGGCGCGCGGCAATCCATGCTTTGGCAGGCTCCGGCATCTGATGCGTCATGGATTGCTTCGTCGCCAAGGTTCCTCGCCATGACAAAGGGTGTTTCCGCCAAATACGAACCACGCCGGACGCAGTGTTCGGATGCTCTATCTCTTTGTGGTCGCATCCTTCGCACCTCAGATCGTGCCGCCGGCACGATTTGCCCCTTCGGGTCAATCCTCGGTTGGCGCAAAACCGGGGTCCACTTTTGCGCCCGATGCTCCAGGTTATTGAGTGGTCGCGTTATCGAACCGGCGAACCGGTATCCACTTCGCCTGAAAACGCTCTAGCTCGCCTGACGGATGCCGTTCTGCCGGATGGTGGCGACGGCGCGGGCAATGGCCGGATCGGAGATGGTCGTTGCCCGGGCAGCCGCCTGCGAACGGCGCGAGTAGTCGGTGACGCGACGGTATTCCGGCTTGCCGAGATCCAGGAGGTCGACCTCGCCCCGCCAGGCGCTCAGCAGATAGGCCATGGCATCCGGGCTGATGTCCTGGAAGAGCTTGGCGAACTCGGAAAGGGCCTGCGAGCGCTCCTTGTCATGGCTGGTGGCGTGGATCAGCACCTTGAGCCCGTCATAGGCGGTGCAGGAGAAGGCCCTCAGAACGACGAACAGCGCCGCGCCGCTGATATCGTGGGCGATCTGGCCGCAACGGATCTCGTCGAGGCCGGTGATCTGGCTCAGAAGCCGCGTGACCTCGGGCCGGCGGTTCTCGGTGTAGAGCTTCATCAGGGCGCGCGTGAGGTCCTTGGTTGCGACCGAAATCTGCTCGATGGTCTTCTTGATCGGCGCCTCGGGCGTCTTGCGCGCCTCGAAGGCGTGGATGATCAGCAGCCGCTCGGGCTCGGGCAGATCGAAAAAGGCCGGGGCGACGAGGGCGGTGTCGAAATCGTCGCGATTGGCAAGCAGCCGGGCGATTTCGTGATCCATCTGCGCGGCGCGGGCAAAGGCGGCGACAAGGGCGCCATGGGGCACGATCGAAGGATTGGCGGCAAGTGCCCTGTAGACGCGCCGGCTGTTCATCTGGAACAGCCGCGACAGGATGAGGGTGTCGAGATCGTGTCGGGCCGCGATGGCGGCGCAAAGCGCGGTGTCGCCGGCCTCGATGAGTTCGATCAGCGTTTCTTCGTCGAGGTTCCCGGCCGTCGACAGAAAGCCCGGCAGGTCGTCGCCCAGATGCTCGATGACGAGTCTCTGCATCGCCGGGGAAAGAGTGTCGGCCTTGGCGAGGGCCTCGGCCGACTTTTTCTGTGCCTCGGGGGTGGTGGTACGGAACAGCCGTCCCGCCAGCGCTTCGAACTGTTCGATTTCCGATTGCGGCGGTCTCTTGCGGTGCGCGAATGCGTCGCAGGCCGCGACAAGCAGAGTGTTTGCCCGGTCGATGCCACCGGTTTCGACGAGAAGCTGGAACGTTTCGTAGGGCTGAAAGCCGATCATGGCCGACTCGCGGTTTAAGACTTTGTGAACATGCACCAACTATTTGCGAGAATTCGTTAGCAGACTGTTAACCAAGCCTAATTCTTATGTGCGAAAGCCTAGCGCTGGCGCCGGGTGGCCAGAATCCCGAAATTTCCCGGTCCGCGGTCGTTTGCGTTGAGGTTTGCGTACGAGGTTGCATATGGGAATTCTGCTGCTTTTTCCCCGGGCGAACCGTCCCGAATCCGAACAGATCGACGCCGACAAGGACGCCGAACTGGTGATGTTCCCCGGAGTCCGCTACGAACGGCGCGAGGCCGATGATGGCGACGAACCGGACACCAGTCCCAGATGCGGGAGTGGCGGCTGAATTGACGGCGGCATCGGTCCTTTCGCGCCTGCCCTGGCGGGTGGCCGGGCGCATCGCCCTGATTGCCGTCATCGTCGGGCTTGCCGCCTGTTCGCAACGCGCCGGCGACCTCGGCCGCCAGCGCAGCGACTATCTCACCAGGAACGTCTACGATCCGATCGACCGGCGCCTTCTGACCGGCGGCGCCATCGAGATGTCGAAACTGCCGTTGAGCGACGAGGAACGCCGCATGTACAATGTGCTGTGGCGGTTCTTCTCGGCGCCCCAGGCGCGCGAATGGACGGCTTTCGGGACGTCGCGGATCAGCCCGATCGATCTGGCGACGGGCAAGTCCGATGAAAAGACGGACCGGTATTACGCCTGGCTCAAGCGCAGCAACTTCCAGTCCTCGCGGGCCCGCTACAATGCCGTTGCCGGCCATGTCGCGGCCGACGTGCAAACGATCGCATCGGCTTTCGACGCCGTCTGCGCCGTCATGAGGCTCGATACGCGGCGACGTACGGCGGTCGACGCCTTTCCCGATCTCGGCGCCGACGAACAGGAACAGGTCGAATTGCGTCTCAAGGAGAACGCGATCGCCGTCGCCAATTTCGCCCTGGCGCTCGACTACCGGTATCAATCCTATTCCTATGCCCTCAAGCGCCTCCTGGTCGAAACGCCGGACGAAGCGGCGCGCACGGTCGACGCCGGCCTCAGCGCTCTCGGGACCAAGGTCGACGCGGCCCGGGCCAGGGATTATTGCGGTCCGGCTTCCCGCGGCGGTTCGGTGGTGCTGAGCTACGGCAATTTCGGCTGAAGCCCTGGGTCAGGTCCCCAGATTGGTGCAGCTCAGCCCCTTGAGGATTTCGCGGTATCTTTGCAGCATCTCGCGATGCGGCGGCGCCAGCCGGATCGCGGCGAAGATTTCGTTGCCGGCGCTCTCGACCACGAGAAGATCACTGTCGGCGCTTATCTCCTGCTGGGCCAGCAGCTTGGTCTGGGCCGGGTTGAAAATCCCGACATTGAGGCGGTTCTCGGAACTGGCGCGGTGGGTCGTCGCATAAAAGGAGGTGCCGTCGGTGTCATAAACCACGATCGACCAGAAGGCATCGGGCAGGGGGCCGAGGATCTGTCCCGGCCCCCTGGACAGATCGAGCCGGCAGATGGCCTGGGCGAAGACCGGATCGAGGCCGAGCGGGTTGTCGGCACCGATGCGAACCGGATCGAGCACCACCAGTTCGCCCGGCGCGGCAAGGGCCGAGACCCTGTCCCACAGGTCGTGGGCGGCAAAGCGCGGCAGGGTGAGAATGATGACCAGATGGATGAACACGCCCAGAAACAGCCCGCCCAATGTCCAGAGCACGAACCGGGTCATGAGCATTCCCGCCGGGTGATGGACGGCATTTCGCTCGTCGACCAGTCGAGACCGCCGACAATCGGGGTGTCGTAAAGGGAAAGAACGAGACGAAGGGGACCGGAACCGGTGATCTCGAGCCAGTCGCCGGTCGAAAGGGCCGGCCCGACCGCGATCACGGCCGAACCGTCGGCGGCGCGGCTGAGGTGATTGCTGTCGAGCGCCATCAGATTCCCGGAGGCGGCGACGTTGCGGCCGTCGACGTCGGTGGCGACGAGCGTCCACAGGCTCGATACCGGCGTCTTTCCGTCGATGGCATAGGTGCAGGCTCTTTCGAGCGTCTGGCCGTCGCTGTCGGTCTCGGCGACGAATTGCAGGCCCTCGCTGGCACCCAACTGCAATACGCCCTGCCGGGCCAGATAGGCACGGGTATAGGGGTCGGGATGGGCCTCCCCGGTTTCCGGCCAGGCGAGCCACGGCCCGATCTGGCGGGCGCCGACCAGACGTCCGTCGGTCAGCGCGTACCACGAAAGGCCAAGCCCCAGCGCCAGCGCGATCGCGGAGGAGTAGAGCAGGTAGAAGATGAACCGCACTAGTTTGTTCCACCGGCTGAATTGGTGAGCGCCGCGGGCATCGCAGTCGTGGTGCCGACGGTTTTCGCGGCGGCGCGGAACAGATCGGCAAGTTCGACAAGTTTCCTGGCCGCTTCCGGCTTCAGCGTCGGCGGTCTGAGCGTCGCGGCATCCTCGTCGGCGGCGGCGGTCTCGGTGACGGGCTTGAACGGCGCCGGAGTGAAATCGATGCCGAAGGCCGGCTTGATCTCGATATTGGAATGGGCGAAGGCCATGAATTTCTGCCAGATCGTCGCCGGCAGCGTGCCGCCGGTCAGCCGGTTGGTCGGGCGATAGTCGTCATTGCCCATCCACACGGCGGCGACGTAGTTGCCGGTGAAGCCGCAGAACCAGGCATCGCGATAGGACGAGGTCGTGCCGGTCTTGCCGGCGGCGGGGACGCCCTCGACCCGGGCGCGGGTGCCGGTGCCGGCGACCACGACATTGCGAAACATCGAGTTCATCTCCCTGACGATTGTATCGTCAAGGATACGCGGACGCGGAGCATCCGGATCGTGCTGATAGACGGTTTCGCCCCTGAGATTGGCAATGCGGGTAATGCCGAAGGACGGCGTCTTGTAGCCGCCGCTCGCCATGACCGCGTAGGACGAGGTCATGTCGAGGACCGAGACCGAGACCACCCCGAGCGCCAGTGACCGGGTGACGGGAAAATCGTTGGTGATGCCGAGGCGGTGCGCCATGTCGGCGATCGGCTGGCGACCGGTCTTGATCGACAGGGTTACCGGCACGGTATTGTAGGAATTGGTGAAGGCGGTCATCAGCGTGACGGCGCCGTGATAGGAACGTCCGTAATTCTGCGGGCACCAGTTGCCGATGCACACGGGTCGGTCCGAAATCACCGATTTCGGCGTCAGCCCAAGTTCCTCGAAAGCGGTGGCGTAATCGAAGATCTTGAACGAGGAGCCCGGCTGGCGTGCCGAGACGATGGCACGGTTGTATTGCGACTGTCCGTAATCGAGACCGCCGACCATGGCGCGCACGGCGCCGTTCGGGTCGGCGACGACCATGGCCGCCTGGCTGACATTGTAGCGTTCGCCGCTTTCGCGGATCACCGAGGTCGCCGCCTCCTCGGCATAGCCCTGCAGGGTCGGATCGATGGTGGTCCTGACGACGAACCCGACATCTTCACGCCCCGCCACGATCCTCTTGGTTTCGCCATAGACCCAGTCGAGAAAATAGTTGGGGGAGTTGACCTCGTCGGAATGATCGATCGGGGTTGCCGGACTGCGCCGCGCCGCCGCGACCTGGCCTTCGGTCATGAAGCCGGCATCGACCATGCGGTTCAAAACGACATTGGCGCGACCGCGCGCCGCCGCCAGATCGACATGGGGGGCGTATTTTGTCGGCGCCTTGAACAGGCCGGCCAGCATCGCCGCCTCGGCCAGATCGATGTCCCTGACATCCTTGCCGAAATAGAATTCGGACGCGGCGGCGACGCCGAAATTGCCACCGCCCATATAGGCGCGGTCGAGATAGAGCTTGAGGATCTGGTCCTTGGTGTAATGGGTTTCGAGCCAGACGGCGAGGAAGGCCTCCTTGATCTTGCGCTCGATGGTCCGTTCGCTGCCAAGGAACAGGTTCTTGGCCAGTTGCTGGGTGATAGAGGAGCCGCCCTGCAGCGAGGAATCGCCCTGGGCGTTGGTCAGCAATGCTCTCAGCGTGCCGAAGACATCGATGCCGAAATGCTCGTAGAAATGCTGGTCCTCGGTGGCGAGCGTCGCCTTGATCAGCACTTCGGGAATTTCGCTGAAACTGACCGAATCGTCGGCACGGATGCCGCGGCGCCCGATCTCGTTGCCATAGCGGTCGAGAAAGGTGATGGCGTAGTCCTCGGCCTTGTTGATCTCGCCCGAGGCGGTGACGTCGAAGGCCGGCAGCGCCAGAGCCGCCATCAGCACGCAGCCCATGGCGAAGAACGAAAGGCCGTCGGAAATCAGCTCGACAAGCAGCCGCTTGAAACCGGAGATGCGGAAACGGTCGGCGAAGTCCTGGATGCGGGTGTAGCTCTCGGCCAGCGAGCGGAAGAAATCATAGATCGATGAGTCGATAAGGGCATCGGCGTCGAGCAGCCGCCCGCGCGTCCTTTTTTGTTTCTTCCTTGCGTAAAAGGGGTCTTGCACAGCAAAAGCTCGCCCAAGTTGAGTCGAGACCCTGACGATGAGGACAATTCACAAGTCAGAGGCTAAAAGCAAGGCCCAGCATTGTGGCAAGGACAGGGTAAAGGGCCGACATGGCATTCTGGGAAGACAAAAGGCTTGACGAGATGTCGCCCGAGGAATGGGAGGCCTTGTGCGACGGCTGCGGGCGCTGCTGCCTGATCAAGCTGGAGGACGAGGACACCAACCAGATCCTGACCTCGGATGTCAGGTGCCGTCTGCTCGACGGGGTGAGTTGCCGCTGCACCGACTATGCCAATCGCAAGAATAGGGTGCCCGACTGCATCAAGCTCGATCCGGACAACGTCAGGGTGATTTCCTGGATCCCGAAGACCTGCGCCTATCGTCGGCTGGCGGAAGGACGGGGGCTGGCCTGGTGGCATCCGCTCGTTTCCGGCGATCCGCAAACGGTGATCGATGCCGGCATTTCGGTATCGGGACGGACTGTGGCGGAAGACGAGGTGCCCGAAAACGAATGGGAGAACCATATCGCCGACTGGCCGGACCGGGATCCGGACGAGAAGCGGAGGCGCGGCCGCACGAGGCGGTAGGAGTCCTTTCTGCCAAAAGATTCGCCCCAACTCCCCTCATCCTGAGGTGCGAACGCCGCGAGCCTTGAAGAACGGGCAGCGGCAACAAACCCTCTTTCTTCGCGGGCCGCTCCGCTCCCGCCTCAGGATGCGGGTTTGCGGCAAGCGTTGCCGGGGCAAATGAGGTTGTCTACCGCATCTTCGCCCGTGTCCTCAGGACATAGCCGATGACCTCGGCGACGGCCTTGAAGAGTTCGACCGGAATCAGTTCGTCGAGTTCGACGCGCGACAGGGCTTCGGCCAGTTCGGCATTGGCGTCGATGACAATGCCGTGCTCGCGGGCAAGCTCGACGATGCGCTCGGCGACAGGCCCGCGCCCCTTGGCGACGACGCGCGGGGCGGCATCCTCGCCCTTTTCATAGGCAAGGGCGACGGCGATATCGTGCAGGGTCTTTTTTTCCTCGCTCATGTGTCGCGATCCAGAAGGTGGCCGGAGGCCGGTGTTGCCGGAAGAAAACCGGTCTGCGGCGGCGTCGCGTCCATGCGGCGCACCCGCAACACCCCGGGCGTCAGTCCCGCGGCCTCGAGGGCGGCGGAAAGATCGGCGATGCCCCCGGTCAGGGCCTCGGCCGTCGCCGGCTCGGCGGCCGACAGCACGACATTGGCGCGTCCGGCGAGAAGGCCGACCTCGGCGCCGACCTCGCCGATGACACTGGCATTGACGGCGAACTGGACCCGCCAGTTCTTCTCCTGCCGGTCCGGAGTGTCGCCCTCGTCGTCGCGGGAAATGACGAGGTGGAGAATGCCCGGCTGCTGGCCGATGCTGACCGGCAGCTCGAGTCTCACGTCGTGGCGGGGGGACGCGGTGTCCGTCCGGTCCGGCATCGAGGCGAGCTGGTGCAGCCTCAGGCGCGAAAGCGCCGCGTCGGTCTGCGACAGCAACGACTTGCCGATGTCGCTTGCGGTGGCGTCGTCGGCAAGCGGCAGGCCGGAGCCGGGCATGCCGGCACGCGGCGCAAGGCCCGGCTGCGGCGGCGGCGGCGATCTGGCGGTGAGCGCCGACGGCCTGGCCTCGGGCCCGAGCCAGTCGGCAAGGGACTGTCGGATCGTCAGCAGAATGGACTTGAGATCGCCTTCGAGCGCCGGTTTCCCGGTTCCCGCCGCCAGCCGGGATTCGAGAAAGACGCCGGACCGGGCGATGGCCTGCTGCAGGGCGCGCGCGTCCGGCGCCTTGCCGTCGAGCGGCAGCATCGCCTGGGTCAGGCGCTGGGCCGCCTGCCGCACCGTGTCCGGCAGTTCCCGCAGGCGGTCGCCGAGGCGCAGTACCGAAGAAACGAGGATTGTCACCGAATTCTGGTTGCCGAGCGAGGCAAGTGTCGCCTGGGCCAGAACGGCGGGCGTCGGCAGAGCGACGACGGCCGGCGAGGCCGGACTGGACGTGGCGGCAGCACCAGTGCCGGCGGCGGTGGCGGGCGATCCGGCCGGAGGCGTGGCGCCCGGCTGCGCCGCCGTCCGGGCCGGACCGGAGGCAGAGGCGGCGAGCGGTGCGCCGCCCGATGCCGGCAGATGTGCCAGCTG
>CAZKTH010000031.1:0-17814 GCA_964555575.1 uncultured Devosiaceae bacterium | reverse complement strand
CATGGACGATGTCGGGGTTCTCGAAGCAGCGAAGCACATAGGCGATGGCGTCGACCTCGCGGATATTGGCGAGGAACTGATTGCCCAGGCCCTCGCCCTTGGAGGCGCCCTTGACCAGGCCGGCGATGTCGACGAACGACAGACGCGTCGGCACGATCTGCTTGGATTTGGCCAGTTCGCCCAACCGGTCGAGCCGCTCGTCCGGCACCGACACCTCGCCGACATTGGGTTCGATGGTGCAGAAGGGGAAATTGGCCGCCTGGGCGGCGGCGGTGCGGGTCAGGGCGTTGAACAGCGTCGACTTGCCGACATTGGGCAGGCCGACGATGCCGCATTTGAACCCCATGGAGAACTCCCGGAAATCAGGCGAGGGCGGTGCGAGGCTGCGGCCGCCAGGATGTGCGAACGATGCCCTTGGGATAGGTTCCGGTATCGATGAGGTCAAGCGCGATATCGCGCCGGTTGATGAAGGCCGGCAGGCCCGCGCCGAGCAGCACCGGAACGGTGAACAAATCGATGCGGGTAATCAGGCCCGCTTCGAGAAAGCCGGTTGCCAGATGAGCACCGCCGACCAGCCAGTAGGGACCCGGTCCGGCCTTTTGCGCCGCCCTGAAGATCTGGGTCGGCGTACCTTCGGCCGCCTTGACCGGTGCTCCCATGGCTTCGAACGGGCGGGAGGTGGCGATGATCCCGGGCAGATCGCCATAGGGATATTTGCCATGGGCAGCGATGCGGTCCCAGGTGCGTCGTCCCATCAGCACCGTGCCGATATGGGCGATGAAATCGTGAAAGCCGAGCTCGGGGATGAAATAGGGTTCGAGCCAGTCCGTGCCGCCATCGGACCGCGCGAGATGGCCGTCGAGGCTGACGGCAAGATAATAGACGACGTCGTCCGGCATCAGGACCGAAGCATCCATTTTCGACCTCCTCACGTCCGGTATGGGACAGGGGGGTCAAGATGTCAGCTTTGGTTTGTTCAGGCAATCGTCACGCTGGTGCCCTCGGCAAGCTTTGCGTCGTCACCCTCGACCGTGAAGCGGCCGGAACCGGAACGGCTTCAGTCCTTGTGACCGAACAACCTTTTCAGCATCTCCGCCATCGGTCCGGATTTCGGCAGCTCCGGCGGCGGCTTGGGACGGGCCTGGCGGATGTGGCTCTGGCCCTTTGGTTTTTCCGGTACCGCCTCGGGTTTGGGTCCGGTTTTCGATCCCTGACCCGAGCCCTTGGGCTCGGGTCTGTCCGGCCCGCCATTGGTGGCGAGCGCGACCCGGTTCATGAAATTGGACGTGTCCTTCGTGGCGAGAAGCCCGGCATTGTCGGCGATGGCGTCGAGAAAGTCCGCGAGCCAGTCCGCGTCCGCCTTGGCGAAGTTGCCCAGAACATGGCGGGTGACGAGTTCCTTGTGTCCGGGATGGCCGATACCGAGCCGGACATGCTGGTAGCCGTTGCCGATCACCGGGTCGATGGATCTCAGGCCGTTATGGCCGCCATTGCCGCCGCCGGTCTTGACCCTGAGCTTGCCGGGAGTGAGGTCGAGTTCGTCATAGATGACGGTCACGTCCTCGGGGGAGAGCCGGTAGAATCGCGTCGCCTGCCCGACGCAGTCGCCGGAGCGATTCATGTAGGTGTGCGGTTTCAGCAGCAGCACGCGGGCGCCGTCGATGGTGCCGTCGGCGACCAGGCCGCTGAACTTGGCGCGGAAGGGCGGGAAGTGATGGGCGCGGGCGATGGCGTCCACGGCCATGAAGCCGATATTGTGGCGGTTGTTGGCGTATTCGGCGCCCGGATTCCCAAGACCCACGATCAGGTGCATGGCCGGTCTCCGTTCAAGCGCAAAACCCTGGGGAGGCGGCGCGTGCTGCCGCGCCGCCATCAATGCGATGAGACTATTCTTCGGTCTCTTCTTCGGTCTCTTCTTCGGTCTCTTCAACCTCGGTGGTCTCTTCGGACCGGTAGCTCGACGGCGCCGCGATGGTCGCGATGGTGAAATCGCGGTCGGCGATCGTCGGGCGGACACCCTCGGGCAGGGCAACGGCCGAGATGTGGAGGCTGTCACCGACCTGGGCGTCGGCGAGATCAAGCACCAGCTCCTCCGGAATGGCATCGGCCGGGCAGCTGACTTCGACCGTGTGGCGCACGACGTTCAGAACGCCACCGCGCTTGAGGCCGGGGCAGGCCTCCTGATTGGCGAAATGCACCGCTACTTCGACGGTGATGCGCGAACCGGCACCGATCCTGAGGAAATCGACATGCAGGGCGAAATCGCGCACGGGATCGAGCTGGTAGTCGCGCGGGATGACCTTGTGGGCTTCACCATCGACATCGATCTCGATGACGTGGCTGAGGAAACCGCCGGCATAAATGCGCTGCGTGGCTTCCTTGTAGGAAATCGCGATGGCGAGTGGGGGTTTCTTGTCGCCATAGATGACGGCGGGGATAAGGCCTTGACGACGCAGCTCGCGAGCGGCCCCCTTGCCCACTCGGACACGCGGCGTGGCCTTGAAAGCGGCTTCAGCCATTGGATACTCCAATCGGTTGGTGTGGATCGGCCGGGCATGCACCGCGCCGGGGGAGACCCGGCTGCCATGCCGAACCCCTGTCCGGATCATGGATCGTAACGGCGAAAAGTCCGGCAAATGCCACGCACGCCTCCTCCAGGGGTGAGGCGCGCTTCATGGCGGCGGTCTATAGGGCAGATTGGGACTTTGGGCAAGGGGCGGACAGGGGCAGAGCGTCAATGACGCGCCAGCCGCCGCCGCCTGGCGACGAGATAATCGCGCACGGCGCCATCGGTGCTGAGCTCTATGGCACGCGAATAGGCCTGTTCTGCTTCCGCCTCGTCTCCGGCGAGGGCGGCAAGATGGGCTCTCGCCGCCCAATAGGGCTGGTAGTCCGACATGCGCCTGTCCGTCGCCAGCGCCTCGATTTCGACGAGAGCGGCCTCCGGCCCGTCGGTTTCGGCGCGGGCGATGGCGCGGTTGAGCGCCACGACCGGCGAGCGCGTCAATGCGTGAAGAGCATCGTAAAGGCTGGCGATCGCCTTCCGGTTGTCGATGCCGGTGAGAATTTGTGCGACATGGGCGGACTGAATGGCGGCTTCGAGCTGGTAACGGCCGGTCGGGCCGGACGCATTGGCGGCGTGGAGCATGTCCTCGGCACGATCGATCATCGCGAGGTCCCACAGGCGCGTGTCCTGCCTGTCGAGCGGGACGAAAGCGCCGGCGGCGTTCCTCCGGGCGTCGCGCCGGGAGCGGGTATAGAGCATGAGCGCCAGCATGCCCTTGGCTTCCGGAGCCTCCGGAATGAGCTCGACGACGAGCTGGCCGAGCCAGATGGCCTCGTTGGCGAGATCGGCATCGCCCTGCGGCGCCGGTTCGAGCTCGTCCCAGCCCTTGGCGTGGATAGCGTAGATGGCATCGAGCACGGCGTCGAGCCGCTCCGGCAGGTCTGCCCTGTCGGGCACGCGAAAGGGGATGCCGGCGTCGCGGATGCGGGTCTTGGCGCGCGTCAGGCGCTGGCCCATGGTCGGTGCCGGTACGAGGAAGGCGGCGGCGATTTCGCCGGCCGTCAGCCCCAGGACCGTCTGCAGGATGAGCGGCGCGCGCATGCCGCGTTCGATGGCCGGATGGGCGCAGGCGAACATCAGGGTGAGACGATTGTCCGGAATGGCGCTGGTCGTGTGCATGGCGGCCTCCATCTCTTCCCCCAGAAGCCTGAGATGCGCGGTCCCGGCCTTTCGGGTGCCGGCGCGCCGGAGCATGTCGAGCTGGCGACGGCGGGCGACCGTCAGCAGCCAGGCCTCCGGGTTGTCGGGCACGCCGCCGCTCGGCCACTGCACCAGCGCCCGGGCAAAGGCATCGGCAAGCGCGTCTTCGGCGCCGGCGAGATCGCGGGTGCGGGCGGCGAGCAGGGCGAGGAGGCGCCCATAGCTCTGCCGCGCGACCCGCTCGGCGGCCTCACGTGCCGCGATCGCGCCGGTGTCGGTCGCGTCAGCCAGCCTCGGTCTCCTCAATCGGCCGGATCTCGATGCTGCCGTAGCGGCTCGACGGGCAGAGTTTGGCCATGGCGATGGCCGCGTCGAGATCGGCGACATCGATGATGAAATAGCCGGCAAGCTGCTCCTTGGTATCGGCATAGGGGCCGTCGAGAATGTCCGCCTCGCCGTCGCGCACGCGCACCGTGGTCGCCGCATCGGCGGAGCGCAGGCGCTGGCCCGGCTGGCCGACCTTGGTCAGGGCCTCGTTGAAGGCGGCATAATCGGCCCAGAGCGCCTTCTGGTCCGCCTTGGCCAGGGCGGCATCGTCGTGATGGATCAGCATCATGTATCGCATCGGTCATCTCCATTGTCGCTCGGGACGAAATGCCCCGATACGACCATGACGCGGCGACCCGGACGATTTCGACCGGGTCGCCGAAATATTCAGCGCGGCGCGAACGCGAAGATCGGACGCACGTCGATGCTGCCGGTCGCGGCGCTCGGACAGCGTTCCGCCCAGGAAACGGCCTCCGCCAGGCTCGGCACGTCGATCAGGTAGTAACCGCCGAGCTGTTCCTTGGTGTCGGTGAACGGTCCGTCGAGCACCACGGCCTTGCCGTCGCGAACCCGCACCTTCTTGGAGGCGCGGGTTTCCTGAAGGCGGTCGCCGGCAACCAGGATGCCCGCCTTGCGCATGGCATCGGTATAGGCGGCATAATCCGCCGACATCGGCCGTTCTCCCGGCGCCGCGCTCGGCATCTGCGTTTCCTCGAGGTTGATCAGCAGCATGTATTGCATCGTCATCTCCATGATCTTTCTCGGAGCGTGAAGGGATCGCGTACTCCGACGATACAAGGACGCGTCACGCGACGATAATTCGACATTTCGAACATCGCCGGACAAATTTGTGTGAGATGTGTTCCGGACGACCCCGAAAAGCTCCGGCGCGCGCAAGCGCGATCAGTCGAACAGGCTCGAGACCGACTGCTCGGCGGCGGTGCGGGCGATGGCCTCGCCGATCAGCGGCGCGATCGACATGAAGCGGATATTGGCGGTGTCGGCCACCGGCTCGGTGGCCTCGATGGAATCGGTGACCACCAGCTCCTTGAGGTGCGATTGGCCGATGCGCTTTGCCGCCTCGCCCGACAGCACGCCATGGGTGATATAGGCGGAGACCTCGGTGGCGCCGGATTTGAGCAGGGCTTCGGCGGCGTTGATCAGGGTGCCGCCGGAATCGACGATGTCGTCGATCAGGATGCAGGCATGGCCCTCGACCTCGCCGATGATGTTCATCACTTCCGAGACGCCGGGCCGCGGGCGGCGCTTGTCGACGATGGCCAGGGTGGCGCCGATGCGCGAGGCGACGTTGCGCGCCCTCAACACGCCGCCGACATCGGGCGAGACGATCACCGTCTTGTCCAGATTGTAGTGGTCGCGGATGTCGCGGACTATGGTCGGGGCGGCGTACAGATTGTCCGTCGGGATGTCGAAGAACCCCTGGATCTGACCGGCATGCAGATCGAGGGTCAGGATGCGGTTGACGCCGCTCTCGACGATCAGATTGGCAACGAGCTTGGCCGAGATCGGGGTGCGCGGCGCGGTCTTCCTGTCTTGGCGGGCATAGCCGAAATAGGGTACGACGGCGGTGATGCGGCGGGCCGAGGAGCGCCTGAGCGCATCCGACAGGATCAACAGTTCCATCAGATTGTCGTTGGCCGGGAACGAGGTCGACTGGATGATGAAGACATCCTCGCCGCGGACGTTCTCGTTGATCTCGACGAAGATCTCCTTGTCGGCGAAACGCCTGACCGTGGCGTCGGTCAGCGGCAGCTCCAGATAGTCGGAAATCGCCCGCGCCAGAGCCAGGTTGGAATTCCCCGTCACCAGTTTCATTTCGCCATCCGCCATGCAAGCGGCGCGCCAGCCCCGAACGGGCGCCGCAAGGTGAGGCCTTGTTATCCTGCCGGACGGCGCGGATCAACCGCGCTGTGATGCGGTGACGAAATTATCGTTGCCGCCGTCCTATTCCGCCGCCGGCTCGGGCACGATGGCGATGATGGAAATCTGCCGGCCCGTCTTGCCGTCCTTGTGGGTGAAACGGCGGTGGGAGAAATATTTCTCCGCGTCGGAATAGGAGCAGGGCGGCGCGGGTGGCGGCTCGACGCCCAGGCGTTCGAGTTCGGAGATGACGAAGCCGGGCAGGTCGAAATAAAGGCCGGTCTTGCCGTCGGGCGTGAAGGCGTAATTGTCGATGTTGGGGTTGAGCGCCGCCATCTGGTCGATGGTCTCGCGCGACAGTTCGTATTTTGCCCCGGAAATGGTCGGGCCGATGCCGGCGCGGATGCGGGAACGCTCGGCGCCGATCTTTTCCATCGCCTCGATCGTATTGCCGATGATCCCGGCCGCGGCGCCGCGCCGTCCGGCATGGCAGGCGGCGACCACTCCCGCCTCGGCATCGGCGAAAAGGATCGGGGCGCAGTCGGCGGTGACGATGCCCAGGGCGATCCCCGGCCGGCCGGTGACGATGGCGTCGGCCTCCGGCTTGGCATCGTGGGAATAGGCGGTGCGCGTCTTGGCGACGCGGTCCTCCTCGGGTCGGTGGTCGCGGGCGAAGGGCGCGTCGACCGTGACGACGCGGGCCGAGTGGATCTGGGTCACAGTGACCAGTCCGGCATTGCCGAGCCCGAGGGTGATGAGCGCGCGACGCCTGTTGGCCTCGACGATCGACAAGGGCGTGCCCAGGGTCATGGACATGTCGAAATCGGGCGCGTTCGGTCCGGGATTGGCGCGACGTCCGAAAAAGCCGTGAACGATGCCGGGCAGGGTGGCGAGGGAGAGAGCCTGTTCGAAAGGGGGCGCGATCGTCATGTTTTTCCTCCGAAGACGCGAGGCGGATCACCCGGATCGCTGTCGCGCTCGTTTGACGTGTCCGGTCGCAATCCCACCCGGGATCGATCCCCCTCGCTACCGATACGGGCGGACGGATTGCGATCATGCTGTCTTGTGAAAGGATACGGATTGAGGCCGCCGCTGGAAACACATAGAGCCTTGAAAATTTCGCCCATCTGATATGCATCAGTCAGCCGGGTCAGGTCGGCGGCGATCGACTGGGCTCTGTCCGGATTGGCTTTGACAAGGGTTTCGGCCCGCTCGGCGGCGCCGAGCGCCAGCAGGAAGGCGCGCTGGCTGAGGACCGGAAAGCTTTCGAGATTTCCGGTATTTGCACCAAGGGCCTCGAAATCGACATGAGCGGTGAGGTCGGCTTCTCCCGGGCGGGCGAGCGGGTCGGCATAGGCATGGCCGGCAATGGCCTGGATGGTGTCGCCGGTCTGGCTGCGCGAATAGCCGTAATCGAGAACCAGAAGGACGCCGCCGCGCCGTGCGAGTTTGTCGCACAGCATGCTCATCAGCGCATCGGCGGCGGGACGGGCTTCGAAACGGGCATTGCGTTCGGCGCCGCGCACCGCCTCGGGCAGGGCTGTCTCGCGGATCGGGGTCGGATTGAGGCCCCAGACGCGCTGCCCGTTCTTGAGACCGATCACCCGTTCGTGCCAGCTTTTTTCGGTCTTCTGGTACTGGCGGACAGGCAGGGCGTCGAAGAACTCGTTGGCGATGATGACGAGCGGCGGCCCGGAATCGGCAAGAGCGTCGACCAAGGACAGCCAGACCGGAGCAAGACCGGCGAGCCGGCGCGCCTGTTCGGACCTGAGGCTCTGGCTGATCTCGACGAGCAGGGGTCCGCCCGGTCGCGCGCCGGGGGCGACGTGCCTGAGGCTGCGTGTCAGATCGGCCATCAGGGTGCCGCGGCCGGGGCCGAGCTCGACGAGATCGAAGCGCCCTTCGGGGAACTGGCCGGACAGGAGCGCCACGAAGATGCCGATGGTTTCCCCGAAGATCTGGGAGACCTCCGGGGCGGTGACGAAATCGCCGCTGCGTCCGATCGGCGCCGGCCGGTGATAATAGCCGTGGGTCGGATGGGTCAGCGAGAGCTGCATGAAAAGCCCGAAGGAGATCGGGCCGGTTTCGTGGATCTGCCGGTCGATGAGCCGGCCGAGCGGCGTGTCGGATTCAGCGGCCACGGGTCTTGCGCCTGGGCTTGCGAAGGGCATAGGCGACCAGACCGATGCCGGCCAGGAGCACCGGCACGGAATAGACCATCCCCAGGGTCAGCCAGCCACCGTAGAGATAGCCGATGAAGGAATCGGGCAGGCGGACGAATTCGACCAGGATGCGCGACAGGGCATAGCCGATGCCGAATATGCCGGCGACGAGACCGGGGCGCCTGAGACCATGGCCGAGATGGGTGACGATGCGGATGATCAGAAACAGCAGGAGCCCTTCGAGCGCCGCCTCGTAAAGCTGGCTCGGGTGACGCGGCACGCCGTCGCTAGTGGGAAAGACGACGCCCCAGGGCAGGTCGGTCGGCTTGCCGTAGAGTTCGCCATTGATGAAATTGGCGATGCGCCCGAGCATCAGCCCGAGCGGCGAGACGGCGCCGAGCAGGTCGATGCCGGACAGGAAACGGGATTTCTTGTACCGGGAGAACAGGAAAAGGGCGACGACGAGGCCGATCAGGCCGCCGTGAAAGGACATGCCGCCGTCCCAGGTCTCGAAGATAGCGACCGGATGGGTGGCGTAATAGGCGGGATCGTAGAAGACGACATAGCCGAGACGCCCGCCGATGACGATGGCGAGGATGGCCCAGAAACCGAAATCGAGCCATTCGGCCGGGGTGAAGGGCGGGGTGTTGTCGACCCAGAGCGCCGGACGGCGCAGAAGGGCGATGCCGTAAAGCACGCCGAGGGCGACGCCGGTGAGATAGGCGAGCCCGTACCACCTGACCGCCAGCGGGCCGATCTCGAAAGCGATGGGATTGATGTCGGGAAAGGGCAAGGCCGGATCCGTGAAGGCGCTGGGAAGATGGTTGCGGACCATGCGCGGCGGCGCGGCACTGGTCAAGTCCGGTTCGTCCGCCTAAATAGATGGCGAACACTGGACTCTTGTCAGGAACGGGACCCATGACCCAGAACAGGATTTTCGACGATCTCGGCCGACTGCTCAACGATACGGCTTCAGTGGCCGACGGGCTCAGGCGCGAGGTCGAAACCATGGTCAAGACGCAATCCGAACGCTGGGTCGCCGACATGGATCTGGTCAAGCGCGAGGACTACGACGCCTTGCGCGAACTGGTGCAGGCCCAGGGCGAGGAGATCGCCGAACTGCGCAAGCAGATCAATGCCCTGAAGGCCAGGAAGAAAACGGGCGCCTGAGTTCAAATCGCGTTCGATCCGGCCCCGTCCTGTCCCGTGGCAGCGACACCGGTTGCGGCTGGGCCTGACCGAAGCGGGCGGGGCGTGCTCCTATGATGAGGAGTCCTCGCGCAGCGCCTCGGCGATGAAGGCCTCGGGATCGACGGTGAAGGACTGATAAAGGCGGAAATGGCTGGTATCGCGATACGCGATTTCGACAAGGCCGCGATGGGTGATCTCAAGCACGCGCGCACCCGGAACAGCCATCAGCAGCGGAGAGTGCGTCGCCATGATGACTTGCGAGGTGGCCGATTCGCCGATCCGGTAGAGAACCCGCAGCAGGTCGAGCTGACGCTCGGGCGACAGGGCGCTTTCCGGTTCGTCCATGAAGTAGATGCCCTGTCGGTTCATGCGTTCCGTGAAGAAGCGGATGAAGCCTTCCCCGTGGCTCCAGGACAAAAAGTCCGGCGGCTGTGCCATGGCGTCGCGCGCCGCTTCATCCAGATAGCGCGCCACTGAAAAGAACGATTCCGCCCTGAAGAACCAGCCATTGGTGATCTTGGGCAGCCAGGCCGCGCGCAGGGCTCCGGCGAGCTCGGCGCCGTTCTTCTCGACGGCCCGGGAATGATCGACCGGCATGTAGCCCTTGCCGCCACCGGCCTCGTCATAGCCGCTGAGGGAGGCGATCGCCTCGATGAGCGTCGATTTGCCGGAACCGTTCTCGCCCACGATGATCGTCACGGGTGTGGTGAACGCGAGTTCGAAACCGCCGTCACGGAGCCAGGGCAGGTTGAACGGATAGGCGCCGTTTTCCGACATTTCCTCCGTCCGCAGCGTCAGGCGCCTGAGATAGGGAGCCGGAAGGCTGGACGGGCGGGAACGGCGGGCCATGGCGGTGTGTCCGGCAAGGGAACGAAGTGAAATCGTGACGTACGATACCGGGCATTGTTGCGTGAAAAGGGCGGGCTCGGTCAACAGCGCTCCGGGGCGCATGGCCCCATGCATGGCTCAGCGCATGACTATTCCAGGGCCGCCGCGACCAGCGCCATGGCGTGCAGTTCGGTGGTGTCGTAGACCGGCAGCGGCGAATTCGAATCGTCGATCAGCATGCCGATCTCGGTGCAGCCGAGGATGACGGCCTCGGCACCGCGCGTCGCAAGAAGGCCGATGGCCTCGATATAGGAACGGCGCGAAGGCTGGTTGACCTGGCCCCGGCACAATTCCTCATAGATGATGGCGTTGAGACTGGTGACGTTGATCTCGGGCACCAGCACTTCGAAACCGCGCGCTTCGAGCCGCTGACGGTAGAACGGCATCTCCATGGTGAAGCGGGTACCGAGCAGTCCGACGCGGGTGATGCCGTCGGCGGCAAGGGCATCGGCGGTCGGGTCGGCGATGTGCAGGAACGGCACCGAGATCGCCGCCTCGATCATGGCGGCGGCGATATGCATGGTGTTGGTGGCAAGACCGATCAGTCCGGCGCCGGCCGCTTCGAGCCTTCTGGCGCTGTCGGCCATGACGGCGCCGGCCGCCTCCCAGTCCTCTGCGTACTGCATCTCGGCGACGGGAGCGAAATCGACCGAATGCATCAGGATCGGTGCCGAATGAAGGCCGCCGAGCCGGCGCGCCGTTTCGCGATTGAGCGCGGTGTAGTAGTGGGCGGTCGATTCCCAGGACATTCCGCCAATGAGACCGATGGTCTTCATTGCGAAAAACCGCCATTGCCCCAGTCGGCGACGTCGTCGAGCCTGGCCAGTCTGTCCGGGATGTCGCGGAAGAAACCGACGATCGTGAGATAGGCCTCGCGCTTGAAGGGCACCACGAGTTCGGGAAGATTTTCCAGCGTCTCCCAGCGCCAGGCGTTGAATTCGGCCTTGTGCCTTCCGCCGTCGGGCATCTCGATGTCGATTTCGCTCTCCTCGCCCTCGAACAGGGCAGCGAACCATTTCTGCTTCTGGCCGCGATATTTGCCCTTGAGGGCTACGCCGAGATATTCGTCGGGCAGATCGTATTGCACCCAGTCCGGCGCGGCGGTCAAAAGCGAGATCGAGGAAATGTTGGTCTCTTCGTGAAGCTCGCGGATGGCGGCGTCGACCGGCTCCTCGCCCTTGTCGATGCCGCCCTGCGGCATCTGCCAGATCCGCCCCCCCAGATCCTCGGGATAATCGTTGCGGCGACCGATCCACACCTTGCCCTCGCGGTTGAACAGGGCGATGCCGGCATTCAGCCGATAGGGCATAGCCGTGCGGTCGGGGAACGGGAGGGGATCGGACATGGGAGACCTGCTTCGGTTTCGGCCAGAGCATGCGTTCCGATGGAATCAGGACGCATGCTCCATCTCTTGGTGGTCGCATCCTTCGGACCTCGGATCGCGCCGTCGGCACGATCTGCCCCTTCGGGGCGGTCCTCGGTCGGCGAAAAACCGGTAGCCGCTTTTTCGCACGATGCTCTATTTCATGACGGCGCTGACAGGGACCAGCAGGGCGCCGCGGCTCTTGAGACCTTCGGCCCAATCGGCGATGGCGTCAATCGTCACCGGCAGGGCCGAGCCGATGCCGATGGCAAAGCCCTTGTCGGCGGCCTTGTCCTCGAGTTCGCCGAGCTTTGCCAGGATGGCGCTGCGGGCGGGATTGGTGTCGATTTCGGCATCGCCGCGCCCGAACGGCACCTTGTCGCGGCCGGCCAGCTGCGGGGCGACGGACCGGTTCGAGGAACCGTCGTCGAGATAGCCGAGGCCACGGGTGCCGACCTCCTCCATCACCGGCTCGAAATCGCCGGCCGAGGACGTGAAGCGGGCACCCATGTAGTTGATCACGCCGAAATAGCCGCCGAAGCGGGCCATCAGCCAGAAGAGCTTGTCGAGATTGGCGCGCGGCGACTGGCCGGTCAGAAGCGTCTGCGGCCCGGGATCGTTGTCGGGATAATCGAACGGCTCCATCGGGATTTCCAGCAGCATCTCGTGGCCTTCGGCCCGCGCCGCGGCAGTGGTGCGCTTGAGGCTGCGCCCATAGGGGGCGAAGGCGAGCGAGACGTTGTCGGGCAGCTTGGCGATGGCATCGAGCGTGCCGGATTCGCTGATGCCGAGCCCGGTGACGACGATGGCGATCAGCGGCTTGCCGGCCGCCGCCGTCGGGGTCATCGAGGCGCGGGCGTAGGTGGCAAACGGCGTCTGGCCGGCGCCGTCGACCTGCGGAATGGGACCGTTCGGCGTTTCCTCGATCAGATTGGGGTCGACGCCGAACTCGGTCAGCGCCTTGACGCCGACCGGGGTGATCTCCTGATCGGGCAGGGCGGGATCGACCGTGGTGATCCGCATGCCGCCCGGCGTGGTGGTGGTGGTCGTCTTCGCGGCGACCGGCGTCTTGGCCGTGGGCAGGCTTGGCGGCGTGAAGGCGACGTCGTTGGCAACCGAATTGGAGTTGCGCGAGGACGAGATGTCGACCGTGGCCGAAGGGCGGCCGCCCAGGGGATCGTCGACCAGGGCGATGCGGGCATAGGCGGCAACGAGGATGAGCGCGCTCAGGCCGAAGGCGATCCGCGCGATCGGCCAGTTGCGCGGTCGCTCGATGGTGAAGGCTTTCAGCGGTGGCGGGCGCAGCTTGCCGAAGCGGGCCAACAGGCCCGGTTTCTTCGGCTTGCCGAGCGGTGCGTCGAGATCGTCGGTCATGCGCCATACGCCTTTTGCGATACGGGCGAATCAACCCCCAACAGTATGCGCAAATCCTAAAACCCGCCTAACGCACCACGACAACAGGCGGCCTATTCCGCCTTGGGCGGAAAGGCCTTGTTGGCTTGGGTGCCATCGATCAGGTTGACGGCATATTGCAGCTGGGTGTCCGAATCATGGTCCGCCGGCACGTAGATCGAGGAGCCCTTGGTCGCCTCGCCCTCGGTGCCGCCGCCGATCTGGCCGTTGAGCGCCGCCTCGCCCATGATCTCGTCGCGGCCCTTGAACTCATCGGGCACGTCCTGCAGCACCTCGATGTCGGGGTTGATGCCGGCCGCCTGGATCGAACGGTTGTTGGGCGTGTAGTAACGGGCCGTGGTCAGCTTCATGGCGCCGTCGACGCCGAGCGAAATGATCGACTGCACCGAGCCCTTGCCATAGGAGCGGCTGCCGACCAGCGTCGCCCGCTTCTGGTCCTGCAGGGCGCCGGCGACGATCTCGGCCGCCGAGGCGGTGCCGCCATTGATCAGGACGATCACCGGCAGATCCTTGATCAGGGCGTCCAGATCGTCGGGCTTGGCGTCGTAGCGCTGATCCTGCTCGGCAATGCGGCCGCGGGTCATCACGATCGCCCCGCGCGACAGGAAGGCGTCGGACACGGCGATGGCCTGGTCGACCGCGCCGCCGGGATTGTTCCTCAGATCGAGGATGAGGCCCTTGGGCGGCTTGCCGCCATTGTCGTCGAAGAACTTGTGGATGGCCTTCTCGAGGCCGGAAAAGGCCTGCTCGGAGAAGCTGATGATGCGGATCACGCCGACATCGCCGATCATGTAGGACCTGACCGCCGTGACCGGGATGATGCCGCGCGTCAGCGTGACCGTGATGGGGTCGGCAACCCCGTCGCGGACGATGGTCAGGGTGATGTCGGTGCCCGGCTTGCCCTTCATGATGTCGAGGGCGTCGTTGAGGGTCATGCCGTAAACCTGCTTGCCGTTGAGTTCGACGATCAGGTCGTTGGGCAGGATGCCCGCCTTGGCGGCCGGCGTGTCGTCGATGGGCGAGATCACCTTGATGACCCCGTCCTCCATCGTCACCTCGATGCCGAGGCCCCCGAACTCGCCCTTGATGATGTTCTGCTGCTCCGAGTAGGTCTGCGGATCAAAATAGACCGAATGCGGATCGAGCGAGGTCAGCATGCCGTTGATGGCGGCGCGGATCAGTTCGCGCTCGTCCGGCACGTCGACATATTCGGCGCGGATGCGGTCGAAGACCTCGCCGAAAAGCTGCAGGTCGGAATAGACTTCCTGCTCGCTGCGCGGCACGTCAGCCTTCGGCGTGGTCGCATCCTCGGCAAAGGCCGGCACCGCGATCAAACTGCCCGCCAGAAGGACACCGGCAAGCATTGCGCGAATTGGCGACAGGTTCATATTGTTACCCACTCCTCGACTCATTGTTCTCGTTTCGCCACCATCTGGCTGGATCGGTCGGCTTGTCGCCGTCCCGTATTTCGACATAAAGCGTCGGGCGCGATGCCCCGGCCGCTGTTGTGACCGCCTGGCCGATCGTGCGCAAGCCCATGTTACCGATCGGCTCGCCCAAAAGCACGAATTGACCGACATCGACGTCGATCGTCTCGAGGCCGGCGAGCAGGATGGAATAGCCGTCGCCGGGATTGAGAATGACGATTTGGCCGTAATTGAGGTAGGGACCCTTGTAAAGCACCCAGCCATCGGCCGGAGAGACGACCTGGGCGTCGGCGCGCGTGACGATCGAGGTGCCATCGGAAATGCCGCCGAAACCGTCATCGGCGCCGAAATCGGTGATGGTGACGCCGGCGGCCGGACGGGCGAGCAGACCGCGTCCGGCGGGGAAATCGAAGGCCGGGGAGGTGCGTCCGGTATCCGCCAGGGCAATCTTGATTTCCTCGGGCGTCATGGCCGGCGCCTTTCTGGACGAGGTCGCCTGGGTGGCGAGACGGGCCGACAGGCTGTCGATCAGCTGGTTGAGCGAGGAGGAGCGGGTCGCGAGTTCTTCGGCCCTTTTCTCTTCGGCGGTCAGATCGCTGCCGGCGCGCTTGAGGCCCATCTTGCGTGCCTCGATGAGAGTGGCGATGCGCAACTGTTCCTCGAACAATACGGCGTAATTGGCCTTGAGCGTGTCGTTTTCGTCCTGGGCCTTCTGGCGGACGGCGGTGAGATCGGCGAGGTCGGACGAGACCGCGGCGGCCTTGTCGCGCAATTGCGGCACCACCTCGGAAATGAGCATGGCGGCGCGGGCGGCGCCGAGCGCGTCCGACGGGGCGACGACCAGCGCCGGCGGCGGGCTGCGCGAAATGCGGGCGAGGGTGGCCAGAAGACTGGAAATGCCCTCGTCTTCGTCGTCGAGCCTGGCGCTGAGATCTGTCTCCCTGGAGACGAGGTCGCGCAGCTTTTCCTCCGAGGCGGTGATCTCGATCTCGGCGAGCTTGACGCGTTGGCCAGCAGCGATCAGGGCGGCGTTCTGCTCGGAACGGTCGCCACCCATGTCGGCGATCTCTTTTTTGAGCTTTTCGATCTTGTCCTTGGAAAGGACGAGATCGGTATCGACCCCCTGCAGTTCGACCTGGGCCTCGTCGAGTTCGGGCACGGACTGGGCCAGACCGGGAACCGACCAGACGGCAAGCGGCATGAGCGCCAGGGCAATGGCGGCAGGCAAGCTCTTCTGCCAGGGCTGGCGGGGCGCTCTCGGCGGTCCGTCGGTCTTCCGAATCATGAGCTAACCTTATCAGACCAGAAATGCGGCGGGATGGGGACAGGATGGGCTGGGTGTCGATGCAAATGCGAGGCCATTGCGCGCACCCCGGGGACCGGAACGTCTTGCGGATTGGATTCCGGCTTCCGCCGGAATGACGGTGGTGCCTGTGGTCGGGCATGGCCCAAAACGCATCCGTAATCCCGGCGGAGGCCGGGGTCCAGATCGGAGAGAACACCTGCCGCCCAGGTTATCCCGTCCCGCATCATCCGCCCCGGTGATAGGGATGCCCCGAAAGAATGGTCGTCATCCGGTACAATTGCTCGGCGAGAAGAATGCGCACCAGTTGGTGTGGCCAGGTCAGGGGCGAAAAGCTGAGGACGCGGTCGCAGCCCGAGACGAGATCGGCATCGAGCCCGTCGGCGCCGCCGATGAAAAAGCAAAGGCCGGGTCTGCCGGCGTCGCGCCATTTGCCGATATCGGCAGCGAAGGCTTCGGACGTCGTCTGTCTGCCGCGCTCGTCCAGGGCGATCCGCACGAACCCGTCCGACGCGGCGGCGGCAAGGAAGGCGGCTTCCTCCTTTTTGCGGCGGGAAGCGGAACCGGCGCGGGATTCGCCCGATTCGGCGACATCGAAGGAAGTGAGACCGAGCGGCTTGCCGACGGCGCGGGCCCGTTCGAGATAGCGGGCGATGAGCTCGCGTTCCGGGCCCTGTTTCATCCGTCCGATGGCGGCGATGGTGATGCGCACGCTTGGGTCCGCGTAACCTAGAGCATGCGTTCTGACGGAATCAGAACGCCTGATCTATCTCTTTGTGGTCGCATCGTTTTTGCGAAAAACCGGGATCCACTTTTTCGCACGATGCTCTAGCGGTGCCCGCCCGCATCCCCGGAGAACTCGGCGGCCCACATCTTCTCGATATTGTAGAAGTCGCGGACTTCGGGGCGGAAGATGTGGACGATGACGTCGCCGGCATCGAGCAGAACCCAGTCACAATGTGGCAGGCCCTCGATACGCGGCTTGCCAAAGCCGTTGTCCCTGAGGGCCTTGGCGACCTGATCGGCGACCGCGCCGACATGCCGGTGCGAACGGCCCGAGGTCACGACCATGTGGTCGGCCAGGCTCGACTTGCCGGTGATGTCGATATGCACGGTGTTTTCGGCCTTGGCGTCCTGAAGGGCATCAAGGATGCAGTTAACGACGGAAAAGTCCGCGTCCGATTGCGGGGTCTCTGTCGATTTCGGGACGGATGGGGTCAAAACGGCCTCGCGTCCCATGTGGGCGCTCCATAGGTCATGAAGGGAATGGTGAACCTGATTCGTGTGTCGGGTCTGCTGCGGCGTACACGCTTGCTTTTTCGTCCCGTTGCGGCGGATCGTCCGCCTGTTGCGGATTATATGGGCAAGCCTGTCGGTCCTGACAAGGTTTTCACCCCGACTTTGTCCCATCATTGCGGATCGCGGTGGAGGAAAGCCCCGACATGATGCCATTGAGATACACCCAGGCCGGCGCCGGAAGATCGGGCAGCATGAGGGCGTCCGTCTCGTCGAGCCGGTAGCGGGCGAGAGCCGTGGCGGCCGGTGAATACATGGCACTCCTGGTGTTGCCGGGCCGGATATAGACGGCGATCGGCATCAGAGCGGCAATCTCGCGCCAGCGCTCCCAGCGGTGAAAGCCGGCGAGATTGTCCGCCCCCATGATCCAGACGAGCCTGCGGTCGCCGAGGCGGGTTCTGAGGTGGCTGAGGGTGTCGAAGCTGTAGCGGAAGCCATAGGCCGCCTCGAAACCGGTGACATGGACATTGGGCCCCCTGATCATGGCGCGGGCCGCGGCGATGCGTTGGGCGAGCGCGGGAAGGTTCGAATTGTCCTTCAAGGGGTTGCCGGGCGAGATCAACCACCAGACGGCGTCGAGCCCCAGGCGCTTCATCACCTGGCGGGTGACCAGGCAATGGCCGGAATGGGCCGGGTTGAAGCTGCCGCCGAACAGGCCGATGCGCATGCCCGGCGCCGAGGCGGGCAGGCCCGTCAGGTCATCGGAAGCGAAATAGACCTGGCTCAAGGGCGTGTCTGTCCCGCGCCGCGTACGAGATATTTGAAGCTCGTCAATTGTTCGACCCCGACCGGCCCGCGCGCATGCATCTTGCCGGTGGCGATGCCGATCTCGCCGCCCATGCCGAATTCGCCGCCAT
>CAZKTH010000030.1:0-18229 GCA_964555575.1 uncultured Devosiaceae bacterium | reverse complement strand
CCGTTCGCCGACCCGTGGCGAGGTCGACGCGCTGGTGATGTTCCAGAAGCTCTAGCCCAGCCTTTTGCTCATGTGCACGATCTCCCAATTGGGTGCGCGCTGCTCGCGGGCGTATTCGGCATAGCCGTGGCGGGCATAGAAGGCGAGATTGCTCGTCATCAGGGAACTGGTGTAGAGCCGCAATTCGCGGCGCCCCAGTTCGCCTGCCAACGCCTCGGCATGGGCGAGCAGAGCCCGTCCATGGCCCCTGCTCCGGAGGTCCGGATCGACGGCGATGCTGACGATCAGCAGGTGATCGGGCGCGGGCGCGAATTCGATCAGCGCGACAAGCCGGCCGTCGTCCTCGACCAGATCGATCAGGTGCTCGGCGACCGCCCGTTCATAGTCGGCCGTCATTGGCAGGGGCTCGCGTTTCAGGATCGGCACCCATTGCCGATAGGCCCTGCGGGACAGTGTCCGCACCGCCGCCGCGTCGGCCGGGCCGGCGCGACGCGGTTTCAGCGGCCCCGTCCCTGCGCTCACTTGGTCAGGGTCGGCGGCCAGTCGAAATGGAGGTCCTCGCCGCGTCCTTCGATGACGAAGCCATGGGCGCCGAAGAAATCGCGCTGGCCCTGGATGAGATTGGCGGTGCCGGTCGCCTGGCGGTAGCTGTCGAAATAGCTCAGGGAGGCGCTGAGGCAGATCAGCGGAAACTCGCCGAGGGCCCCGGCGGCCACGACCTTGCGCAACGATGTGTGCGCATCCCTCATGATCTCGACGAAGTCCGGCACCATCAG
The DNA here is from genome assembly GCA_964555575.1 of uncultured Devosiaceae bacterium. Taxonomy (GTDB): domain Bacteria; phylum Pseudomonadota; class Alphaproteobacteria; order Rhizobiales; family Devosiaceae; genus JAHJQZ01. The sequence goes on along the minus strand of CAZKTH010000030.1, from coordinate 17,453 downwards.
CAGGTTGGTGTTGTCGCCCTTTTCGAAGGCGGCCGCCATCTGGTCGAGGAATTTCGAGCGGATGATGCAGCCGGCCCGCCAGATCTTGGCGATGGTCGAAAGCGGCAGGTCCCAGCCGTTCTCCTCCGACGCCTTCTGCAGGACGGCGAAGCCCTGGGCATAGGAAACGATCTTGCCCGCCAGCAGTGCCTTTTCGAGATCGTCGAGCGAGATGTCGGCCTTGCCGGACGCCGGCTTGCCATAGACCTTTTGCGCGGCGACGCGTTCGTCCTTGAGGGCCGAAATAGACCGGGCCGCCACGGCGCCTTCGATGGCGGTCGCCGGTACGCCCATTTCCTCGGATGCGATGGCCGACCAGCGGCCCGTGCCCTTCTGGCCCGCCTTGTCGAGGATGATCTCGACCAGCGGCTTGCCGGTCTGCTTGTCCATGGCTTCGAGCACATGGGCGGTGATCTCGATCAGATAGGAATCGAGCGGACCCTTGTTCCACTCGCGGAAGACCCTGGCGCTTTCGGCCGGGCTCATGCCGAGCCCGTCGCGCATGACGCCATAGACTTCGGCGATCATCTGCATGTCGCCATATTCGATGCCGTTGTGGATGGTCTTGACGAAATGGCCGGCGCCGCCCTCGCCGAGATAGGCGCAGCAGGATTCGCCGTTGAACTTGGCCGCCGCCGCGGTCAGCACGCCTTCCGCATTGTGCCACTGTTCCTCGGACCCGCCGACCATGATCGAGGGGCCGTGACGGGCGCCTTCCTCGCCGCCGGAAACGCCGACGCCGAGATAGCCGATGCCGTGCTGCTTGAGGTCCTCGAAGCGGCGCGCCGTGTCGGTGTAGAGAGAATTGCCGCATTCGATGATCGAATCGCCCTTGTCGAGCAGCGGCACCAGCTTGTCGATCATGGCGTCGACCGGCGCGCCGGCCTTGACCATGATGATGATCGAACGCGGCTTTTTCACCGCCTCGACGAAGTCCTCGAGCCCGTATTTGGCGATGGTCCTGTCGCTCAGCCCCTCGGCTTCGGCCTCCTTGACGAACTCGTCGATCCGGCCCGGGGATCGGTTGTTGACAGCGACGACATAGCCCTTTTCGGCGATGTTGAGCGCGAGGTTGGATCCCATGACGGCGAGGCCTATCAGACCGATATCTGCTTGCGACATTGAGCTTTCCCGGAAGTGTTCAGAGTTGGAGGATTTACGGCGACGGGCCGGAACTGAAGGCGCACTTGACCACAAGTGCGGGGCGCACACAAAGCGCAAAAACCGCCGAAAAGATGACGGTCGCCGGCTTGCTCCGGATTTGCCCGCATGCTTGATGGGGTCATGAACACGCTTTCGCTTTTCGACCTCTCCGGCAGACGCGCCCTGATCACCGGATCGAGCCGGGGCATCGGGCTTGCCCTGGCCCGCGGACTCGCCGGCGCCGGCGCCGAGATCCTCGTCAATGGCCGCGACGCCGAGGCGCTCGGCACGGCGGCGGCCGGACTTGCCGCCGAAGGCGCCTCGGTCAGGGCGCTCGCCTTCGACGTGACCAGCGAGGACAGCGTTGGAGAGGCAATCGATTATGCCGAAAGCGCGATCGGCCCCATCGATATCCTCATCAACAATGCCGGCATGCAGCATCGTGCGCCGCTGCAGGACTTTCCGGCCGAGACGTTCGACGCACTCCTGCGCGCCAACGTCACTTCGGCCTTCCTGGTCGGCAAGGCGGTGGCAAGACACATGATCGCCCGGCGATCGGGCCGGATCATCAACATCTGCTCGGTCAACAGCCTGCTGGCACGACCGGGCATTGCCCCCTACACCGCCTCCAAGGGCGCCCTCGCCAACCTCACCAAGGGCATGGCGACCGATTGGGGGCCGTACGGCCTTGCCATCAACGGTATCGCGCCGGGCTATTTCAGGACCGAACTCAGCCGGACACTCTGGCAGGACAAGGCCTTTTCCGCCTGGGTCGAGGAACGAACGCCGGCCGGACGCTGGGGCGAAGTCGCCGAACTGGTCGGCGCCGCGATTTTTCTCGCCTCGGAAGCGTCAAGCTTCGTCAACGGCCACATTCTTTATGTCGACGGCGGCATGACGGCGCGCGTGTAGCGCCTGCGTCCGCCGTGCGGTCCCGCGCAGGACCACCCGGCGCGGCGGCTATTACAGATAAACCAGATCGCGTACCTCTTCCACCGGCGGCGGAGATCCTGTGCCGGTCGGGCTGATCGAGTGCAGGCTTTCGGGATCGATCGGCTCGCCGTCGCTGCAAAGCTGGTGATGCCTGTTCCAGTCCGTCAGAAGCAGCCATTTGCATTCAAGGGCATGACGAATATAGGCGCCCGCATCATTCGCCGTTGCCGGCACGGATGCGCTGAAACTGGCCATGGTGGCGATCGAGGCGGCGATCCGGGTGATGACGCCAATCTTCATCACCCCGATCCGGGTCTTGAGCGCGGCTCCAGCAGATTTGTCGATCAGCGCCGCTTCCGCTAGAAGCGGCGCCTGATTTCCCTGTGGATCAGATGATCCTGGTCAGTTCGCCCTAGAAGAACTTTGGAGGCCCCATCCATGGCAGGTGCGGCCTGATCCAGGGATTGTAGCCCCAAGGCCTGCTCCAGGGCTTGCTCCAGGGCATTCCCCACGGCATGCCGCAAGGCATGTGGCAGCATGTCTTTTCAGGCTTCTCTTCTTCCGGAGGTGGAGAGGAACCGGTGCCGGTTGGGGAGATTGAATAGAACGGCCCCGTCAGCTTCTTGCCGCCCGAGCACAATCTGTGATGCTCCGCAGGATCGGAAAAAAGGAGCTTTTCACACTGAATTATATGCTCGATATAGGCGCCGACATCCTGAGCATTTGCCGGCACTGCGACACCTCCACTCATCACCGCAACGAATGATGCACCGATAAGCCATTGATAAATTCGTCCATAACCCCTTATTTTTTTTAGCATATTTGTACCCTCACTTGACTATTGACGCATAATAGTCCACTGCTTTTGCACAGTAACACATTTTTAACCTAATTTTACTTGACTAGCAATAATTATGAGTCGCTCAGACGCTCTTTCGAACGTTAGCGTAAAACTGTAAGCAATCCGGGAAATCAGGTGAGTACATGCCGATACGTCGGCGCGTTCAATTTCGCCGCTACAGGAATCTCGACTTCTCCGTCGAAGTAAAGAGACGGCCGCTGGCAGCAGGGAGAGTCAGTCCGACTCGCTATCGGACCAGGAAACCTCGATCCGGTCGAGTTCGCCCGGCTTCATGGTGTCGAGCCATGCGAGGAAGTCGGGCACGCCGGCAAAACCGGCCCTGCGGGCATCCTCCTCTGTGACATCGGAGGCGGCGATCCGGGTGATGGTGCCGATCCTCATCAGCCCGAGCCGGGTTCTGAGCGTGCCGTTCTGCCTGACCGTCCGCCGCCGCCAGCGCCGGAACTGCAGGGTGATCTCGCCGGAACGGATGCGTTCGAGGATGTCGCGCTTGATGAGCATGGAACGTCAGCTTTGCGTTGTCTGCCGGCCGTCGAGCCGCAGCTCTCATGGCCTTGCTGCCGTCGGCCGGTGCGCCGGACGGATCGATTTCACCGCGGTGACACCGGCTGCAAAGTGGTGCGAGCGAAGGGACTTGAACCCTCATCCCTTTACAGGGCGCAGATTTTAAGTCTGCTGCGTATACCGATTCCGCCACGCTCGCTTTGTTCGGGCCCTGCCGTTGGTCAGTCCGTGTCGCCGGAAATCGGCGCAGCATAGGCCACGTCAAGATCCCAGGGGAAATAGATCCAGGTGTCCTGGGAAACCTCGGTGATGAAGGTGTCGACCATTTCGCGGCCCTTGGGCTTGGCATAGACGGTGGCGAAATGGGCACCGGGCAGCATGTCGCGGACAACACGGGCCGTGGCGCCGGTATCGACGAGATCGTCGACGATCAGCACCTTTTCTCCCTTGTCGACCAGGCCGACCACCGTTTCCGAGATCGCCTTGAGCACCCGGATGTCGCCCTGGTTCCGGTGGTCGTAGCTCTTGACCGCGACACAGTCGACCACCCGGATATTGAGCTCGCGGGCGACGATCGCCGCCGGCACGAGGCCGCCGCGGGTAATGGCGACTATGGCCGAGAACGGGCCTTCGCCGCTCAGCCGCCAGGCCAGCGCCCGGCTGTCGCGATGGAACTGATCCCAGGTGACGGGAAAGGATTTCTGCGCGCTATTCATGTCTTGGGGGTTCCTGTGAGATCGACATTGTGTTCCTTGTGCAGCCTGTCGACCAGGGCCTGCACCTCGGCGGCGGCGCGCTCGAGACGGTCCCTGTCGACGGCGCGCAGGACGAGCTGCGCATAGACCGGCAGGCGGCCGAATTGCGGATAGGAGCCGATCTTGACGTCCGGATAGGCCACCTGGATGGCGCCAAGCCCGGAGGAAACGAAGCTTTCGCCGACGCCGCAATCGATGGATACGGACATCATTTTCCTTCCACCACGCAGTCTTGTCGCCAGATCTTCAAGCATGGCTTCAAGAACCCGCGGCACCCCGGCCATGACATGGACATTGCCGATGGCGAAACCTGGGGCGCCCGACATCGAATTGGCGATGAGCGTGCCGCCGACCGGCACCCGCGCCATCAAGAGGCGTTCCGGGCTGACGTCGGTGGTGCCGAAACGCTCTTCGAGGATGCGGCGGGCTTCGGCATTGATCTCGAGCGGGGTGTCGAAGGCTTCGGCGATCGCCGCGGCGGTGATGTCGTCATGGGTCGGCCCGATGCCGCCCGAGGTGAAGACATAGGTGTAGCGCCCGCTCAGCGTTCTCACCGCCTCGATAATGGCGACGCGGTCGTCGGCGACGACGCGCACCTCCCTGAGATCTATGCCGAGATCGGCACAGAAGTCGGCGACGGTTCCGATATTCTTGTCCTTGGTCCGTCCCGAAAGGATTTCGTCGCCGATCACGACGAAGCCGGCGGTGACGACGGACTCTGAGTGCTGAGGCATGACTTGACCGGCAGGCTCGTTTTGCTGGAGAAGCCATGCCCGCCCGGCACGCAAAAATCAAGCAAACCACGAGGATTTGTCCCATCTTTGCCGGTACGGGTCACGCTTGTGGCACGCCCTTCCCTTAGCGGATCGGGAGGGCTATCTTCTCGCACAACCTAAAAGGACTGCGCCGTATATGATCACTTATGTCGATGCCACCAGCAAAGCCAAGCGTTCGCCGGGCGTCATTCCGCTGCATGGAGAAGAAGGCTTTGCCGGCATGCGCAAGGCCGGAAAGCTGGCGGCGGAGGCGCTCGATCTGCTTGTTGAACACGTCCGGCCGGGGGTGATGACGTCCGAACTCGACCGGCTCGCCTTCGAATTCGCCCGTGACAACGACGCCATTCCGGCGACCCTTTTCTACAAGGGTTTCCGCCATTCGATCTGCACCTCGATCAATCACGTGGTCTGCCACGGCATTCCGGTCGAAAAGCAGTTGCGGGAAGGCGACGTCGTCAATATCGACATCACCCTGATCGTCGATGGCTGGCACGGTGACACCTCCCGCATGTATCCGGTCGGCGAAATCTCGCGCAAGGCCGAGCGGCTGATCGAGACGACCTACGAATGCCTCGAACGCGGTATCGCGGCGGCCAGGCCGGGCAATACGACCGGCGACATCGGCGCCGCCATCCAGCGTCATGCCGAGGCGGAACGGATGAGCGTGGTGCGCGACTTCGTCGGCCACGGGCTCGGGCAACTGTTCCACGACGAGCCGAACATCATGCATTTCGGCAATCCCGGCACCGGCGTGCCCTTGCGGCCCGGCATGATCTTCACCATCGAGCCGATGATCAATCTCGGCCGCCCCGACGTGAAGGTCCTCTCCGACGGCTGGACCGCCGTCACCCGCGACCGCACGCTTTCCGCCCAGTGCGAGCATTCGATCGGCATCACCGAGACGGGCTGCGAAGTCTTCACCCTCTCGCCCGGCGGTCTGTTCAATCCACTCGCCGCCCGGCGGAAATGACGCGGCGCAAACCGCCGGAGGAAGCCGAAGGCGGCCCGGTGCCGCCGCATTATCACGGCCACCGCGACCGGCTGCGTCAGCGCTTTGCCGAATCCGGGCCGAAGGGACTGCAGGATTACGAACTGTTGGAACTCCTGCTGTTCCGCATCCTGCCACGGCGCGACACCAAGCCGATCGCCAAGGCCATGCTCGGCCGTTTCGGTTCCTTTTCCGAGGCGTTGTCGGCACCGCCGCATCTTCTGGAGGAGATCGAGGGGCTCGGGCCGACCGCCATCACCGATCTCAAGGTGGTGCTGGCGGCGGCGCAGCGTTTCTCGCGCGACCAGATCAACGACCGGCCGGTGCTCGGCTCATGGACCGAGGTGATCGATTATTGCCGCGCCAACATGGCCTTCGAGACCAAGGAGCAGTTCCGGATCCTGTTTCTCGACAAGCGCAACCGCCTGATCGCCGACGAGGTGCAAGGGGTCGGCACGGTCGACCACACTCCGGTCTATCCGCGCGAGGTGATCCGGCGGACGCTCGAACTGTCGGCGACGGCGCTGATCCTCATACACAACCACCCTTCCGGCGATCCCTCGCCGTCCAGTGCCGATGTGAAGATGACCCGCGCCATCGCCGACGTGGCCAAGCCGCTCGGCATCACCGTTCACGACCACATCATCATCGGCAAATCCGGCCATACCTCGATGCGCGGGCTGAAGCTGATCTGAGGCGCCTGGCCTTTTTCTGAAATCCCGGAAAGTTGATCGGCGTCATTCCGGACTTGATCCGCAATCCGGTGCGAGGTGTCTGCCGAGCGCAAGACCCTCTTCGCGGGCAAGGGCTTGCGCGCGGCTGGATCCCCGTCAGGTCGAGGATGCCGGACTGGAAACGACTCGGGCAGCCGCCAGTTCTTGCCTCAGTTCCGACGGGACAGCCGTGCCCGCAGGCTCTTGGCCCAGGCGAACAGCTTCTGGTTCGACTTGACCGCATGCTTGAGACGCGGGCCGATGCTGACGAGCAGCGCGAACAGCTTGCCCTTCACCGTTGTCGGCATCAGCGCCTCGACGAGCGGCAGACAGACATTGCACCAGTGCCGCTTTTCGTCGGTGAAGCCGGCGCCCATGTCGAAGATCCTGGTGCCGGCGGCGAAGATGCGCTGCATCAGATAAACCAGGATCTGCTTGCCCGGCGAACCCGGCTGCAGCTTCGGTTCGGTGTTCATCGAGGAGATCAGGCAGAACATGCGGTCGCCGGCGACGAGATTGTAGCGGGCCGCGACGATGGCCTCGTCGAGCCGCAGGACCTGCATGTGGCCGGTCAGGGCGCCGGTATTGGCGAAGATCGAGCGGTAGAAGGCCCTGACCTTCGGGGTGGCGAAGGGATCCTCGATGCCCTGTTCGGAAAAACGCGCCGCCCGGTCGGCGAACAGGATGTCCATGGCGGCACTGGCATCGTCCTCGGCGCCGATCTCCTCGTAGGAGACCGCGCCAAGCGCGGCAAGCTTGGCGCCCTGCTGCTTGTCGTGCTTGCGGCGCGAACGGGTGCGCTGCTGTCTGTCGCAGTCCTCCCAGCTCGAAAATTCGGTGCGATAGAGACTGTCCGAAGGGATCTCGATGGCATCGGGCAGCAATGCGGCATCCTCGGCGCGGACGCGGCCGCACCGGATGAGGTCGGCCCCGAGCGCCTTGCCGATGCGCGACCAGATCACCCGCCGGTCGGTCTGGGAAAGGCGCACCATGCGGGTGCGGTCCATCAGCGGCGCGTTGACCCCGACATGCGAACCGGCAAAGGGCTGCAACATGCGGACGCCGAAGCGGGTCCGGCGTTCGAAGGCGGCGACCATCAGGGGTCGGCCGGCGACCTCGACCGCGACAAAGGCCTGATCCGCCCGCGGGATTTCGAAGGTTTCGATCCAGACGCGGACGAAGTCGTAGGCCTGGCCGGGGCTGTCGATGCCCTGCGCCTCCAGGGCCCGCCAGGCCGGCTCGATGTCGCGCAAAAGATCGGTGAAGGCCATGCGCACGCCGATCCGGTCGATATCGGCCTGATTGACGGCAATCGCGCCGTCCGCCTCATCGGCCTCGATTTCGCGCCTGAGCAACTGCAAATCCTGATAGGCAGCCATGACCGCCGTCTCCGTGAACCCTGACGGGCGGCAGTCTTCGGCTTCAAGCCTGAACAGGCGGTTTCCCGGGGGTGTTTGCGCCGGTGGTGGCGAACATTTCCCGCAAATGCAGTAAGCCTTGGGTAAACCGATTAGCCAAAATTTGACAGAATCGGGAAGGTCTCGAGCACCCAGTAGCTGATGCGGGCCAGTTGTCCGGACAGGAACATCAGTCCGACGACGACGAGGATGGCGCCCATGACCTTCTCGACCGTGCCCAGATGCTTCTTGAAGCCCTGAAAGAAGGAAAGGAACGGCCCGATGGCGACACCGGCGAGGATGAAGGGCACGCCGAGGCCGGCCGAATAGACGGCAAGCATCAGTGCCCCGTGCCCGGCCGTCTCCTGCGAGGCGGCGACCGACAGCACGGCGGCGAGAACCGGGCCGATGCAGGGCGTCCAGCCGATGGCAAAGGCCAGGCCGAGCAGAAAGCCGCCGATCGGGCCCGAGGCGCTGGCCGGACCGCCGGCGCGCACCTGAACGTCCAGCAATCCGATGCGAAACAGGCCGAGGAAGTGCAGGCCCATGACGATGATGACGAGACCCGCCAGCGCCGGCAGCACGGCGAAGCGGAAACCGCCAAAGCCGATCTCATAGACCAGGGCGCCGCGGAAGGCCTGGCCAAAGGCGGTGGCGGTGGCGCCGAGGGCGACGAAGACGATCGAAAAGCCGAGGACGAAAAAGATCGAGGTGACGACGGCGCGCCGCCAGACGGCACCGGCCCCGTCTTCCTGCAGCTGCTCGAAACTGGCCCCGCCCATATAGGTCAGATAGGCCGGCACGAGCGGCAGCACGCAGGGGCTGAGAAAACTCAGTACGCCGGCGCCGAAAACGAGAGTGAGAGGTAAGTCGAGCATATGCGTTCTTTCGCATAGGTTCTGCCTGAAGCGGCGGCCCGACGCAAGCGCCTCGCGCCTCCATGCCGATCAATGTGGCGCGAGATCGAGCAGGATCGGACGATGGTCGGAGGGGCCGCGGTCGAGGATTTCGCAATTGAGGCAGGTCAGCCCGCGCGCCAGGCAGCGGTCGAGCCTGAGGGGCAGCATGGACTGGGCGAAATGGGTCGTGCCGCGCGGTCCGATATCCTCGAAGCCGCGCAGGGCAATGTGGCCGACGGCGTTGTAATCGCCGACAATGGCCAGCCTGCCGGCCACCTTGTAGGCGATGCGCCGCAATTGCCGCCGGTTGAGCAACTGGCCATGCGAGAGATGGACATTGGCGATACTCATGTCGGCCAACTGGATGATCTGCGCCCTGCGCGGCGGGAAACTCGCCGGCAGGCGCGAATAGGGCAGATTGATCGCGGTGATTTCGGCGGTCTTTTGCGGCAGCCAGGCGGCAAGACCGTAGCGCTTGCCCGTCCAGGGCAGCGAATGGAAGGAGCCGTCGACCAGCCGCGGCAAGGCTTCGACGCCGCTCAGCGCTTCCTGCATGATGAACAGATCGGGCTGGTATTGCTCGATCAGGGCGGCGATGTCCGCCGCGGCGGCGCCGCGCCGGTAATAGAGATTCCAGGAAATCAGTCGCACGGATCGGATGGCTCAGAGATAGGGGAGGAACAAGCGCGCACTGGCGTCCCTCAGCTTAACCGCCAGCGGCCGCGCCGCCAAGTCGCCCGTTCCGAGACGGATCGCGCCGGTGAGCTTCCGACTGATAAGGCTGTCGATCTCGGCGGTCAGTCCCACATCGTAGCATTCGATCATCAGTTCGAAATTGAGTCGCATCGAACGGGCGTCCCAATTGGGGCTGCCGAAGCTGCACCAGGCGCCGTCCACGCTCATCAGCTTGGAATGATCGAAAGGCGCCGGGGTCAGATAGCAGGCGATGCGGTCGAGCGGCAGGTCGGCGAGATGGGCCCGCCCGGCCCAGTCCATGTAGAAATGGTTCGTCCGTTCCGGAATGACGATCTCGATCACGACGCCACGCAGGGCAGCGCGCCCCAGGACGTCGAGCATCCGGTCTTCGGGCAGAAAATAGGGGGTGAGGATGCGGATACTGCGTTCGGCCTGTTCGATGGCCGAGGCCCAGTGTTCCTCGATGATCGACACTTCCTCGTCCGGGCCACCGGCGATGGCGCGCATCGGCATCGTGCCCGCCGGCTGCGGTGCCGGCCACCAGGCCCTGCCCGCAAGCGTTTCGCCGGTGGTGAATTCCCAGTCGGCGGCAAAGCTTTCGAGCATCTGCCGCACGACCGGGCCATCGAGCCGATTCATCGTGTCGCACACCTCGGGTTCGCCGCCATGGCCGACATGCCGGTCGGAAATGTTCATGCCGCCAGTGAAGCCGACCCTTCCGTCGATCAGCAGCAGTTTCTTGTGATTCCTGAGATTGAGAAAGGACATGCGCCAGGGAAGCCAGGAATGCATGAAGGCGCCGACCGGCACCCCCGCCTGGCGCAGGGCGTTGTGGATGTCGGAGCGGAAATAGCCGCCCCCCACCCCGTCGATGAGCACCCGAACCGCGATGCCGCGCCGATGCGCCTCGGAAAGGGCGTTGACGAAGGTGTGTCCGGTCCTGTCGTCGTCGAAAATGTAGAAGCTGACGGCAATCGAGTGCCGTGCCTCGTCGATGGCGGCGAGCATTTCGGGAAAGGCGCGGTCGCCGCCTTCCAGGACGGAACAGGCATTGCCGGCGACGAGCGGATGCCGGACCAGCACGCCGCCGGACTTGGCAAGCGCGACAAAATTCGGCCTGAGGTCCGCTTCGATCGGATGCTCCTTGAGCCTGCGGCTGCGCGTCGGCGGTTCCCTCAGCCGCGAGGCGCGCCGCGCCACGCGGTTGATGCCGAAGGCGACATAGATGGTCGCGCCGATGAAGGGCGACAGCCAGGCCAGGCCGATCCAGCCGATGGCGGAGCGCACGTCGCGATGGGTCAGCAGCACATGCAGCGATACGCTGAGCGCGACGACAAAGTGACCGATTGCGACCGCGGCCTCTGTGACTTCAAGCAACATCGGCAACTTCCCCAGACCTGATATGGGCTTGTGCCACCACGCGGTCAACATCGGGCCGATTGAACCTTGAGGCCAAGCCATGTAAAGCACCGGCATACCAGTCCCGAAGGTTTGCCATGGCCAGGCGTCCGCTCATCATCGCCCCTTCCATCCTCTCGGCCGATTTCGCCCGTCTCGGCGAGGAGGTTCGCGCCGTCGACGCCGCCGGAGGCGACTACGTGCATGTCGATGTCATGGACGGGCATTTCGTCCCCAACATCACCCTGGGCCCGCTGGTGGTCGAGGCGATCCGCCCCCATACGCAAAAGCCGCTCGACGTGCATCTGATGATTTCGCCGGCCGATCCTTTCCTCGCGGCCTTCGCCGCGGCCGGGGCCGACATCATCGGCGTTCATGCCGAGGCCGGGCCGCATCTTCACCGCTCACTGCAGGCGATCAGGGACCTGGGCAGGAGGACGACCGCCGTCCTCAATCCGGCAACGCCGGTTTCCGCTCTCGAACATGTGCTGTCGCTCCTGGACCAGATCCTGATCATGAGCGTCAATCCCGGCTTCGGCGGCCAGAAGTTCCTGCCGGAGACCTTCGAAAAGCTAATGCAGACGCGGGCGCTGATCGGCGACAGGCCGATCGACATCGCCGTCGATGGCGGCGTTTCGGTCGACAATGCCGGCGCCATCGTCAAGGCCGGCGCCAACATGCTGATTGCCGGCAATTCCATCTTCGCCGGCAACGATCCGGCGACCTATGAAGCCCGCATTGCTGCCATCCGCAACGCCGCGTCCCTGACCGTGTGATTTCCGTTTCCAGATCGAAGAAGGCATCGCAAGCACATGATCCCCCGTTATTCCCGCCCGGAAATGGTTGCGATCTGGTCGCCGGAGACCAAGTTCCGCATCTGGTTCGAGATCGAGGCGCACGCGGCGACGGCGCAGGCCGCCCTCGGGGTGATCCCGAAAGAGGCGGCGCGCATCATCTGGGACAAGGGCAATGCCGCCACATTCGACATCGCCCGCATCGATGAGATCGAACGCGAGGTCAAGCACGACGTCATCGCCTTTCTGACCCATCTTTCCGACATCGTCGGGCCGGAAGCGCGCTTCGTCCATCAGGGCATGACCTCCTCGGACGTGCTCGACACGACCCTGTCGGTGCAGCTCGCCCGCGCCTCCGACATCCTCATCGACGATATCGACGTGCTGCTCGACGCCCTGAAGCTGCGCGCCTACGAGCACAAGGATACCATCACCATCGGGCGCAGCCACGGCATCCATGCCGAGCCGACGACCTTCGGGGTCAAGCTGGCCGAGGCCCATGCCGAGTTTTCCCGTGCCCGTGCCCGGCTGGTCGCCGCCCGCGCCGAGATCGCCACCTGTGCCATTTCCGGCGCCGTCGGCAGTTTTGCCAATATCGATCCTTCCGTCGAAGCCTATGTCGCCGAAAAGCTCGACCTTGCCGTCGAGCCGGTCTCGACCCAGGTGATCCCGCGCGACCGTCACGCCATGTATTTTGCCACCCTTGGCGTCATCGCCTCCTCGATCGAGCGGCTGGCGACGGAAATCCGCCATCTGCAGCGCACCGAGGTGCTGGAAGTCGAGGAATATTTTTCCAAGGGCCAGAAGGGCTCCTCGGCCATGCCGCACAAGCGCAATCCGGTGCTCAGCGAGAACCTCACCGGCCTCGCCCGGCTCGTGCGCGGCATGGTCACGCCAGCCCTCGAGAACGTCGCCCTCTGGCACGAGCGCGACATCTCGCATTCCTCGGTCGAGCGCATGATCGGGCCGGACGCGACCGTCACTCTCGATTTCGCCCTTTCCCGTCTCGCCGGGGTGATCGAGAACCTCGTGGTCTATCCCGAAACCATGCGCAGGAACCTCGATTCGCTCGGGGGGCTGCACAATTCGCAGCGCGTGCTGCTTGCCCTCACCCAGGCGGGCCTCAGCCGCGAAACCTCCTACCGGGCCGTGCAGCGCAACGCCATGCAGGTCTGGCAGATGCCGGGCGACCGCGCCGGCAGGTTCGCCGAACTGCTCAAGGCCGACCCGGAGGTCGCGGCGGCGCTTGCGCCGGACCAGATCGACGCCATGTTCGACGATGCCTACCATCTGAAGCATGTCGACATGATCTTTGCCCGGGTGTTCGGTGATCCGGCATGAAGATCGCCGAAACCGATATCCTTTTCGTTCCGGGTCTCGGCAATGCCGGCTCCGGCCACTGGCAGCGGCGCTGGGCCGACAAGATGAGCACGGCGCGCTGGGTCGAGCAGGCGGACTGGGACGCTCCCGGCCGCGGGCCCTGGGTCGAAAAGCTCAATCACGAAATCATGATGGCCACCCGGCCCGTCGTCATCGTCGCCCATTCGCTCGGGGTGCTCGTCACCGTGCACGCGGCGCAGAACCTGGTCGACACCAAGGTCAGAGGCGCTTTTTTCGTCGCCGCCCCCGATCCCAGCCATCGCAATGCCCCCGAAGCGATCGCCGATTTTGCGCCGGTGCCGCGCGATCCGCTGCCTTTTCCCTCCATGTTGATCGTTTCGATCACCCATCCCTATTGCGGCATCAACACCTCGGTCGATTATGCCACCGCCTGGGGTTCGGACTATCACGCTTCGGGCGCCGACGGACACATCAACACCGAATCCGGCCACGGGCCCTGGCCGGAGGGATTGCTGATGTTCGGACGCTTCCTGCAGCGGCTGCGCTGATGCCACGATGGCGACAACGCCAAAATGCCGATTGCGAGCCTTGTGACGAATCCGTAAAAGCGCTTCTGCCGCAACGGTTCTGAGGGGAGCATGGGCAAACGGATCGCCATCGCCGCCATCGGCACACATGGAGACATCCGTCCCTTCGTGGCGCTCGGCAAGGCCCTGATCGATGCCGGGCACGCGCCGGTCATCGGCGCACCGAGCGATTTTGGCCCCTTCATCGCGGCGAACGGCATCGAATTCTTCGATTTCGGCGGCGACATGCAGGCGCTGCTGCATCAGTCCAATTTCGACGTCGCCATGCAGAAGAACGCCTGGAGCGCCATCCTTTCCGCCTCCTATGACGGCTTCTGGCTGCACTACAACGCCGCCAAGACCTTTCCCGACCTGGCCCGCGGCGCCGACGCGCTGGTCTACCACATGAACACCACGCACGCCCTCGACGTGGCGGGCAAACTCGGCATTCCGGCGATCATGACGCTGTTCCAGCCGCTGCTGCCGACGCGCGAACACGCCTATACGGCCGGCGTCGGGCCGAAACTGCCGAAAGTCTTCGATCCTGCGACTTATCTCGTGCTTTCGATGCAGCAGACCTTCTACGATCTGCCGCGCTATCTCCTGAGACCTTCGCTCGGCTATTTTCCCCTGTTTCGCACCGGCTTCGCCAAGGCGCTGAAAAAGGGTCATGTGCCGACCCTTCATGCCTATCCCGAGGCCGTGGTGCCACGACCGCATGACTGGCCCGACAATGCTCAAATGACCGGCGCCTGGCGGCTCGACGAAGATCCACCCTGGCAGATCCCCGAGGATTTGCAGGCGTTTCTGGATGCGGGCGCGCCGCCGATCTATATCGGTTTCGGCTCGATGGCCTTCGGTTCGGCCCGTAACGAACAGATCATCCGCGAGGCGCTGGCGCTCTGGGGCGGCCGCGCCGTTCTCGCCAGGGGCTGGGGCGGATTGACCGGATCGGAGGTGCCGGCAAACACCTTTTTGTTGGACAAGGCGCCCCACGACAAATTATTCCCCTTGATGCAGGCGGTCGTTCACCATGGCGGCGCCGGTACGGTGTTGGCCGGACTGATGGCGGGAAGGCCGAGTTTCGTCGTCCCGCAGTTTTTCGACCAGCCCTATTGGGGAGAGCGGGTATTCGCGCTTGGATGTGGCCCCGAACCTGTGCGTCTGCGCGATCTGACGGGCAGGAAACTGGCGGAGGGGCTTGATGATCTCAGCCGCAACACACGCTATGCGGAGATGGCCGCGGACCTGGGCGAGCGCCTCGCCACCGAAAACGGCGCGGCAAACGCGGTGAAGAGGATCGAGACACTGATGGCGGCGTCATGACCAGGCTCGAGACTGCGGAAACGGACGGCGACAGCGCGCCGCGTCGGGGGGGCATCCACAGCCTTTCGCGCCGCCGTTTCGCCCTCAAGCGCGTTGAGGGCATACCGCGTTCCGTCCTGATCGTCACCGACGCCTGGCATCCGCAGATCAATGGCGTGGTGCGGGTGATCGAACGCCTGCGCGAAAATCTTGAGGCGCGCGGCATCACCGTCAATGTCATGGCACCGGATTCGTTCTGGACGGTACCGATGCCCGGCTATCGCGAGATCCGGCTGTCGCTGGTCAACCGCCGCAAGGTCAGGTGCACCATCGAAAGGCTGAAGCCGGAATCGATCCATATCGCCACCGAAGGCCCGCTCGGCGGCGCCGTCCGCCGTTATTGCATAAAGCGCCGTCTGCCCTTCTCGACCGCCTACAACACCCAGTTCCCCGAATATCTCAGGGCCCGGCTGCCGGTGCCGCTCGGCTGGTCCTATCCGATCATCCAGCGCTTCCACGCCGCGGCGGAAGTGTGCCTGGTCCCGACCAAGACGGTGGCCGAACGCCTGAAGGCCCGCGGCTTCACCAACACCGCCATCTGGCCGCTCGGGGTCGATCTTTCCCAGTTCCATCCCGAACTGCGCAAGGATCTCGGCGTCAAGCGGCCGGTGCTCTTGTATGTCGGGCGGGTTTCGGTCGAAAAGAACATCGGCGATTTTCTGCGGCTCGACCTGCCCGGAACCAAGATCGTC
This sequence comes from uncultured Devosiaceae bacterium, assembly GCA_964555575.1. Classification (GTDB taxonomy): domain Bacteria; phylum Pseudomonadota; class Alphaproteobacteria; order Rhizobiales; family Devosiaceae; genus JAHJQZ01. Next base: position 1,592 of record CAZKTH010000030.1, on the reverse strand, counting down.
GTCGGCGACGGCCCGATCCGCGCAAGGCTGTCGCGGCACTATCCGGATGTCCGGTTCGTCGGCCAAAAGCAGGGCGAGGAACTCGCCACCTATTTCGCCTCAGCCGACGTTTTCGTCTTCCCGAGCCGCACCGACACCTTCGGCCTGGTTCTGATCGAATCCCTGGCCTCGGGGACCCCGGTCGCCGCCTATCCGGTCACCGGACCGCTCGATGTCCTGCAGGACCCGAGCGTCGGCGTCATGAACGAGAATCTGAAGAAAGCGGCCCTCGCCGCCCTCGCGCTCGACCGGTCGGGATGCCCGGACTACGCCAGGCGCTTCTCCTGGCAGGCAACGACGGAACAGTTTCTTGCCGTCATCCCGCGCATCCAGTGGACGCTGAAGCGCCGGGCGGCCGCCTGAAGCTCAGAAGCCTGTCAAGTCCTGGCTGAAGCGCAATCCCGAAGGCAACGGGCCGCCGATGTCGGGGCCGGATTGCGCCGTTACTGCGATCCGTGCAGTGACGGCGAGGTGTTTCGGGCAGAAGGGGCAAAGATCCGGGATCAGTTTTCCGCGGCGACCTGTTCCTTGGCCACGATCAGCAATTGCAGCGATTTCGTCTCGATCTCGGTCAGAGAGGCCGGTTTCCCCGCCGCCTGAAGATCGTCGTGAAGCTTTTGATGAACGTGCGCGAGACCCGGCTTGAGGAAGACGGCCGCGACGATCTCGGCGGCATAGGCGTCCGGATCGGCATGGCCCATGCGTTCGGCCGCCCACAGCCCCAGAAGCTTGTTGCGCCGCGATTCCGCCTTGAACAGCAGTTCCGCCTTGTGCGCCGCCTTGGCTTCTTCCGATTTCTTGCGTTCTTCGTGCGAGTTCATCTTCCCCCCGGGCGTTTGCCCTGGCGCCGGACGTCCGCCGGCCGTCGGCGTCAGGACCGCGGCGGGTGATAGAGGCAAAAGGCGGCGAAATCAACCGTATCCCGGCGCGGACACGCGGATTGGCGGGGGGAAACGGCACGAAGCGAACCCCAGGATATCGAGAATCTGCTATCGCGGGAACGGAGCGGAAAGGACTTGCATAATGGCCTCGAAACGGCGCATGAAGGCGCGCCATCCGGCACAGTCCCCAAATCGACACGAAATCAGGCGGGTTTGAAGCAATGAACCGTCGGCGCAGGATATATGAAGGCAAGGCCAAGATCCTTTACGAAGGGCCGGAGCCGGGCACGCTGGTGCAGCATTTCAAGGACGACGCAACGGCCGGCAACGGTGCCAAGCACGAGGTGATCGACGGCAAGGGCGTCCTCAACAACCGCATTTCCGAATTCATCTTCACCAAGCTCAACGGCCTGGGCATTCCGACCCATTTCATCCGTCGCATCAACATGCGCGAGCAGTTGATCCGCGAGGTCGAGATCATTCCGCTCGAAGTGGTGGTCAGGAATGTCGCGGCCGGCTCCCTGTGCAAGCGGCTCGGGCTCGAAGCCGGAACGCCCCTGCCCCGCTCGATCATCGAGTTCTACTACAAGGACGACGCCCTCAACGACCCGATGGTCTCCGAGGAGCACATCACCGCCTTCGGCTGGGCCAGCCCGCAGGAACTCGACGACA
>CAZKTH010000029.1:0-18353 GCA_964555575.1 uncultured Devosiaceae bacterium | reverse complement strand
ACCGGGGCCAGCCGGGCCGAGAACGGGCTCTACCAGCGCATCGGCCACGCCACCTCGCCTGATCTGGACACCTGGACGCGGGTCGGGAACGACGGATTGTGTCTCGACCTGGTCGGCCCCGAGGCCCGTTTCTACGAAACCGAGCACAAGGTCGGACACTGGCACGACCGCGCCATGCGCGACCCCTGGGTGATGCGCGATCCGGACGGGGAGGGGTATCTGATGTTCTTCACCGCGCGCGCCTCCGGCATCGCCGAGGCCAATGCCGGCGGCGCCATCGGGCTCGCGACCTCGCCCGACCTTTTTTCCTGGACCCTTCAGAAGCCGGTCTTTGTCGGTGGATTCGGGCAGATGGAAGTCCCCGAAATCCTTCGCATCGGGCAGCGGTGGTATTGCCTGTTCTGCACGTCGGCCGAGCACTGGTCGACGGGCTACCGCAAGTCCAATCCGCAGAAACCGGTCACCGGCAACCACTATCTCATGGCCGACAATCCACGCGGTCCGTGGCGCATCGCGCCGGGCGGGTATTTCGACGGCGGCATGCCCTGTCCCCGCTATGCCGGGCGTCTGCTCGAAACGGATGAGGGCCTGATGATCATCGGCTTTGCCGACAAGGGCAAAGAGAATTTCGGCGGCTATCTCCTCGATCCGGAACCGGTCGCGGTCGACGCGGAGGGACGCTTGCGCATTGTTACCAAATCGGAGGCGGCAGAATAAAATGGCTGAAGTCAGGCTGAACAATGTCCGCAAGAACTTCGGACCGGTCGATGTCATCAAGGGCGTCGACATCACCGTCAAAGAGGGTGAATTCGTCGTCTTCGTCGGTCCGTCCGGCTGCGGGAAATCGACCCTGTTGCGCATGATCGCCGGGCTCGAGGACATCAGCTCGGGCACCATCGAGATCGAGGGCAAGGTGGTCAACGACATCCCGCCCAAGGACCGCGGCATCGCCATGGTCTTCCAGTCCTACGCCATCTTCCCGCATATGTCGGTCAGGGAAAATGTCGGGTTCGGATTGACGATCAAAGGCATAAACAAGGCGGAAAAGGAAAGTAAGATCAACGAGGCAGCCAGGATTCTTCAGATGGAACATCTACTCGATCGCCGGCCGAGCCAGCTTTCGGGCGGCCAGCGCCAGCGCGTCGCCATCGGACGCGCCATCGTGCGCGATCCGTCGGTGTTCCTGTTCGACGAGCCCCTTTCCAATCTCGATGCCGCCCTGAGACTGGACATGCGCATGGAGATCGGCAAGCTGCATCAGGATCTCAAGGCCTCGATGATCTACGTCACCCATGACCAGACCGAGGCGATGACGCTGGCCGACAAGATCGTGGTGCTGAAGGACGGGCTGGTCATGCAGATCGGCGAACCGATGGATCTTTATCACCACCCGGCCAATCTGTTCGTGGCCGGCTTCATCGGCTCGCCGCGGATGAATTTCCTCGAAGTCGAGGTGCTCGCGTCCACAGACGGCAGGAAACGGGTCAAATCGGTCGACGCCGGCGAGGTCGCGCTCGCGAGTGCCGCCACGCTCGCCGCCGGCGACACCGCCATTCTCGGCGTGCGTCCGCAGCATCTGTCGCTCGCCGACGGCGCCCTGCCGCCCGGTCGGAGCGCTCTTTCCGGCAAGGTGCAACTGGTCGAACGTCTGGGAACCGAGACCATCGTCAATCTTGCCATGCCGTCCGGCGCCACCCTGATCGGCGCCCTGAACGACGACCGGTCGATCGATCTGGGCACCGAGGTGGCGCTGACCTACGAAACCGCCAGGGCGCATCTGTTCGCCAAGGAATAGCGGCGTGCGGCGCTCCGTATCCGGTTTGAACGGAGGGGCGAATCGGGCGCGCTCAGGAAGCGGTCGGATCGGCCTGCGGCGCTTCCTTGAACAGAACCTCGCGGTCCTGGGCGAAATTGGCCAGAAGCGGCAGACAGGCACCGCCGATGGCCGGCGCCGACGGACCGATGGAGCCGGCGACGATATCGGCAGGAACCAGCCCCTGGCGGTCGAACCGGTCCATTTCCCGGATCGTGCGGGCAACGATTTCGTTGCGTACCGAAGGCGGAAAACCGCCATCGACGATAACGGCCTCGAAATCGATCACCGAAGTGGCAGAGACAATGGTCAGGGCGAGACCGTGGGCGATCTCGTCGATCCAGGCGTCCAGCGGCGCGCCTATGGCGCTCCAGTCGTCACGGTCATGCCAGAGGATGTGCGGATCGCCGCCGGCGGCGGTAATCTTTTCGGCCAGGGTCAGGATCGATACGTGGCGGATCATCTGCTGATAGCCGGTCCGTCCGTCGCCGTTGGCGATCGGCATGGGCATGGGCATGGGACCAAGGGCACCGGCATAGCCAAACCGGCCGGGGAAAAGGCTGCCGTTGAGAACGACGCCGCCGCCGATGAAAGTGCCGATGAAGATATGCAGGAAATCCATGTGGTGGCCGGGATTGCCGAGCATCAGTTCGGCGGCGCAGGCCGAGGTGGCGTCGTTGTAGTAGTAGACCGGCCAGGCGATCCTGCGTTCGGCCTCGGCCTTGACGTCGGTGTTGCGCCAGCGCTCGACGATCTCGGGTGGCGCGCCGGTCTCCTCATGCCAGTTCCACATTTCGAAGGGCGAGGCGATGCCGACGCCGGCGATGCGGTCGCGTTCGGCATCCGACAGCGACCCGGTCAGTTTCTCGAGACCCTCCACAAGGAAGGCGAGGATGAAACCGGGCTCGGCAATGTCGTAGGGATGGTGCAGTTTGGCCCGGACATTGCCGACGAGATCGATCAGGACCAGTTCGGCGCTGCGCCGGCCGATCTTGAGACCAAAGGCAAAGGCACCATCGGGATTGAGAGAGTAGGGGACGAGTGGCTGGCCAATGCGCCCGCGCGTCGGCGTGCCGCGCAGCAGCAGGCCGTCGCGGGTCAGCTGGTTGGTGATGATCGAGATCGTTTGTGGCGACAGGCCGGTGGCGCGGGCAATCTCCGCCTTGGCGATGCTGCTCCGGCGCCTGATGATCGAGAGAACCAGGCGCTCATTGTAGAGGCGCACGCCGGCCTGGTGGGTGCCCCGGCTCAGCATGGGACTCCTTGTCGAATGGCCTGTCGATACAACCGGTTCCTCGGTCAGTATCCCCTCCCTGATGCGGCTTGTCCGCATGCGTTGCCGCAGCTTGCGGCGGCTGCAGAACCGACCCGACCTGATTCTTACAGTCGATTCCGCACGTTGGTTCGGCCGGAAAAGTGAACCCGCGGGGCCGATCCTGTCAATTATTAAATCCACTGGATAAACTTATTGACAGGCCGGCCGGGATTGAAAATGATACGGGCGGAAGAGCGACGTGGTCACGGAGGCACGATCCGCTTTTCGGTCCGCTTCGCACCCGATCGGTGCGGGGCAATTGGGAACACAGCAGGCCGGAGCGACCGGTTCTGCTTCCGCGCAATTTAGTTGGTCCGCATGTCGCGGAGCCAGGGAGGAAAATATGAAAGCTATTCTGAAAACGGCGCTTGCCGGTGCCGCCATTGCTGGTGTCATGGCGGCCGTACCCGCCTTTGCCGCCGATATCAGTGCCTGCCTGATCACCAAGACGGACACCAATCCGTTCTTCGTGAAGATGAAGGAAGGCGCCACCGCCAAGGCCAAGGAACTCGGCATTTCCCTGAAGGCCTATGCCGGCAAGTTCGACGGCGACAATGAGAGCCAGGTCGCCGCCATCGAGACCTGCATCGCCGATGGCGTCAAAGGCATCCTGTTGGTGCCCTCCGACACCAAGGCCGTCGTGCCGACCGTGCAGAAGGCACGCGATGCCGGCATCCTGGTGATCGCCCTCGACACGCCGCTCGATCCGATCACCGCCGCCAACGCGACCTTTGCCACCGACAACTTCAAGGCTGGCGAACTGATCGGCGAGTGGGCCAAGGGCTATCTCGGAGCCAAGGCCAATGACGCCCGCATCGCCTTCCTCGACCTGGCCACCAACCAGCCGACGGTCGGCGTGCTGCGCGACCAGGGCTTCATGAAGGGCTTCGGCATCGAACTGGCCGATCCCAACAAGTGGGGCGACGAGAACGATCCGCGCATCATCGGCCACGATGTGACCGCCGGCAACGAGCAGGGCGGCCGCACGGCCATGGAAAACCTGATGCAGAAGGATCCGGGCGTGAACGTGGTCTACTCGATCAACGAACCGGCGGCAGCCGGCGCCTACGAAGCCCTCAAGGCCGTGGGTCTTGAGAACCAGGTGGTCATCACCTCGATCGACGGTGGCTGCCCGGGCGTCAACAACGTCAAGGATGGCGTGATCGGCGCCACTTCGCAGCAATATCCGCTGCTGATGGCCTCTATGGGCATCGAGGCGATCAAGCAGTATGCCGATGACGGTACGCTGCCCGCCAATACGCCCGGCAAGGACTTCTTCGACACCGGCGCCCAGCTCGTCACCGATCATCCGGTCGAGGGTGTGCCGTCGATTACCTCCGAAGAAGGGCTTAAGCTTTGCTGGGGTTAGTCGTAACCTGTTCCTGACCAGGGGATAACCAAGATAGGGGCGGCCTGTGGGTCGCCCCTGTTGGAAGTGGGGGGAGATGAGCAACAAATCGGAAGACTTCAAGGGCCAGGATTACGAAAGAAGCATGGCCAGCAGCGATGCAACCGTCGCCGCGTTCGACAGCGAGCAGCGCGATATCGTGCACCGGCTCCAGCAGATGCTGCATTCCAGTCCGGCCATCGTGCCACTGTTCGTGCTGATCGCCGCGACGGCAGCTTTTGCAGTCATCGTCGGGCCGAAATTCTATTCGCCCTTTGCGCTGACGCTCATCCTTCAGCAGGTGGCGATCACCGGCATCGTGGCGATCGCCGAGACGCTGATCATCCTGACCGCCGGCATCGACCTCAGCGTCGGCGCCATCATGGTGCTGACCTCGGTGGTCATGGGGCGCGTCGCCATGATCGATGGCTGGCCGACACCGGTCGCCATCACCTTCGGCATCGCGCTGGGCGCCTTTGCCGGCTGGATCAACGGCATGCTGGTCACCAAGGTGAAGCTGCCGCCGTTCATCGTTACCCTCGGCACATGGTCGGTGTTTGCCGCCGCCATGTTCATCTACTCGTCCAACGAGACGATCCGCAGTCAGGAAATCGCCGCCGAGCACCCGCTGCTGCAGTTCTTCGGCACCACGTTCAAGGTCGGGGGGGCCGTGTTCACCTACGCGGTGTTCCTGATGGTCATCCTGGCGGTGGTCGTGTGGTACGTCCTGAACCACACCGCCTGGGGTCGGCACGTCTATGCCATCGGCGACGATCCGGAAGCGGCCGAACTGGCCGGCGTCCGGGTCAACCGGACACTGGTCTCGGTCTATGTGGTGGCCGGCATCATCTGCGCCCTGGCCGGCTGGGCCCTGATCGGGCGCATCGGCGCCATCTCGCCGCAATCGGGGCAGAATGAAAACATCAACGCCATCACCGCCGTGGTGATCGGCGGCACCTCGCTGTTCGGTGGCCGGGGGTCCATCCTCGGTACCCTGTTCGGCGCGCTCATCGTCGGCGTCTTCTCGCTCGGCCTCAGACTGTGGGGCACCGATCCGCAATGGACGCAGTTGACCGTCGGCGCCCTGATCATCGTCGCCGTCGCCATTGATCAGTGGATCCGGAGGATTTCGGCATGACTGAGGCAGTTGCACCCATCCTCGAAGGCCACGGGCTTTACAAGCACTTTGGCCGTGTCACCGCCCTCAACGGCGCCGATTTCGATCTGTATCCTGGCGAGGTGCTGGGGCTGATCGGCGACAATGGCGCCGGCAAGTCGGTGCTGATCAAGATCCTTTCCGGCGCCCTGCAACCCGACGCCGGCGAGATCAAGCTCGACGGCAAGCCGGTCGAATTCGGCTCGCCGCTCGAGGGCCGTGCCGCCGGGATCGAGACGGTCTACCAGACCCTCGCCCTCAGTCCTGCCCTGTCGATCGCCGACAACATGTTCCTGGGCCGCGAAATCCGGCAGTCCGGACCCATGGGCAAATGGTTCAGAAAGCTCGACAAGAAGGCCATGGAAAAGATGGCGCGTGAGAAGCTCTCCGAACTCGGCCTGATGACCATCCAGGACATCGGCCAGGCGGTCGAAACCCTGTCGGGCGGCCAGCGCCAGGGCATTGCCGTGGCCCGGGCCGCCGCCTTCGGGTCCAAGGTGGTCATCATGGACGAGCCGACCGCGGCCCTTGGCGTCAAGGAGAGTCGTCGCGTGCTCGAACTGATCAAGGACGTCAAGGCGCGTGGCATGCCGATCGTGTTGATCTCGCACAACATGCCGCATGTCTTCGAGGTCGCCGATCGCATCCACATCCACCGCCTGGGACGGCGGATCGCCGTCATCGATCCCAAGAAGCATTCGATGTCGGACGCGGTGGCGATCATGACCGGGGCGATGGAGCCGCCGGAGCCCGAGGCGCACATGACCGGCGAACTGAAGGCGGCAAACTGAGAAGGGCCGGGCCCTGCGCCCGGGTGAAAACATGGATATGGGTCTTTCGGGCAAGCTGGCGGTCATCACCGGCGGCAGTGTCGGCATCGGACTTGCGGTAGCGGAAGGATTGGCGGCGGAAGGCTGCAACATCATCATCGGCGCCCGTGGCGGCGAACGTGTCCGCGAGGTCGCCGAGGCGATCGCCGGCAAGTTCGGCGTTGCGGCGAAAGGTGTCGCCTGCGACGTCGCCACCGCCGTGGGCTGCAACGCCCTGATCGAGGCGGCGGCGGAGATGGGCGGGGCGGATATCCTTGTCAACAATGCCGGCACCGGCTCGAACGAGACCATCCAGGAAGCCGACGACGACAAGTGGGACTATTACTGGCAGCTGCACGTCATGGCGGCGGTGCGGCTGGCACGCGGGCTGGTGCCGCAGATGAGACAGAAGGGCGGCGGCGCCATCATCCACAACGCCTCGATCTGCGCCGTGCAGCCCCTGTGGTACGAGCCGATCTACAATGTGACCAAGTCGGCATTGATGATGTTCTCGAAAACCCTTTCCAACGAGGTCGTGGGCGACAATATCCGTGTCAACACCATCAATCCCGGCCTTGTCCTGACGCCGGACTGGGTCAAGACCGCCAAGCAGATCGCCGGCGAGGACGGCTACCAGGCGCATCTGCAGGGCGTCGCCGACGAGGCGGGCGGCATGAAGCGCTTCGCCACGCCCGAGGAACTGGCGAATTTCTTCGTCTTCCTGTGCTCGGACAAGGCGAGCTATTCCACCGGCTCGACCTATTTCGTCGATGGCGGCTGGCTGAAGACGGTCTAGGATCGATGCCAGAGCCTTTGCCCGGAGGTTCCGGCACCGAACCGACGCGCCAGGAGATCAGGGCGGCCTTCGAGATCGGCCGCCACAAGCTGCGTTTGGTTGCTGCCGAAACAGGCAAGGGCGACGTCTTTGCCGTCGAGACCCTGCATTTCAGGACCGAAACGGGCGAAGCCGTGCGCGGCATTCTGACAAGGCCGTCCGTGGTCAGGGTGCCGCTGCCGGCGGTGCTCTACATCCATGCCCATGGCAACAACTACGACATCGGCGCCGATGAATTGATCACCGGCCGGCCGGCGCTGCTGTCGCCGCTGGGACCGGTCTTTGCCGCCAGCGGCTTTGTCTCGATGACCATCGACCTGCCGACATTCGGCGAACGGCAGGGCCAGACCGAAAGCAGTCTGGCAAAGGCGTTGTTGTGGCACGGGCGCTCGCTCGCCGGCCAGATGCTCGGCGAACTGAGCTCGGCGCTCGACTATCTGAGCGCCCGCCCGGATGTGGCGGCGGACAGGATCGCTGCCTTCGGCATTTCCATGGGTGCGACTTTTTCCTACTGGCTGGCTTCGGTCGACAGGCGCATCGCCGCACTGGCGCATCTTTGCTGCTATGCCGATTTCGAAACGATGATCGCCTCGGGCGCCCATGACGGGCACGGCATCTACCTGACCATTCCGGGCCTGCTCGATTTTGCCTCCAATGGCGAAGTCGCCGGGTTCATCGCGCCGCGGCCGCAATTCATCGGGCTCGGCGCCCGCGATCCCCTGACCCCGCCCGACGCCGTCGCCGTCGCGCTCAAGCAGACCCGTACCGCCTACGCGCAGGCGGATGCCGCGGATCGGCTCGAGGTGCTGATCGAGCCGGAAGGCGGCCACGCCGAAACGCCGGCGATGCGCGCCGGTGTGCTGTCGTTCTTCGAAAGATGGCTCAAGTCCTGAGCAATCGCATGTCCGGACCGGAAGAACGGTTTCCGCTTCTTCCCGATACGCTCAGCTCGCGTGGCTGGGCCTTTGCGACGGCGGCGCGACGCTGCCGGTCGAATCCCTGACGGTCAGATTGCAGGCCAGTTCGATCCGGCTCAGCGGCATGGCGCGGCTGGTGCCGTGCATCTGGGCCGTGTTGACCAGAAGGTCGAGCGAAAACGCCCCGATATCCTGCATCGGAATGGCGACGGTGGTGAGGGCCGGCGACAGATAGGCGCCCTGCGGCAGCCCGTCTATGCCGATGACCGAAACGTCCTCGGGCACGTTGAGATTGGCGGCGTGCAGGGCGCGCAGGGCGCCGGCGGCGAGAATGTCGCCGGCCGCGACGACGGCGGTGAAATCGAGATGGTCCTTCAGGGCCCGGGCGATGGCCGCTTCGGCCGCCTGCACCGTCCAGTCCTCGGCCTCGATGACAAGGCTTTCGTCATGGCGCGGTCCGAGCACGTCGCGCAGGCCTTCGAGGCGGCGCTGGATCGTCCGCCGCCCCGGCTTGGTCAGAAAGACGATGCGCTCGTGGCCGAGATCGACGAGATGGCGCGCCGCCATCGCTGCCGCCGAACGGTTGCACGGCGTCACCGAACTCAGACGCATTTCCGGATCGTCGGAATTGACCAGGATCACCGGACAGTCGAGGGCCCGCGCCGTCTTGAGGATGGTGTCGTCGACGGTCAGGAACAACATGCCCAGAAGGTCGTCGGCCCCGGCCAGTTCGGCGAGGCCGGCCAGCCCGTCGGCGGTGCGGAAGGCGTGGTTCTCGATGACGAGGCCGCGCTCGGCCGCCCGCCGCCGCAAGCCTTCGAGCACATACATGGTGAACTGGCTGCGTTCGAAATCGATCATGGCCTCGTGCGAGACGACGAGCAGCACCCGCTGACCGGCGAGGTTTTCCGGCACGCCGTAATTCAATTCGAGCGCCGTGGCGCGGATGTGCTCGGCCAGTTCCTCGCGCACATAGCCCTTGCCGGATATGGCGCGGGAGACCGTGGCGGTCGACACCCCGAGGCGTTCGGCGATGTCGCTGATGCGCGGACGCTTGCCCATGACCGTTTCCTTCCTGTACCGCAAATATGCAATGAAATTACATATTGCACAATTGCTTGCAGATTGCATTCATCGCGCATGGGAGGAGATGTCGCAATGGCCGAGCTGGCGGCGCGCGAACGGATGGAGGCGGTTCTCGACCGGCTGGTCGCCGGCATGACCGCTCTTGCCGATGACGGGCGCTTTGACGAACCCAATCTCGACGGCAGCGCCGGCGACTATATCAGCTTTGATTCCTGGGAATGGCCGCAGGGCGTGGGGCTGTTCGGCCTGGTGCAGTTGTGGAAGGCGCGTGATTTCGATGCCGAACTCGGCCGTCTGATCGGCAACTGGTACGCAAGGGCGCTCAACCGCGGTCTGCCGGGGCTCAACGTCAACACCACGGCGCCGATGCTCGGTGCCTCGCTCTACTGGAAAAAGACCGGCGACCCGAAACTCGGCGCGGCGCTCAAGGACTGGGCGGAAAGGCTGATGGGCACAGGCGCCCGCACCGGTTTCGGCGGCTTCCAGCACGATGTGTCCGACAAGCTCAATCAGGGCGAACTCTGGGACGACACGCTCTACATGGTGGCGCTGTTCCTTGCCGCCTATGGCGAAGCCTCGGGTCGCCGCGATCTGGTCGCGGAGGCCGAACGGCAGTTCCTCATCCACACCCATTTCCTTGCCGACCGTGCGACGGGCCTCTGGTTCCATGGCTGGACCTTCAATGGCCGCAACAATTTCGCCGACGCCCGCTGGGCCCGCGGCAATGCCTGGATCACCGCCGGCATTGTCGATCTGTTCGAACTCGCCGACGTCAGCCCTTCCGTGAAGAGCTTCCTGATCGAGGTTTTGCGCGATCAGGTCGAGGCGCTTTTGCCGCTGCAGACGCAATCCGGCATGTGGCGCACCCTGCTCGACGAGGAAACGAGCTATGAGGAAACCTCGGCCACCGCGGGCTTCGCCTATGGACTCCTGAAGGCAGCGCGGCTCGGTCTCGGACGGCCCGAATGGCGCGCGGCAGGGCTCAGGGCGCTCGACGCCGTCATCGGCGCCATCGATGCCGCCGGCGTCGTCCGGGGCGTGAGCTACGGCACCCGCATGGGCCACGATCTCCAGCATTATCGCGACATCCCGATCCAGCCGACCGGCTATGGCCAGTCGCTCGCCATCCTGGCGCTGGTCGAGGGCTGCCGGGCCCATGAACATTTGGAGGCCCTGTGATGAGCATGATCCAGCGCTATGGCGCCGGGCCGGACCAGATCGACGGGATGCTGCCGGCTCAATTGCGCCAGACCTTCATGGTCGAAGGTCTGTTCAAGCCCGGCAAGCTCAGCTTCACCTATACCCATTTCGACCGCATGATCGTCGGCGGGGCCGTGCCGACCCATGGCGCGCTGCGTTTCGGCGACGGCGCCGAAATCGGCACGCCCTTGTTCTTCACCGCCCGCGAGATGGGCATCGCCAATCTCGGCGGGGCAGGGATCGCGACCGTCGACGGCAAGCCTTACGCGCTCGACAATCGCGATGTGCTCTATGTCGGGCGCGGGACCAGGACCGTTGCGCTCGAAAGCAAGGCACAGAACCGGCCGGCGCGGTTCTACATGAATTCGGTACCGGCCGGCGCCGACATACCGACCCGGCTCATCTCCAGGGCCAAGGCCAAGCACATCGAACTCGGTTCGGCCGAAAAGGCCAATATCCGGTCCCTGGCCATGTATATCCATCCGGAGGTAGCGCCCTCGTGCCTCCTGCTGATGGGGATCACCGATCCGGCCCCCGGCTCGGTGTGGAACACCATGCCGCCACATCTGCATGAACGGCGCATGGAGGCCTATTGCTATTTCGACCTCGGCGACGAGGACCGGGTGATGCATTTCATCGGCCGGCCCGACAATACCCGTCATCTCGTGTGTGCCAATGGCGACGTCGTGCTGTCGCCGGCCTGGTCGATCCATATGGGGGCGGGGACCGGCCCCTATGCCTTCGTCTGGGGCATGACCGGCGAGAACCAGGCCTACAACGACGTGCAACCGGTGACCGTCAAGGAGTTGCGCTGAATGCTCAAACCCGGTGATCCGCTGACCTATTGGCAGGTGACCGACCTCTCCGAGGCGCGTTACGACGTCGACGACGCGCCAATGCAGGGCGAGATGGATTCGACCTTCTTTCTGACCAAGGACAAGAACGTCATCCCTCACACCTATCCCTGCCGCACCGCCTATATCGATCAGGTGCGGGACAGGGAGCCGGAGCCGGCTTTCGATCCGGACTGGCGCGCGGCGCGCAATGTCCTGCCCTTCGGCTCGGCCTTTCTCGATCTTTCCGGTTTCTGGTTCCGTGCGACGCGGCTTTTCGGCTGGGCCCGCACCGCCATCACGGCCGGACAGGCGGGGCCCGCGCGGCTGCGCCTGGGCATCTGCGGCGCCGCAAGGCTCTATGTGAACGGCGTTTCGGCCGGATGGCTGTCGCCGGCGAGCCGCAACGCCATGGCCGAGGCCGAATTCGCCGTCGAGCTGAAACAGGGCCATAACGAAATTGCCGTCTGGTTCGAGGATCTGGCCGAGCGCGACGCGGTGCTGCGGGTGCTTCTGACCTATGTCGAAGGGCCGGAGGCGGAAGAAGGCCTGCCCTATGAGGCCGACCCGGCGCTCGTCATGGGCATTGAACGGGCGCTCGAGGCCATGCATCTCGACAAGAAGCATTATGACGACGCCGACATCTTTGTCGTCCTGCCCGAAACGCTGCCCGAGGACGCCACGGCCAGCGTCAGGATCGCCGGACATTTCATGTCGCACGATGCCCAGGCGATCACCCTCGATATTCCTGTCGGCACCAGCAAGGTGCGGATCGGGCATTCGGGCGAGTTTCCGCCCGACTACCGCTATTTCCAGATGCGCTTCAGTTGCGGCGGATTTGAAACCGAGGCGCGGCTCGGGGCCGAGATCAGCGGCCGCACGGCCCTGGGTCCGGCACCGGACACGCTTGCGGCCCGCATCGCCGAGGCCTTGAGATTCATCGCCGACAGTGCCGAAGGCGACACCGAACGCGCTTTGGCGCTGCTGGCGGAGGGTACGGCGGACGACATCGCCAGGGCGCACGAGATCTTCGACACCTTCCTGCCGGTGATCGAGGCGTGCTGGGACTGCGCCGATTTTGCCCTGGTGCCACTCCTGTTCTGCCGCATCGCTTTTGCCGACCGCATCGATCCGGAGATGCGTGAACGCATCGACAAGGCGGCATTGGTCTATCGCTACTGGATGGACGAGCCGGGCAACGACGTGCAGTGGTATTTCTCGGAAAACCACGCGCTTCTGTTCCACACCGCCGCCTATCTTGCCGGCCACTGCCAGCCCGACGCCCGGTTCGTCCGTTCCGGCCGCTCCGGAACCGAACAGAGCAGGGTCGGCTACCAAAGGCTGATGGACTGGTTCGACCATTTTGAAACCGCGGAAATGGCCGAGTTCAATTCGGCGCCCTATTTTCCGATTGATTTCAAGGGACTGACGGCACTTTTTGCATTGGCGCCTGATGAAATCATCCGGACGCGCTCTGAAAAGGCAATAATCAGGCTCCTGACCATCGTCGCCAATTCGGCCCATCACGGCGTCGTCACTGCCGCCCAGGGACGAAGCTACGAGCATTCGCTGATCCCGACCGACACGCTGGAGCTGACCGGCGTCGCCCGTCTCGTCTGGGGCCTGGGCGCCTATGGCTCGCACGTCAACTGCCTGGCGCAGATGGCGCTTTGCCTGAGGGATTACGGACTCGAACTGCCCGAATTGCGGGATCGGGCCGACTGGACCGACAATGACGCCCAGGAATGGATGTTCTGGCAGGGCAAAAACGGTTTCGCCCGCCTCTACCACCACAAGACCGCCGATACCGCCCTCGGCTCGGCGGCACTGTATCGCTGGGGCGACTGGGGCTATCAGGAAACCCTCATCCATGCCCGCATCGGCCGCGAGCCGCGGGCCCAGATCTTCATCAACCATCCCGGCGAGATGGTGCAGTCGGGCTATGGACGGCCCTCATTCTGGGGCGGATCGGCCAACGTGCCGCGCGTCCAGCAATATCGCGACCTCGCGCTTGTCGTCTTCGACGGCGTGATGCCGCAACTCGATTTCACCCATTGCTGGTTCCCGACCATGGAATTCGAGGAATGGACGCTTGCCGGCGATCGTGCCTCGGCGCGCTCGGGCGAGGGATTTGTGACCATCAGGGCCTCCGGCCCGCTCGAACTGCAGACTTCCGGTGCCTCGGCAGGGGTCGAACTGCGCCTTGCCGGCCGCGACGGGCTCTGGCTCGTCCGGCTCGGGCGCGGCGGCGATCTTGGCGGCTTCGCCACCCGCCACAGGCTCGACGTCGAGCGACTGGCCGACGGCACCTATCGTGTGACCGACGCCGGTTACGGCGTCGTCGAGTTCAGCGCTTCGGGGGTGGTAGCCGCCGAAGGACGAACGCTCGATCCCAGGACATGGACCATGCAGGGAGAGAGACGAAGACTGCCGGCATGAGCCCGTTGGCGGGCCCTGTCGGCGCCGGGCCGGTGCCCGGCATGAATGCACTCAAGGGAGGAAAACGACTATGAGAAAAATAGCCCAGAAACTGTCTTTGGCCGCGGCCCTGGCGACGATGCTGATCGCCAGTCCGTCGCTGGCGACCGACGTCCGCATCATGTGGTATTCGGACGGCAATGAAGGCGAGGTCATGCAGGACCTGCTGAATCGGTTCATGCAGGACAATCCGGACATCAACGTCATTCTCGACAACGTGTCCTATCAGGTCACCCAGGAGCAGCTGCCGATCACGCTCGCGGCCGGGGAGGGGCCGGACATCGCCCGCGTCACCAATCTCAAGGCCCTGTCCAAGCACTGGCTCGACCTGACGCCCTACATCAACGACCCCGAATACTGGCGGGCCAATTACGGGGCCCAGGCCGACTGGATGCGCCCCGACGGGTCCGACGCCATCACCGGCTTCATGACCCAGCTGACCGTGACCGGCGGCTTTGCCAACAAGACCCTGTTCGAACAGGCCGGCGTCGAAATTCCCGGTCCCAAGGCGACCTGGGACGAATGGGTCAATGCAGCCGATCAGGTGGCCAAGAACCAGGGGCTCGCGGCGGCCTTCGCCTTCGACCGCTCCGGTCACCGCCTCAGCGGCCCGAATGTCAGCTATGGCGCCGACTACATCGCCCCGGACGGCATGCCGGCCCCGATCGACGAGGGTGTGAAGACCTTCGTGACCAAAATGGTCAACTGGACCAATGAGGGCAAGAACCTCAAGGACGTCTGGGTGAGCGCCGCCGGCTCGACCTATCGCGCCGCCGCCGACGATTTCATCAACGCCCAGATCCCCTACTATTATTCGGGCAACTGGCAGATCTCGAACTTCGCCTCGAAGATCGGCGATGCCTTCGACTGGATAGCGACGGGCAGCCCGTGCGGCACCGTGGCCTGCTCCGGCATGGCTGGCGGCGCCGGCCTGGTGGCGATCAAGTACACCAAGGTTCCCGAAGCGGTCGGCAAGGTGATGGATTATCTCGCCTCCGAGCCGGTGGTGCGCGAGTTCTCCGAACGCACCCTGTTCCTGCCGGCCAACAAGGCCATCGTCGCTGCCGGCAATCTCGACTTCCAGACAAACGATCCGAACGTCAAGCAGGCCCTCGGCGCCTTCGTGACCGCCAGCGGCCAGATCGCCCCGAATGCGTCCAAGCTGTCGGCCTGGAAGTGGTCGGACGCCTATTACGGCGCGCTCGTCACCCGCACCAGTCAGGCCATGGCCGGTGAACTGACGCTCGACCAGGCCTTCACGCGCATGAACGAGGACATTGCCGAGCAGGTGAAACAGGCTGGCCAATGAGCTCAGGTCGCACAAACATCGTCGGCGCGGTTTTCACCGCGCCGGCGCGCTGGCTGGCGGTGACGATCGACGCGCCGCTCAGATACTGGCAGCGGCTGACGGGAAAGGGCGGCATGATCGCCTTTTTCCTGGCACCGAACATGCTAGTGTTCGGCATCTTCGTCATCATTCCTCTGTTCATCAATTTTGCCTATTCGGTCACCGGCGGGAACGAATTGTTCCTGACCCAGAGGAGCTATGTCGGCGCCCAGCATTTCGAGCGCCTGTTGACCTGCAAGAACAATTTCGATCCTTCGAGCTGCCGTGACGACCTGTTCTGGACCGCAGTCTGGAACACGGCCCGTTTCGTCGTCATCCAGGTCTCGACCATCACGGTCGTGGCCATGGGCACCGCGCTCATTCTCAATTCCAAGATCCGCGCCCGCGGTTTCTGGCGCGCCGTCTTCTTCTTTCCGGTATTGCTGTCGCCGGTGGTCGTGGGCCTGATCTGGCGCTGGATCCTGCAACGTCAGGGCCTTTTGAACTTCATTCTCGTCCAGTTCGACATCAATCCGGTCAACTGGCTGATCGAGCGCAACTGGGCCTTCACCGCCGCCGTCGGTGTCTCGGTCTGGGCCCATATGGGCTTTTACGCGCTGATCCTTCTGGCCGGGCTGCAGGCCATCCCGCGCGATCTTTATGAAGCTGCCGAAATGGATGGCACCAGGCCGGCGCGCATCTTCTGGCGCATCACCCTGCCTTTGCTCTGGCCCAATCTGCTGGTCGTCATCGTTCTGGCCCTGATCCGCGCCGTCCAGATCTTCGACGAGGTCTATGTGCTCACGGGCGGAGGGCCGGGCACCTCGACCCTGTTCCTGACCCAGTACATCTACGAGGTGGGCTTCGCCTCGATCCTCAGAAATCCCGGCCTTGCCTCGGCCGCCTCGCTGATGATGGGTGGCGTGCTGATCGTTCTGACCCTGACGCAGCTCGGGCTGCAGCGCTGGAGGGACCGGACATGAAGCTCGCCCAGTTTCTCGTCCGCCGGCGCGGCCGCAACGGTGCCTGGCACTGGACCGACGTCATCACCTATCTGTGGCTCGGGGCCGGGCTGATCCTGATGTTCGGGCCGGCGATCTGGCTGGTCCTATCTTCGTTCAAGACGCCGGCCCAGCTCGCCGAGTTCCCGCCGACCATCCTGCCCTATGTCACCGAAACCGTGCCGGTCACCATTTCCGGCCAGACCAGGCAACTGCCGCTCTACACGGTGAAACTGCCGGACGGCGCGAGCCAAAGGCTGGCGGAATTGCGGCGGGTCGGCACGGTGGCGCAGATGGTCGATCCGGCCGATCCGAAGACGGTGATCAAGGTGCCGATTTCGGACCGCACGCCCATCCGTCAGGTCGGCTTTGCCTGGGAGAACTACGTCAAGCCGCTCGAGGAGTTCAATTTCGGCCTTTATCTGTGGAATTCCGTGTTCGTGACCGTGATGGCGACGCTCATCACCCTTGTCACCAATTCCATGGCCGCCTTCGCCCTTTCCAAATACGAGTTCCGGGGGCGAAACGCCGTGCTGCTCATCATCGTCGCCACGCTGATGATCCCGCTTTCGGTCAATCTGGTACCGCTTTATTCGGTGATCTCGACGCTTGGCCTGCAAAACACCTTGTGGGGCGTGATCCTGCCGACCGTGGCGACGCCGACCGGCGTGTTCCTGTTGCGCCAGTACATGCTGACCATTCCCGACGAGTTGATCGAGGCGGCGCGCATGGACAAGGCCAGCGAATGGCAGATCTACTGGCGGATCGTCCTGCCGCTGACGGCGCCGGCGCTGGCGGTGCTTGCCATCTTCTCGGTCGTCTGGCGCTGGAACGATTTTCTGTGGCCGCTGATCGTTCTGAGCCGCAAGGAGCTGTTCACCCTGCAGGTCGGGCTCAACACCTTCGCCGGCGAACTCAACGTGCAATGGCACTACATTCTGGCGATGACCGTCGCCACGATGATTCCGGTGGTGCTTGTTTTCGTCTTCCTCCAGCGATTCATTACCACCGGAATCGCCGGCACCGGTTTGAAATAGGGTACGCGGATGGAAAAGATCAGGCTTGAGGGGCTCTACAAGCGGTTCGGCGCCCACGAGGTCCTGACCGACATCAATCTTGCGGTCGACGCGGGAGAACTGGCCGTCTTCGTCGGTCCGTCCGGCTGCGGCAAGTCGACGCTTTTGCGCCAGATCTCCGGCCTGGACCAGCCGAGCGCCGGCAAGGTCTATATCGATGGCAAGGACGTGACCGATGTCAGCGCCGCCGACAGGGGTCTGGCCATGGTCTTCCAGTCCTACGCGCTTTATCCGCACATGACGGTCAGGCAGAACCTCGCCTTCGGCCTTCAGAACATGAAAATGGCCAAGGCGGAGATCGAAAGGCGCATCACCGACGTCGCGCGCATGCTCGAGATCGAGCCGCTGATCGCCCGGCGGCCGGGGCAATTGTCCGGCGGCCAGCGCCAGCGCGTCGCCATCGGCCGTGCCATCGTCCGTGACCCGACCGCGTTCCTGCTCGACGAGCCTTTGTCCAATCTCGACGCCGAACTGCGCGTCTCCATGCGTGCCGAACTTGCCGCATTGCACGCGCGGCTCGGAGCAACGATGATATACGTAACTCACGATCAGATCGAGGCGATGACCCTCGCCGACCGGATCGTCGTACTGCGTCAGGGCAAGATCGAACAGGTGGCGCCGCCGCTCGAACTGTTCGACCGTCCCGACAACCGCTTCGTCGCCGGCTTTATCGGCGCGCCGTCGATGAATTTTCTGACAGCCGAGGATGCGGCGCCGCTCCTCGCCGGCTTTGTGCCGGCGAGGACGGTGACAGTAGGCATCCGGCCGCAGCATCTGTCCCGGGCCGAAAAGGGGCTTGATCTGACCGTCACCCTTGTCGAGGCGCTCGGCACCGAGACGGTCATTCACGGTGTGCTCAGGTCGGCCCAGAAGCTGCTGTTCACCGTTTCCGGCCACCTCAAGGTCGCGCCGGGCGACCATCTGACCCTCGGCGCGCCGCCCGAGCGGCTTCATTTCTTCGGCGCCGACGACAAGCGGATCGACGCATAGGCTACAATGCCGGCAGTGTGTCCGACGAGCGTTGCGCCGCGCGCGAGGGCACCGCTTGACAGGCCTTCCGCCAATTGAGGACCGACCCGAAGGGACAGATCGTGCCGGTGGCACGATCTGAGGTCCGAAG
>CAZKTH010000028.1:0-18888 GCA_964555575.1 uncultured Devosiaceae bacterium | reverse complement strand
ACGCTCCTCGCAAGGACGACAAGTGCTTCCGCCAAATGAGAAATGCGCTAGAGCGGCGAAGCGATTCAACTTGAATGCGCGCCGCTCTAGCCGAAGCGGGCCGGCGCAAAGGGCATGAGCTCGGCGGAGGGGCTGCCGGTCTCGATCGCCTCGGCCAGGAGCCTGCCGGTGATCGCCGCCAGCGTCAGTCCGTGATGGGCATGTCCGAAGGCGAACCACAGCCTTTTGTGACGCGGTGCCGGCCCGATCACCGGGCGCATGTCGGGCGTCACCGGGCGCGAGCCGAGCCAGGGCGAATCGTCGAGCCGCGCGCCGATGGCGAAAAGCTGGCGCGTGGCGCGTTCGCCGAGATCGATCTGGCGGTAATTCGGACGGGCATCGCGCGCGGCGAATTCGATGGCGGTCGTCATGCGCAGGCCGCGCGCCATCGGCGTCAGGGCGATGCCGGCCTGGGCATCGATCGCCGGCAGCGTCGGTCGGTCGGAATCGTTGATGGCGAAATGCATGTGATAGCCGCGCTTGACGGCGAAGGGGATGCGGTAGTCGAGCTTTCGGGTGAGATCGGTCGACCAGGGGCCGAGGGCAACGATCAGGGTTTCGCCCGGGATCGGGCCCTGATCGGTCGCGACAGTCCAGCCACCATTCGTCTGCGTCGCGCCGGATATTGCGGCGGTCATGATCGTGCCGCCGAGCGCGGCGAAATGCTCGGCATAAAGCCGGGTCAGCTCGCCGGGATCGGAGATGGAAGCCGAATCCCGCCAATGCACCGCCGAGGCGATGTGGCGTTTGAGCTGCGGCATCCGCGCCGCGATCTCGCCGCTGTCGAGAATGTCGACGCGCTGGCCGTGATCGCGGGAGATGGCGACCGCTTCCCGCATGTCCTTGCCGACCGGCCCGTCACGATAAAGATGCAGCCATCCATTGGGGCGGAGCAGATCAAGCGCCCCGGCGGCGGTCATCAGTTCCTTGTGAGCGGCAATGGAATTCAGAAAAAGCGGTGCCAGCATGCCGGTCACGCCCCTGAGCCGGCCGGGGGCGGAATTGCGCCAGTAGCTGAAAAGGAACGGCGCCAGACGCGGCAGGAAGAAGGGATCGAAACCCGCCCTGGGGTCGCGCCCGGTCGCGTATCCGGCCAGTTCGAGCGGATCGCGCGGAAAGGCGCGGGGAACGAGGTCGGATTGTTCGATGAGTCCGGCATTGCCGAAACTCGTGGCCAGGCCGGGGGCCTGCCTGTCGATCAGTATCACCTCGCGGCCACGTAGCCTCAGACTGAGCGCAATGGCCGTACCGACAACACCGGCGCCGAGAACGATATCCATGATCAGGCTCCTCAAACCCTGTGGCGACTGCTGCCGGAGCCCGCGTTTCGACCGAATCAGAACGCAGGCTCCGGCAAATCGTGATCGCATCGTCTTGGCGAAAGGCCGGCAACCGCCTTTTCGCACGATGCTCTAGATGCAGGAGGCGTAGAGCTCCCTGGCATCCTCGACCGTCAGCCGGCGCGGATTGCTCGGTGCCGCGACGTCATTGACCGCCATTTCCGCCAGTTCGTCGATCCGCTCGGAGCCGACGCCGAGGGCGCTCAGCTTTTCGGGCACACCGAGATCGTGCCGGAACCTGACGATGAAGTCGTAAAAACCGTTGAAACCGCCGGAAATGCCGAGATAGGCGGCAACCATTTCGATCCTGGGTTCGATGGTCTCGCGATTGAACCTGAGAACGGCCGGCATCAGGACCGCATTGGTCATGCCGTGATGGGTGTTGTAGATGGCGCTGAGCGGATGGCTCAGGGCATGGATGGCCCCGAGTCCCTTTTGCAGACTGACCGCCCCCATGGCGGCGGCGCTCATCATCTGCCCGCGCGCCTCGATATCGAGCGGATCGGCAACCACGCGCGGCAGGCTCTCCTTGACGATGCGCATGCCCTCGAGCGCGATGCCGGTGCTCATCGGGTGATAGAAGAGGGCGCTATAGGCTTCCAGGCAGTGGGCGAAGGCGTCCATGCCGGTGCCGACCGTGATCGGCATGGGCAATCCGGTGGTCAGTTCCGGATCGGAAATGACGATGGTCGGCATCATCCTGGGATGCAGGATGTTGCGTTTGACGCGATCGAAGGAATCGGTCAGCGCCGCCACCCGCGTCACCTCGGCGCCGGTGCCGGCGGCGGTCGGCACTGCCACGATCGGTGCGATGGTGTCGGCGTCGGCCCGTTTCCAGCGTTCGCCGCCGACCTCGAAGTCCCACACCGACAGGATCTGGCCCGACATGAAGGCAATGAGCTTGCCAAGATCGAGACCGGAGCCGCCGCCAAAGGCGATGATGCCGTCGTGATCGCCGTCCCAATAGGCCCGCAGTCCGGTGTCGAGATGGACGTCCGTGGGGTTGGTTTCGACCTCGGCGCAGACCGAATGGCCCAGACCGGCTTCGCGCAACAGGCCGAGTGCCTTTTGCCCGATCTCGAGCTCGGTCAGTCCCTTGTTGGCGACAAAGAGCGGCCGTTTGATCCCTGCCTGCCTGCAGGCGTCGGCCAGCTCGCTGATCCGGCCGGCGCCGAAGCGGATCGAGGTCGGATAGCTCCAGTCGGCAACAATGCTCATTTCGTTCAGGCCTTTCTGCGCAGGTGATAGGATTTGGCTCGGGTCAGGTTCAAAAAACCGATGGCGCCGAGCGTGCCGCCGCGCCCCGTGTCCTTGCACCCGGTCCAGCAAAGGGCCGGATCGAGGTAATCGGCCCGATTCATGAAGACGGTGCCGGTTTCGGCCGCTTCGCCGATCCTGGCGGCGCGCTCGGGATCGTTGGTCCACAAACTCACGGTCAGTCCGTAGGGGCTGTCGTTCATCAGTTCGATCGCCTCGTCGTCGCCGGAAACCTTCATGATGCCGACCACCGGCCCGAAGCTTTCCTCCATCATCACCCGCATGGTGTGATCGACGTTGACGAGAATCTGCGGCATCAGATAGGTGCCGCCATCGTCCGCGGGAAAGAGCTGTTTCTCGATCAGGGGCACCGCTCCGGCGGCGATCGCCTCCCCGGTCTGGGCCCTCACCTCGTTGGCGAAACGGATATTGGCCATCGGCCCGAGTGTCGTTTCCATGTCGAGCGGATTGCCCAGTTTCAGCTTGCGCGTCCAGGCTGCGGCCTTGTCGACGAATTCGTCAAAGAGTTTCCCGGCGACATAGATGCGCTCGATGCCGCAGCAGCACTGGCCGGAATTGTACATGGCCGCGTCCATCAGCACCTCGACCGACCAGTCCAGATCGGCGTCCTCGGTGACATAGCCGGGATCCTTGCCGCCGAGCTCCAGCCCGATCGGGGTGAAGGTACCGGCCGCCGCCCGTTCGATCGCCTTGCCGCCATTGACCGAGCCGGTGAAGTTGATGAAATCGAATTGGCCGGCAGCGATCAGCTTTCCGGTGGTGTCGTGATCGAGAAAGAGATTGACAAAAAGATCGTGGGGCAGGCCGGCCTCGTAAAAGGCCCGCACCAGCCGCTCGCCGACCAGCAGGGTCTGCACCGCGTGCTTGATGACGACCGCATTGCCGGCCATCAGTGCCGGCACGATGGTGTTGATCGCGGTGAGGTAAGGATAGTTCCAGGGGGCGATGACGAAGACGATGCCATGCGGTTCACGGGTGAGGAAACGGTGGAAGGCGTCGGTCTCCTCGATGATCGTCGGCCTCAGCGTCTCGGCGGCGATCGCGGCCATGTACTGGGTGCGTTCGTCGACGCCGCGGAACTCGCCCTGATAGCGCACCGGCCGTCCCATCATGTGGGCCAGTTCCAGCGTCACTTCGTCGTTCATCGCGCCCAGAATGGCGATGCCGGTCCTGACCAGATCGACGCGCTCCCCGAGGGGCCGCCTGGCCCAGGCCTTTTGCGCCGCACGCGCCCGCCCGAGAAGGGCTTCGGCCTCCTCGAGGCCATGCGCCGGCCTTGTCGCATAGACGGAGCCGTCAATGGGGGAAATGCAGGTGAGGTCTTGGGTCATTTGCAGCCTGAAGGAGAAGACGTGACCGGTGGCCGGCGGGACGGAAGTTCGCGATGATCCGACTGCGCGCGACCGAAGTCAAATCGTCTTAATGTGCGTTTCGGTGCCGGGCGATTTCGGCAAAACCGAGACAGGCCCGCCCCAAAGCGGCAGCATCGCCACGAAGCGGGCACGGGGCGGTCAGCAGGCAAGGGCGCGAACGTGACCCTTTTGCGCGTAATCGAGAATAAGGCGGTCGCGCGTAACGATTGTCAGGTCAAATGCGCGAGCCGTCGCGACAAGGATGCGATCGGCAGGATCACGATGGATATCACCGGGGAGAAACGATGAGTCGGTCAGAATATCGTGCGTGAGGGGCAAAATCTCGATCTCCGGCCGTGCCATCAGTCGCTCGAACCAGGCTTTTGGCGACAGGGGTGAGGTAATGCGACCGCGTGACACCAGCAGGCCGCGTTCCCACGCCGTGATGAGCGAGACGAAAAAACGTTCGCCGGCATCGGTGACCTCGTCCAGCGCGAGAACTGCTTCCCGGCCAATCGGATCGCCTTCGGTCGTCCAGATCGCGGTGCAGGTGTCGAATAGCAATCGGGGTGCGTCAGCCATCAGCCGGCCTTGCGTTCGGCATCGACAAGAACGTTGCGTACGTGCTGGTAGCGCTTGTTCAATAGACGCGCGATCTCTGCGCGGCTCACACCGGCGGCGCTCAGCGCTCGGATCTTCTGTGATACATTGAGATTTGGATCTGAGCGAATGGAGTCGATTTCACCGGAGTAAAGCTCGATAGGTTCCTTATCGTACATCGTCGCCCATTCCGGATCGGCCGGTTTCGTCAGATCAACGCCGGGTGCAACGATGGTTGTTCCTTTCATCGATCCGAAAAGAGGACTACGCGGACGGGCTGGCTGCGTGTCCTCGGTCCCGGCGTTGATGGAGGAATTCTCGTCGCGAACAAAGGTCAGAGCTTCGCCGACCGTATCGACTTCACTTGTGCGATAACCTGCTGCCAGCCAGACCTTGGTCATTGTGTTGTTCGTCGTGCTGTTGCTCCACCAGGCCGGGTAAGTTTTGGAGTTGGGCAAAGAGAAGCCAAGGATCCGCTCGATTTCCGAAAAGGTCATGCGAATCCGGCTCAGACCCGAAGTTTCGAGGAAAACCTGCAGCGGATGATATTTGGACGTCATCGACTCCTCCGCTCATCAAAGGATGATACAGGATAATTTTACATTTATAGATTGTCAAACCATAAATGTAAATGTTGCTGTGGGTCGCTTCGGAAACATCCCATACACTCCTGAAGTGGCGCCATCGCCACGAAGCGAGCACCGGCCCGCGAGGCGATGAGATCGCGCGAGCCGTCCATCCCGAAAACAATCTGGCGGGAAATGGCCCGGCCGAGGCCGGAACCCCTTTCGCCGGCGCGTCCCGGACGCCGTGAGCGCCCGATGGCGACGACGTCCTTTTGTCTGTCAAGGATTTGCACACATGTTACGATAGGAGAAATGTCGTTCAAGAAGGGCGGGATCCTCGCCCCGCCCGGTCGCAACGACGCCGGCATGATCTCAGCCTTGCGCGCCGTTGCCGGTATTGTCACGCCGCAATTGCGCTGCGGCCCGAAGGCCGATCGCGGCCGGTCCGTCGGACGGCAGTGGCTGAAGTCCGGCCGGTTCCGGCGGATCGGCGTATCATCCAGGGCCCGACGGCTGCGGAAAGTCTCAACCTCGGCCGACCGGGGTCGGACCGTCGAACGGGCCTGGAAATCCTTCCGGCATTTCGGCCGGCGCCGGCGTCGAAAGGGCACGACCCTTTCCGGTGGCGATCTGCGGATGCGGGTATTTGCCGGGTCCCTGATGCCTTGTGTAAAGGTTTTACAATCTGGCACGGCCCCGGAAGGGCGGGGGCCGATTATTGTGTACGAAATCGAACAAATCTTGATGAACATCAAGCGGCACGGGATAACTTCGGTTATTGTGCGCGCCGAACGCGGTCGCCGCGCTTCGGCTGAGCGACTGCGCTGTCATTCTCGACACGGGGCAGGTCGCGTTTGCCGGCACGGCTCAGGATGTTCTCGACAGTCCTGGTTTGCGGCAGGAATATCTTGCGATCTGATCTCTAAAGGATGAAAAAAGCCGGCCGGCAAGCCAAAGCAAAAGCCTTCGCAGTGTGGAGGTGCGAGCAGGGGCCGAGCGCGCTGGCGGAAAACAAACCGATACGGGTGCCACGCTGCGTCGTATCGAATGGAGAACCTGATGACTGAAGCTGTTTTTAATCCCCCCCCCCAGATCGTCAAAGACACCCATGTCACGGCCGAGCAATATGAGGAAATGTACGCCCGCTCGATCAGTGACCCGGACGGGTTCTGGGGCGAACAGGCCAAACGGCTCGACTGGATCAAGCCCTTCACCAAGGTCAAGAACACCACGTTCCAGTACCCCAACGTCTCGATCAAATGGTTTGAGGACGGCGAACTCAACGTCTCCGCCAACTGCATTGACCGGCACCTTGAAAAGCGCGGCGACCAGACCGCGTTCATCTGGGAAGGCGACGACCCCAACAAGTCCGAGCACATCACCTACAAGCAGTTGCACGAGCGCGTGTCGCGCCTGGCCAATGTCTACAAGGCGTTGGGTATCAAGAAGGGCGACCGCATCTGCATCTATCTGCCGATGATTCCGGAAGCGGCCTATGCCATGCTGGCCTGCGCCCGCATCGGCGCCGTCCACTCCATCGTTTTCGGCGGCTTCTCGCCGGATGCCCTGGCTTCCCGCGTCCATGACAGCGAGGCCAAGCTGCTCGTCACTGCCGACGAAGGTCTCAGGGGCGGCAAGCATGTGCCGCTGAAGGCCAATGCCGACATCGCCCTCAGGAACCTGCCCGATGTCGATGTGCTGATGGTCCAGCACACCGGTGGCGACGTGAATTTCGTCGAGGGCCGCGACCACTGGTATCACGAGGAGATCGCCAAGGTCTCCGCCGATTGCCCGCCCGAACCGATGAATGCCGAAGATCCGCTGTTCATCCTTTACACTTCCGGTTCGACCGGCAAGCCCAAGGGCGTGGTGCATTCGACCGGCGGCTATCTGCTTTATGTCTCTTTGACCCACGAACTGGCGTTCGACTACCATGACGGCGACATCTTCTGGTGCACGGCCGACATCGGCTGGGTGACCGGGCACTCCTATATCGTGTATGGACCGCTGGCCAACGGCGCCACCTCGCTGATCTTCGAGGGCGTGCCGAACTATCCGGACGCCTCGCGTTTCTGGAATGTGGTCGACAAGCACAAGGTCAACATCTTCTATACCGCTCCGACCGCGATCCGCGCCCTGATGGGGGCCGGCGACAAATTCGTCGACGGCGCCGACCTGTCGAGCCTGAAGATCCTCGGGACCGTCGGCGAACCGATCAATCCGGAAGCCTGGATGTGGTACCACAAGCATGTCGGGCACGAGAAATGCGCCATCGTCGACACCTGGTGGCAGACCGAGACCGGCGGCTTCATGCTGACCCCGCTGCCCGGCGCCATCCCGACCAAGCCGGGTTCGGCGACCAAGCCCTTCTTCGGCGTCCAGCCGGTGGTGCTCGATCCCAATACCGGCGAGGAACTCAAGGGTCCGGGCGAGGTCCAGGGCGTTCTCGCCATCAGGGACAGCTGGCCGGCACAGGCCCGCACGGTCTATGGCGACCATGACCGGTTCATGGCGACCTACTTCCAGCAGTACAAGGGCTTCTACTTCACCGGCGACGGCTGCCGCCGCGACGAGGACGGCTATTACTGGATCACCGGTCGCGTCGACGACGTCCTGAACGTCTCCGGCCACCGCATCGGCACCGCCGAGATCGAAAGCGCCCTGGTCGCTCACGCCAAGGTCTCCGAGGCCGCGGTCGTCGGCTATCCGCATCCGGTCAAGGGTCAGGGCATCTACTGCTATGTCACCCTGATGGCCGGCGAGGAAATGTCCGACGATCTGAGGAAGGAACTGAGGGCCTGGGTGCGTACCGAGATCGGCCCGTTCGCGGCGCCGGACTACGTCCAGTTCGCTCCGGGCCTGCCCAAGACCCGGTCCGGCAAGATCATGCGTCGCATCCTTCGCAAGATCGCCGAGAACGATTTCGGTTCGCTCGGCGACACCTCGACTCTGGCCGATCCGCTTGTGGTCGAGGACCTGATCGAAAACCGCATGAACAGGTAGGCGAGGCGAAACGCCACCGCGAAAACGCTCTCGGGGGGAGCGGAGGGGGTGCCGGAAGGCACCCCCTTTTTCAGCCCGATTTGGGGAGGGCATGCGGTTTCCGGCCCCGCTTCCCCGACCTGATCGGGAATCCGGCCGCGCCCGGGTCCCCATGCGCGAAAAAAAGCCTTTTGCACGGCAGACGCCTCGCGCTAGAGCATCGTGCGCAAAAGTGGATCCCGGTTTTGCGAAAAAAACGATGCGACCACAAAGCGATAGAGCGTTTTCCGTTCTGATGGAATCGGAACGGAAGCTCCAGGTTATTGAGTGGTCGCGTTTTCGAACCGGCAAACCGGTACCCACTTCGCCTGAAAACGCTCCGGGTTCCCGTTTTCATGGCAATGACGAGAGGATCTGGCTGCGTCAGTTGGGCTCGATGAGCGGCTTGGACTTGATTTCCTCGAACGCCGCCCTGAGCGCTTCCGACCAGGCCGAACTCAGGGCCCGGAAATAGGGATCGTCGGCCTCGATCCGCTCTATTTCGCCCATATGGAAGGTGTCGCGCCGGTAGATGGCGAAATCGATCGGCAGGCCGACACTGAGATTGGAGCGCATGGTCGAATCGAAGCTGAGCAGCAACAGCTTGGCGGCGTCGCCCATGCGCATCTCGCGCTTGGCGACACGGTCGAGGATCGGCTTGCCGTATTTGTGCTCGCCGATCTGGAAGAACGGCGTGTCCTCGGTCGCCTCGATGAAATTGCCTTCCGGATAGATCTGGAACAGGCGCATCGGATCGCCCTTGATCTGGCCGCCGAGGATGAAGGTGGCGGTGAAGCCCTCCGCCTCGTGCCCCATCACTTCCTCGTTGATCTGGTGGATTTTCCGCAAGGCCGCGCCGATGAGCCGCGCCGCCTGGAACATGGTACGGACCGAGGCGAGGGTCGGGCCGTCCTGCTCGGGATCGCCGATCTGTTCGTTCAGAAGCGTCACCACCGCCTGCGACACCGCCAGATTGCCCGAGGTCAGCAGCACGAAGGTTCGGTCCGGGATCTGGTCCCAGATATGCATCTTCTTGAAAGAGGCGACATTGTCGAGGCCGGCATTGGTGCGGGTGTCGGACGCGAACACGATGCCGCGGTCGATCTTGAGGCCAACGCAATAAGTCATCTGAAGGCACCGAAACGGAAGCGGAATCGGATTCTGCTATGGCGCCGCCGCTTCCGCAACCGCGATTTCGACGGTTTCGACCGGGATCGCGTCCGTGCTGGCCTCCGGACAGGTGCGAACCGCCGCCGCCGTCTCGGCGTCGAGCCCCACCGCCACGCGCACATGCCGGCCGGTTGGGCACATGTCGAGCATGGCGTCGAACCCGACCCAGCCGAGCCCTTCGACATAGGCCTCGGCCCAGGCATGCGGTCCGCTCTCGATGCCGGCTTCATCCGACAGGAGATAGCCCGAGACAAACCTGGCCGGGATGCCAAGGCCGCGCGCCGCCCCGACGAAGCTCTCGGTGAACGCGACGGCCGAACGCCGCTCCGCGTCACCCTCCGCCTCGCCCTGCAACTGACTCTGCGCACCCGAATCGCTGGATTGCGACTGGTTCTGCCCGCCGGCCTGATCGGCGGCGTGCATCTCGTTGATGCGCGCCATCAGCCCGTGCAGGACGCCGAGTTGGCCGTCTCTCTGGCTCGCCTCGCCGCGGAACTTGCCCCAGACGCTCACCGGCACCCGGGTCGCGGCGGTCATGCGATGATAGAGCCAGGGCACCGGCTCGCCCGTCGGCCAGCCGAGAACGCCATTGCCGCCGCGCGTTTCGATTATGCCGCTGGCGGTGATTTCGATCGGCGCCTCCACGCCGGTCAGCGCGGCGAACAGGACCTTGTTGCCGAAGCCGTCGGTGAGCGGCACTTCATGGGTTGCCCCCTCGACCGCGAGCGACCATTTGGCGATACGCTGGCTCGGGCCGGTCTGCGGCGTCATCAACAGATGCAGCAGCACCCGCGCCGCCGGCTTGTCGAACCCGATCTTCAGTTTGTGGCGGATGGTGATCAGCATCTACGCCTCAATAGAAATTGTAGTGTTCGGTCAGCGCGTCGGTCAGCGCGTTGTTGCGGCCGATGAACTCGATGAGGAATTCGTGCAGCCCACGCCGGAAGATGGTGTCCATGTCGATATCCTTGAGCATGCCGTTCATCTCGTCGGCCATGTCGTGTACTACGGTACGGGCGCCATAGAGCCTGTCGATGAGATCGAGCGAGTCGAGGACCCAATCGCTGCAGAACGCCAGCGAACGCGGCATTTCAGATCTGAGGATCAGATATTCGGCGATATTCGCCGCCCTGAAGCGGTCGTGATAGGTGTGCCGGTAGGAGGCATAGGCCGAGGTCGCCCTGAGGATCAGCGTCCATTGCTGGATGTCGATATCGCCGCCGATGAAGCTCGAACGCGGCAGCAGCACGTAATATTTCATGTCGAGGATGCGGGCGGTGTTGTCGGCCCGCTCGATGAAATTGCCGATCTGGGAAAAGGCGTAGCCGTCATTCCGCAGAATGGTGCCGAGCAGGGCGCCGCGGAAGCTGTTGGAGGAATGCTTGACCCAGGAGATGAAGTCCGGAAGCTGCTTTTCGCCGATCTGGCTCATCCTGGTCTGGGCGATGTCGAGCCAGGTGGTGTTGATGGATTCCCACATGTCGCTGGTGAGGGCGGTGCGTTCGGTGCGGGCATTGGTGCGGGCATTGTGAAAGCACGAATAGACCGAAGACGGATTGTCCGGATCGAGCAGCATGAACTGGGCCACGGTCCGTAGTTCCGCCGTCTCGTATTTGGCAAAGAACTGCCGGTCGCTGGCGGCGGCCTGCAGCATCGAGGTGAGGTATTCGCTTTCCGACTGGTCGCGGCGCTGGATCAGCGACATCCTGACGCCCGCCTCCAGCAGCCGGGCGATGTTTTCCGCCCGCTCGACATAGCGGGACAGCCAGAACAGATTTGCCGCCGTGCGTCCGAGCATCATCAGTCTTCGAGCACCCATGTGTCCTTCGTGCCGCCGCCCTGCGAGGAATTGACCACCAGCGATCCCTTCTTGAGGGCAACGCGGGTCAGGCCGCCGGGGGTGATGCGAATCTGGTCGCCGACCAGGACATAGGGCCTCAAGTCGACGTGACGCGGCGCGATGCCGGCGCGGGTATAGGTCGGGCAGGCGGAAAGGGCGAGGGTCGGCTGCACGATGTAGTTGTCCGGCCGCGCCCTGATCTTTTCGGCGAAGGCCTTGTGCATCGCCCTTGTGGCGGTGGGGCCGACCATCATGCCGTAGCCGCCCGAGCCGTGTACTTCCTTGACCACCAGTTCGCCGAGGTTGTCGAGCACATAGGCGCGCTGGTCGTCGTCCGTGCAGTTGTAGGTCGGCACGTTCTGCAGGATCGGCAGCTCGCCGAGATAGAAATCGATGATCTCGGGCACATAGGTGTAGACGGCCTTGTCGTCGGCGATGCCGGTGCCCGGCGCATTGACCAGGGTGACGTTGCCGGCGCGATAGGCGTCGAACAGGCCCGGCACGCCGAGCATGGAATCGGGTCGGAAGGTCAGGGGATCGAGGAAGTCGTCGTCGATGCGACGATAGATGACGTCGACCTGCTGCGGCCCGCGCGTCGTGCGCATGTAGACCCTGGCCTCGTCGACGAACAAATCCCGTCCCTCGCAGAGCTGCACCCCCATCTGGTCGGCGAGGAAGGAATGCTCGAAATAGGCCGAGTTGTGGATGCCGGGAGTGAGGACCACGATCACCGGCGCGCGCTCGCGGCCGGGCGGGGCGACGCTTTGCAGCGTGCGGCGCAAGTCCTCGGAATAGGTGTCGACCGGCGCCACCCGCAATTTCTGGAACAGGTCCGGCGTCAGCCGCAGCATCGCCTCGCGGTTCTCCAGCATGTAGCTGACGCCGGAGGGGGTCCTCAGATTGTCCTCGAGCACGTAGAACTGGTCCGGCCCGACCCGGACGATGTCGACGCCGATGATGTGGGAGTAGACGCCGCGGGCCGGATCGAGCCCCATCATCTGCGGGCAGAAGGCCTCGTTCTGGACGATCAGCTTTTCCGGGATCTTGCCGGCGCGGACGATCTCCTGGCGGTGATAGACGTCGTACAAAAAGGCGTTAAGGGCACGGACCCGCTGCTCGATGCCCTTGGAAAGCCGGCGCCACTCGGCCGCGGAAATGATGCGCGGGATGACATCGAACGGGATCAGCCGCTCGTCGGCCTCCTGCTGGCCGTAGACGGCGAAGGTGATGCCGAGACGGCGGAAAATCCCTTCCGCGTCGGACGACATCTTTTTCAGGGCATTGCCGGGTTGCGTCTCGATCCAGTCGGCGAGAACGCGATAGGGATCGCGGATCGTGCCGTCTTCGTTGAGCATCTCGTTGAATGGATCGGCCTTGCTCATCACCCTCAACTTGCATCCGGATCACGCAACTTCTGACCGATAATTACGCAACCACAGGGGATTGTCCAACATTTCGGCAAAATGCCAACACGGTGCGGCGATGCGTCTTGGTCCCTGACCAATATCGACAGCCCGGCGTCCTGCCGCTATCACTCCTGGAGCGTCGTGCGAAAAAGTGGATGCCGGCTTTTCGCGAAAAACGATGCGACCAGAGGAACATGGAGCACGCGTTCTGATTCAGTCAGAACGCATCGTGCTCTAACCTGAACCGCGGCACAAATGATGAAGGCCCCATGTCGAACCACGTCCTGATCACCGGAAAAATCGTAAAAAAAAGCGAGCCCGCCCTCGAACAGCGCTACCAGGTGCACCGGCTCTATGATGCCCCGGACCGTGAGGCGTTGCTGCAGCAGGTGGCGCCGCTGGTCACCGCCATTGCCGGCGGCGGCGTCGATGCAGCGCTGATGGATCGTCTGCCCAATCTGAAAATGATCTCCAATTTCGGCGTCGGCTACGATTCGATCGATACCGCCGCCGCCAGGGCGCGCGGCATAATGGTGACCAACACGCCGACCGTGCTTAACGATGCCGTGGCCGAGATCACCGTCGGGCTGATGATCGCCCTGGCGCGGCACATCCCCCAGGCCGACCGCTTCATCCGCGAGGGCAGGTGGCTGTCGGGCGGCTACCCGCTGCAGTCCGAGCTCACCGGCAAGACGGTCGGCATTCTCGGTCTCGGGCGCATCGGTCTCGAAATCGCCCGGCGCTGCCAGGCGATGAAGATGCGGGTCGTCTATCATTCCCGAACCAAGCGCCCGCACGAGCCCTATGTCTATTATTCCAGCCTCACCGACATGGCGCGCGACGTCGACTGGCTCGTCGTCATCACCACCGGCGGCAAGGCTACCGAAAAGCTCGTCAACCGCGACGTGCTCGAGGCGCTCGGCGACAAGGGTTATCTGGTCAATATGGCGCGCGGCTCGGTGGTCGACGAAAGCGTCCTGGTCGAATTCCTGGTCGAGAGAAAGATCGCCGGTGCGGCGCTCGACGTGTTCGAGAACGAGCCGAACGTCCCCGAGGCGCTCCGGGCGCTCGACAACGTCGTCCTTAGCCCGCATCAGGGCAGCGCCACCACCCAGACGCGTGACGCCATGGCGGCGCTGGTCGTCGCCAATCTCGATGCCTTCTTCGCCAACGAGCCGCTGCTGACGCGGGTGGTTTAGAGTATCGTGCGATAAAGAGGATCCCGGTTTTTCGCCAACCGAGGACCGACCCGGAGGGGCAGATCGAGCCGGCGGCACGATCCGAGGTCCAAAGGATGCGACCACAAAGAAATAGAGCGTTTTCAGGCGAAGTGGATACCGGTTCGCCGGTTCGAAAACGCGACCACTCAATAACGTAGAGCACGCGGTCTGATTCCATCAGAACGCGTGCTCTGGGCGAGAACAACCTACACTCCACCTCGTCATCCTCGGGCTTGGCCGTGGGTGACGAGGTGGAAACAGGGAGTGATTTTGTTCTCTACCCGATCCGCAGATCCGTTTCGGGATCGAAACAGGAAAGCGTATCGCGATCGGCGCGCAGATGAACGCGGTCGCCGGCCTCGACCCGCGTCCGTGCCGGCAAACGGGCGATCATCGGGCCGCCGCCGGTCGTGAGCGAGGCGAAATTGTCCGAGCCGGTGTGTTCGACGAGTTGGGCGACGAGGTCGAAATCGGCGAAATCGGCGGTGACCGTCTCGAGGCCGGCGATGCCGTTCAAAAGGGTGGACTTGCCGCAGCCCGACGGCCCGACCAGAACCAGGAAATCGCCATCCTGCATCGACAGGGAAACGTCCTTGAGCACCTGCACGGTGCCGAAATTCTTGTCGAGCCCCCTGACCTCGAGTGCCGCCGCGTTCAACGCCTCGCCGTCAGCCATGGTGTTTCTCCTCCCGCCGAAACCGGGCCGGTCGATTGCCTGACGACCAGATCCACCGTCTCGGTTTTCTGCAGAGTCTTCGGATCGGTTCCGGCAATGACTTCGGAGATCATCTCCGCCAGATGCACCGAGGCGTTGCGGATCGGCGCCCGCGTGACGGTCAGCGGCACGGCGAAATGCTCGGTGCGCATGTACGGCAGCACGTCGTCATGGGCGATCACCGAGACGTCGCCGCCGACCGAAAGCCCGGCTTCGCCCAGGGCCCGGTAGACACCGAGCGCCAGAAGCGAGGACGAGCAGACAAAGGCGGTCGGCCGCTGCGGGCTGCGCAGCATGGCGGCGGCGC
The DNA here is from genome assembly GCA_964555575.1 of uncultured Devosiaceae bacterium. Lineage (GTDB taxonomy): Bacteria > Pseudomonadota > Alphaproteobacteria > Rhizobiales > Devosiaceae > JAHJQZ01. The sequence continues at coordinate 4,034 of CAZKTH010000028.1, read as the reverse complement.
GGGCGCAGCCGGCTTCCTCGTCCATCTCGTCGTGACTGACGAATTCGGCCGGCACGGCAAAGCCGCGTTCGGCGACGGTGCGGTAAAAGGCCGTCTCGCGCTGCTCGACATAGGCGAGGCCCTTCGGTCCGTTCAGCAGGGCGATACGGGAATGCCCGAGATCGGCCAGGAGGCGCGTGGCCGCGGTGAAGGCGCCGTCATTGTCGATGTCGTAATAGGCATAGGGCACGTCCTCGGCATGGCGCCCGTGCACGACAAAGGGGAAATTGCGGGCGAGCAGCGCCTCGATGCGCTGGTCCTCGATTTCCGGGGCGCTGACAATCATGCCGTCTATGGCGCCTCCGGCCATGAAGCGGGCATAATGGTTCAGCTGCTGGCCGGGCGGGGCGACATGAAACATCAGGTCGATCTCGCTGTTGGCCAGCCGCGAGCACAGGCCCGCGAGGAAATCGGTGAAATGCGGGTCGACCATCAGACCGTGCGCCGATCGAAAGATCATGCCGACGACGCCGGACTTGCCGGTTGCCAGCCTTTGCGCGTTGGAATTCGGCGTGTAGCCGAGTTCGCGTGCCGCCGCGACCACCCGTACCCGCGTCTTGGCACCGACCTCGGGAAATCCGTTAAGGGCGCGGCTGACCGTGGCTGGCGACAGCCCCAGATACTGTGCCACGTCCTTGAGCGTGGTCATGCTCGCCTCCGCTTCCTCAAATCGCTTTGAAGATGACACAGGGTTTTGCCAGGTTCAATCGAGGAGGAATTGCCTGCTGGCAAAAAACGCGCTTGAATGCCGGAATGAGCGTGTTAAAGCGGTTTGAGCAGAACATGAATATCGGCTAGCTTCGGCACGCTTTCAGCACCAATCCTGCAAGCGGCCGGGCACGAGACAGGAGAAGAAGATGACGGACTGGTGGCGAGGCGGCGTTATTTATGAGATCTATCCACGCTCCTTTCAGGACGAGTCCGGCGACGGGATCGGCGATCTCAAGGGCATCATCCGGCGCCTCGATCATGTCGCCTCGCTCGGCGTCGATGCCATCTGGCTTGCGCCCTTCTTCACCTCGCCCATGGACGACATGGGCTACGACATCTCCGATTATTTCGATGTCGATCCGCTGTTCGGCACGCTTCAGGACTTCGACACGCTGATCGAAAAGGCGCATGGTCTTGGTCTCAAGGTCATCATCGACCAGGTGATTTCGCATTCTTCGGATCGCAATCCCTGGTTCGTCGAATCCAAAAGCTCGAAAACCAATCCGCGCGCCGACTGGTATGTGTGGGCCGACGCCAACAAGGACGGCTCGCCACCCAACAACTGGGCTTCGGTCTTCGGCGGCCCGTCCTGGGAATGGAACGCCACCCGCCGGCAGTATTATCTGCACAATTTCCTTATCAGCCAGCCCGATCTGAATTTCCACAATCCGCAAGTCCAGGACGCAGTGCTCGGGGTGCTGCGCTTCTGGCTCGAACGCGGCGTCGACGGCTTCCGTTTCGATACGGTCAATTTCTATTTCCACGACAAGGAGTTGCGGAACAATCCACCGGCGCATCGCAACGCCCTGAAGCCCGAGATCAGCACCTATGACATGCAGCGCCATGTCCATGACAAGAACCGGCCGGAGAACCTCGATTTCCTCAAGAGAGTGCGCAAGCTGCTCGACGAATTCGACGCCACGAGCATTGGCGAGATCGGCGACGTCAATGCCATGGGCATCATGGCCGCCTATACCGGCGGCGGCGCCCGCCTGCACATGGCCTATACCTTCGACATGCTGCGGCTCCCCTTCGTGCCGGAGACCTATCGCAGTCGTGTCGAGAGTTTCTTCAAGACCGGGGCGGATGGCTGGCCGTGCTGGAGCTTTTCCAACCACGACGTCATCCGCCATGTGACGCGCTGGGCCGAACATGCCCTTTCGCGCGAGGCGCTCGCCCGCCAGGCGATCGCCATGCTCTTGAGCTTCAAGGGCTCGGTCTGCCTCTATCAGGGCGAGGAACTCGGTCTGCCGGAGGCCAAACTCGCCTATGAGGAACTGACCGATCCGCCCGGCATCCGTTTCTGGCCGGACAATCCGGGGCGCGACGGCTGCCGCACCCCGATCCCGTGGGAAAAGGGCGCGGCGCCCAACGGCTTCTCGAAAGCCAAGCCCTGGCTGCCGGTCAAGCCGGAACATTCGGCCCTCAATATTGCCGGCCAGAACGCCGATCCGCATTCGGTCCTCAACCATTACCGGGCGCTGCTGAAATTCCGCCGGGACAATCCGGTGCTGGTCGAGGGCGACATCCGCTTCTTCACGGTCTCGGCACCGCTTCTGGCCTTCCGCCGCGACGACGCCGGCACGACCATGATCTGTGCCTTCAACCTTTCGACCGAGCCGGTTGTCGCCCGCCTCGTTCATGGAACGGGTGCGACGCTTCTCGACCTGTCTGCCGCCGAGCTCGACGGTGCCGAGCTGACGCTGCCGGGCAATGGCTACGCCTTCATCGAACTTCAGGCGGCGCGTCCGGATGCGCGCGTCGCCTATCGCCGCCCGAAAGAGGCGGACTGAACGGGTCGGCGGCCGCACGCGACCGCCGACGAAACGAATGCGGGATCGGGACGAGCAAGGCCGGGCAACCGGCGGGATTCCGTGTTTTTGAAAACGGAGCAGTCTTGCGGTCGAACCTGGCGCCAAGGCGCTCATGTGGCCGCAAGGGCTTCAACAGGTCGTCGCGTTCCCCTCCGGATCGAGGCCAGGCGGCAATAATGGGAGGGAGAAATGTTCGTGAACAAATGGGTCTTTGCGGGAGCGCTCGCGGCGTTGCTCGCGTCCACCAGCCTTGCCAGCGCCTTCGAGGACGGCAAGCTCCTCATCTGGATCAATGGCGACAAGGGCTATGCCGGGTTGCAGGCCGTCGGCGACAGATTCGCCGCCGAACTCGGCGTGCCGGTCGTGGTCGAGCACCCCGAATCAGCGGCCGAGAAATTCCAGCAGGCGGCGGCCACCGGTTCCGGCCCCGACATCTTCGTGTGGGCTCATGACCGCTTCGGCGAGTGGGCCGCCGGCGGCCTGATCGCCCCGGTCGATCCGAGTGCGAAGGTCAAGGACGGCATCTACGATGTCGCCTGGGACGGCGTCACCTTCGACGGCAAGACCTGGGGCTATCCGATCGCCGTCGAGGCGGTGGGTCTGATCTACAACAAGGACCTCGTGCCGACGCCCCCCAAGAGCTTCGAGGAAATCTTCGACATGAAGCTCCCCGACGGGGTCAAGCCGATCATGTGGGACTACAACAACACCTATTTCACCATGCCGCTGCTGATGGCCAATGGCGGCTATGCCTTCAAGAAGGTGGGCGGCTCCTACGACCCGGCCGACACCGGCGTGAACAATGAAGGCTCCAGGATCGGCGCCGGCATGCTCAAGAGGCTGATCGACAACGGCGTCATGGCCAGGGGCGTCGACTATGGCGTCATGGATGCCGCCATCAACAAGGGCGAAGTCGCCATGGTGATCAACGGGCCGTGGGCCTGGGCCAATCTCAAGCAGTCCGGCATCAATTACGGCGTCGCCCCGATCCCGTCGGTCTACAGCAATCCGTCCAAATCCTTTGTCGGCATCCAGGCCGCCGCCCTGAATGCGGCGAGCCCCAATCTCGACCTCGCCAAGGAGTTCATCGAGAACTACATGCTCACCGATGGCGGGCTGAAGACGATCAATGATGACGTGCCGCTCGGCGCCGTGGCCGTCAAGTCCTTCGCCCAGACCCTCGCCAGCGATCCGGATGTGGCTGCAACCCTCAGCAACGCCGAATCCGGCGTGCCGATACCCTCGACCCCGGCCATGGGCAAGTTCTGGGCGGCCATGGACGCGGCGCTGCAGAACATCACCTCCGACCAGCAGACGGTCGAGAAAGCGCTCGACGACGCGGCGGCGCGCATCCTCGCCAACTAGAGCGTTTTCAGGCGAAGTGGATACCGGTTCGCCGGTTCGAAAACGCGACCACTCAATAACTTGGAGCTTCCGTTCCGATTCCATCGGAACGGAAAATGCTCTAGC
>CAZKTH010000027.1:0-18961 GCA_964555575.1 uncultured Devosiaceae bacterium | reverse complement strand
CTGAGTCCGGGGATCACGGTACTGCCCTGCAGCCTGGATTCGGCCTTCGTCGGAATGACGCTGGTGTCCGAAACGCCGTCGCTGCCGAAATCATGGCCGTCACCCGGCGAAGGCCGGGGCCCGGAATGACACTTGTCACTCCGGAACAGGTACGGTCCGGGAGCGCTGCAAAATACGGCTTTCGCAAAGCCGCGCGCTTCAGCTTTTGGCGTCGCTCGCGTCGTCCTCGCCATGCGGCCGGCCGAAATCGGGGGCGGCGGTTTCCTGGCCGGCATCGATGATCGAGCGGCGGATGGCACGGGTTCGGGTGAACATTTCCTCGAGCTTTCCGCCGTCGCCGGCCCTGACGGCCCGCTGCAGCACGCTCAGATCCTCGGTGAAGCGCCCGAGCATTTCCAGAACCGCGTCGCGATTGGTCAGAAAGACGTCGCGCCACATCACCGGATCCGAAGCGGCGATGCGGGTGAAGTCGCGGAAGCCCGAGGCGGAATATTTGATCACCTCGGACTTGGTGTCGTTTTCGAGGTCGGCAACGGTGCCGACGATGTTGTAGGCGACAAGGTGCGGCACGTGGCTGGTGATCGCCAGCACCAGATCGTGATGGCCGGCATCCATGATCTCGACCCTGGAGCCGAGCGCCCGCCAGAAGCTGGCGAGCCTGTCGACCGCCTGCCGGTCGGTGTCCCTGTCGGGCGTCAGCACGCACCAGCGATGGTCGAACAGGGTGGCGAAGCCGGCGCTCGGGCCGGACTGTTCGGTGCCGGCGATCGGATGGCCGGGAACCAGATGCACCCCGTCGGGCAGGCGCGGCTTCAGCACGTTGACCACATGGGTCTTGACCGAGCCGGCATCGGAAAGGATCGCCCCCTTCATCAGGGCCGGGGCGATCCGGTCCATGATCGCCTCATAGGCAAGCACCGGGGCGCAGATGATGACGAGATCGGCGCCCTTCACCGCATCGGCGGCGTCGAGATGATAGCTGTCGCCGAGCCCGAGCGCCTCGGCTTGCTTCAGCGTTTCCGCGCGCCGGGTCGAAACGGCGATATGGGAAACGGCATCGGCGCGGCGGGCGGCGTGGACGATCGAGGAACCGATCAGCCCGATGCCGATCAGGGCAAGACGGTCGAACATCACGGCGCCCCCAGCCGCGCCGTGATCACTTCGGCAACGCGCCGCATCGCCTCTTCGGAACCGATCGAGATCCTGAGGGCGTTGGGAAGGCCGTAGCCGCCCATTTCGCGGGTGATCAGGCCGGCCTCGGCAAGGGCGACAAACATGTCGGCGGCGCCCGGACCGGCCGTCTCCTCGAACAGGGCGAGGACGAAATTGCCCTGGCTTTGCGGCACATGCACCCGGTTCGAGCGCAATTGCCCGGTCAGCCAGTCACGCCATCTGGCGTTGTGGGCCGAGAGCCTTGCGGTGAAGTCCTTGTCGCGGGCCGCAGCCGCCGCCGCTTCCTGGGCCGGCACCGAAACGTTGAACGGACCGCGGAGGCGGTTGAGGGCATCGACGACGTGATCCGGCCCGTAGAGCCAGCCGACCCGCAAGGCAGCCAGGCCCATCTTGGAAAAGGTACGGACCATGACGACGTTCTCGGTGGCGCGGACGAGATCGGCGCCGATCGCATAGTCCGGTGCGGTGACATATTCGGCATAGGCGTTGTCGACGACGAACAGGATGTCGGACCTCAATCCGGCATGCAGGCGCCGGACCTCGGCATCGCTCAGCCAGGTGCCGGTCGGATTGTTGGGATTGGCCAGCCAGACGATTTTCGTTTTGTCGGTGACGGCGGCGAGCATGGCGTCGACATCGACGGTATAGTCGCGATCCGGTGCGGCAACGACGGTGGCGTCGGCGCTCATCGTCGCGATCGGATACATGAGGAAGCCGTATTCGCTCATGACCGCCTCGTCGCCGGTGCCGAGATAGGTCTCGGCCAGCATGTGCAAAAGTTCGTCCGAGCCGGCGCCGATGACAATGCGTCCGGCTTCAAGGCCATGCATCTCGGCCAGCGTCTCGCGCAATCGGGTGGCGGCGCCATCCGGGTAATCGGCAAGGCGTGAAGCAGCCTTTTGGTAGGCCTCGGTCGCCCTGGGGCTGGCGCCCAGAGGCGACTCGTTCGAGGAAAGCTTGACCGCTTGCTGGCCCGGCCGGATGCCGGACTTGCCGGGAACATAGGGTGCTATTTTGAGGATGCCGGGCTTCGGCACGGGACGCTTGGACATGGCAATACCGGTAGGCCGTCGAATGCGAGCCGGACCATACGCAAAGCCCTCAAGGAACGCAAAGAAAACCGGTATTTGCGAGGGCGGCGGCCCCCGGGGGGCGACGAAAGGGGCGCCTGCCCTGGCAAGAACGCGAAACGCCCTACTTGCCGGCCCGCGGCAGGTGCATCGCCGTCGCCGGGGTCATCTCCGGCACGCGCACCAGCCGTTCGGCCTTGAGGCGGCGGGCGATGGCGGGAAACTGTTCCTTGCGGGCCTTGGTGACGATCACCCCGGCCAGGGTCGAGCCGAACAGCCGCCCGCCGCGTTCGAACACGCGGGCCGATTTCAGCACCGGTGACCAGTCGAACGGCGGCAGATAGAGCGCGTCACGCCAGATCTCCGGCACGAAGGAATGGGCCCTGAGCAGATTGTCGAGCTGGGAACGCGAAAAGGGATTGCCGTAACCGAAGGGGGTGTTGTCGCGGCTGGCCCAGGGGCCGCGTCGGCGCGGCACGACGACGACGAGGTGCGAGCCCGGGGCGGCGATGCGCCAGAGCTCGCGCATCTGCTCCTCGGCGTCGGCGGCGTGTTCAAGGGCGTGAACCATGACGATCAGGTCGAAACTGGCATCGGTGAAGGGCATTTCGAGCGGATCGGCCAGAAGCGTATGGGACGGTCTTTCGCGTGGCCAGACCGAGGCGCCCTGGCGGGCCGGCATCAGAACGACCACCCGTTCGGCCGGCGCCAGCATGGCCCTGAGATAGGGCGAGGCGAAGCCGAGGCCGAGGACGCGCTTGCCGCTGACATCGCCGGCGAGCGCGAGCACCGGGTCGCGCACCAGCGGCCGGGCGATGCATCCGAGCGGCGAACGGTAGAACTCGATCAGTTTCGTAACGTCGGGCGTCATGGCGCGGCGCTTCCGTCTGTTTTATCTCCGCCTGGCGGCTTGTCATTGCAGCCGAGGCTTCCTAGCTTTGGTCACTTGCCCGGCAAAGGGCCTTGCGGAGGCTAATGATGGCGCTCATCGTCGATGTTTTCCAGCCGTTCTCGGACAATTTCGCCTATCTCCTCCATGACGAGGCCACCGGCGCCACTGCCAGCATCGATGCCGGCGAGGCCGAACCGATCGCCCGGCGGGCGGCGGAACGCGACTGGAGGCTGACCGACATCTTCGTCACCCACCATCACGCCGACCATACCGCCGGGGTCATGGAGCTCAAGGCGCAATTCGGACTGACTGTGACCGGGTCGGCGGGCGAGAAGGCGGTGATTGCCGGCCTCGACCGGCCGGTCAGGGGCGGTTATGTGATTTCGCTCGGCGAGACCCGTTTTGAAATCATCGACGCGCCGGGCCACACGCACGGACACATCGTCTATTTCGAACCGGAAGGCCGGAACCTGTTCACCGGCGACGCCCTGTTTTCGCTCGGCTGCGGGCGGATGTTCGAAGGCGAACCGGAATCGATGTGGGCCGGGCTGATGGGGTTGCGGGCCCTGCCCGACGACACCAATCTCTATTGCGGCCATGAATATACCCTGGTCAATGCCCGCTTCGCCCTGAGCATCGATCCCGACAATCCGGCCCTTGTGGCGCGTGCCGCCGAAGCCGAACGACAGGTCATTGGGGGCAGGCCGACCATCCCGTCGAAACTGGGCGACGAAAAGAAAGCCAATCCCTTCCTGAGGGCCGACGATCCGGTGCTGGCGGCGCGGATGGGGCTCGAAGGCGCCCAGCCCTACGAGGTCTTTGCCGCCATCCGCAGGGCCAAGGACAATTTCAAGGGATAGACCGGCGGACCCGGACCCGGGCAGCGCCTTGCGCACGCCTCGGCGCGATTTGCCTCTTCGGGTCGCGCCTCACTGCCACAAGTCTTAACAAAGCCTTAATTTCTGGCACATCGTTTGCGACGAATCGCTTGCAGGCCCGGCCAACCGTTCCGAAACGGAACACCTGGCCCAAAGCGGAACAGTCAGAGTGCCATGAACGACGCGTTTTCAACCTCGAGTGCCATTTCCGGACGCAACCTGCCCGTCTATCTCGGCGACCGGCACGAGCGGCGGCCGTTTCGTCATACCGGGGTGACGTCCGATTTCGCCTCGCAACTGATCGCCGCCCGCGACAGGCTGCCGGTGCAGCGCGCCCGCAGACGGGCCGGCGAGGCCGATGTCGTTCATGCCTATGACAACTCGGCGCGCCTGACGGAAAGGCGCATGCCGCAGGGCTACCGGCTTTCCCTGTTCGTCTAGGATCCTTCACGTTTGGTCGGAAACGCTACCCGCTTCCCTCCCCTTGATGGGGACTTCGCGCCGTCCCGAAGGGTCAATGGTGCCAGTGGCACTATTAAAGGCAAGAAGGCCCGGCATAGCCGGGTCGGGTGAGGTGGACCACAAGCGCCGGCGTAGATCCCCCCACCCAGCCTCACGACGGACTTAGCAAGTGCTAAGTCCTGTTCGGCAACCCTCCCCGCAAGGGGGAGGGAAGCGCGGGCACTGCTTCCGAGAAACCTGACAGAATCCGGAATCTTGTCTTGGCGAAGACTCAGCTGACGCTGATGTCGCGTTCGGCGGCGCGGATCGACACCGAGAATCCGGCGACGACGTCGATGAAGCTCATCACCAGGATGATGAAGAACAGCGAGGTCGAGGCCGCCGGCACCACCAGGAATTCGACGAGGAAGGCGACGAACAGAAGGGTCGAGGCCATGTGTTCGAGGATCGAGGATTTGCCGGTATGGGTCGATTTGAGGACCTCGAGAAACAAGAGCACCAGCGAGACGATCAGAAGCGTGTCGCCGATATTGAGCGTCCAGACCGCGCCCGAAACCATCGATATCGACAGGACAGGCGTCACCCATCCTGCGCCTTCGGTTCCGAAGAGAACGAAGACGAAAAGGTTGTAGGCGAGGAACGAAATGATGAGGAGCGGTGGAATCCACATGGGACAAGCCCTCTTTGCTGGTCAACGGACTGTGCCAAAAACAAAGAAAAACGGCCAGCCCGCAATCGGGCCGGCCGCGTTAAAATGTTGAAAACGCCACATGCGGGCGTCTGAATCGCTTCAGCTCGGATGCGCGCCGGCCTGCCGGTTCGACCGCCGACCGCGAAAAGGAGCTAGGATTTGGCCGTAAGGACCTGGCGGCCGCGATACATGCCGGTCTTCAGGTCGATGTGATGGGGGCGCCTCAATTCGCCCGACTCCTTGTCTTCGACATAGGAATTGGCCTTGAGCGCGTCGGCCGAGCGGCGCATGCCGCGCTTGGCGGGAGAGGTCTTTCGCTTTGGCACAGCCATTTTTTAGTAACTCCTGAATGCCCGCGCCTCGCTCCTGCCTGAATGGCGGCGAGGCAGCTCATGGATGAACTCTGTCTCGGATCGGCGGGCTTATAGTGGAAATCCGCGCGTTTGGCTAGACCTCGGTCCGTCAATGTCCAGGCCGTCCGTGGCGACTTGCGGAGCGCCGGCGAGAGGGCTAGCAAGAACCATGGCCAGCAAAGACCTCGACATAGCCGGTTTTGCCGCCCGTTTCACGCCGCATCTCGAAAAGAGTCTGGCGCGCGTGGCGCTCGATGGTCCCTATGCGGCGCCGCAGCGCCTGACCGCCTCAATGCGCCACGGCGCGCTCAATGGCGGCAAGAGGCTGAGGCCGCTGCTGGTCATCGAAACGGCCGGCGTGTTCGGCGTCGGGGAAGAAATCGCCATGCCGGCGGCGGCGGCGGTCGAGCTTGTCCATTGCTTTTCACTGGTGCACGACGATCTGCCGGCGATGGACGACGACGACATGAGGCGCGGCAAGCTCACGGTGCACAAGGCCTTCGACGAGGCGACGGCGATCCTGGCCGGCGACGCCCTTCACTCCCATGCCTTTGCCCTGATCGCCGCCGATAATGTCCATTGCGATCCTTCGGTCTGTCTGGCGCTGGTCCGGGAACTGGCGACGGCGACGGGCGCCGGCGGCATGGCCGGCGGCCAGCAGCTCGATCTCGAAGGCGAAAGGGGCGGCTTTGCCGATACCGAAATCGCCCTGATGCAGCAGATGAAGACCGGGGCGCTGATCCGTGCCGCCGTGCGCATGGGCGCGCTCATCGGCACCGCCGGGCCGGACGCGCTCGCCGCCCTCACGCTTTACGGCGAGGCGGCGGGACGGGCCTTCCAGCTTGCCGACGACATTCTCGATCTGACGGCGACGTCCGAGCAGATGGGCAAGGCGACCCACAAGGACGACGCCCGCAACAAGCCGACCCTTGTCGCCCGCATCGGTCTGGAGGCGGCGCAGCACCATCTGGGCGAGCATATCCACCGCGCCCTTTCGGCGCTTGCCATGTTCGGACCGGAAGCGGACGGGTTGAGGGCCATCGCCCGCTATTTCGCGGTCAGGGAGAGATGATGGAAAAAAAGGGCACAATCGCTGCAGGGACCGGTGCGACGCTGCGGCAGCAAAAGGGGCCGATCCCTTCAACGCTTCCGCTTCGCCAGGATCAGCCGAGGAAAGACCCGCCCGACACGCAGGCGCAGCGGGCCCAGCAGCAGTAAGTGGGACCACCCGAATGAGCCTTGATTCCGTCCGCGCCGACCTCGCCGCCCGTGCTCCGGACCTTGACGTCATCGTCACCGAGAAGACGACGGAGACCGTCCTCATCGCCGCCGGGGTGCACGGGGTCGAACCGGGCCAGATCGCCAAGACCCTTTGCATTCGCGTCAAGGACGAGGAATTCCTGCTCGTCACCAAGGGCGACATGCGTCTCGACAACCAGAAATCGAAAGCCGCCTTCGGCGGACGGCCGCGCATGCTCGGGGCCGAGGACGTCAAACGGCTGACCGGCCACGAGGTCGGCGGCGTCTGCCCCTTCGGCCTGCCGGGGCCGCTGAAGATCTACCTCGACGTGTCGCTCAAGGTCTATGACGAGGTGCTGCCGGCCGCCGGCTCGATCAATGCCTCGGTGCGCCTGAGCGTCGAGAGGCTGGCGGAGTTGTGCGGGAACGATTGGGTCGATGCCTGCGTGGCGCCGGCGGGGCAGGGCGTATCATCCTCGCACGGAGGCTGATGCCTCCTTCACCGCCCCCCCCAAGAAAGAGGTGTGGGCGCCGGTGGATCGATTTCCATCAAGGCGCGAAGCTGCCTAATCCGCGGCCTTGTCCCTGCGCAGCACCATCCGTGTCCAGGAAACGCCGTTCTGTTCGTGCGAAGAGGCCTCGATTTCCCTGAGGACCGAAAATCCCAGCGGCTGGCAACAGGTGCGGATTTCCTCGCCGCCGACATCGAACATCGTGCGGCCCGCGGGCACGGGGCCGTGCCTGAGGCTCATGGCCAGAATGCCGTTTGGACGGATGAGCGGGGCGATAGAGGCCAGCGCTTTCGCCCGTGTTTCCGCGTCGAGATGCATCAGCACGGCGTTCATCAGCACCAGATCGAACTGCCGGCCCAGGCCGGCAACGATCCTGAGATCGGGCAGGCCGTCGTCGATCCAGGCGATGTTCGCCTCGGGATGAAGGTTTTGCGCCCCCTCGCGCATCTCGGCCACCGGCTCGACCGCGACGACGTCATAGCCGCGTTGCGCCAGCCCGGCCGCGTCGCGCCCGGTACCGGCGCCGATATCGAGCGCATCGGCGGGCGGGGCGGGAAATAGGCGAAGGGTCTTGGAATGGATGTCGGCGAATTCACGGCGTTCGTAGCGTTCGAGCAGGTCCGGCGCTTCTTCGGCATAGCCGGCGATGCCGGGAACATTGGCCATGCTGCTATTCCGCCGCCTCGGTCTTTCCCGTCCCGAAGCGCTTCTCGATGTACTCGGCGACCATTTGCTTGAACTGGTCGGCGACGTCGGCGCCGCGCAGGATCGCGACCTTCTCGCCCTCGATGAAGACCGGCGCGGCCGGGGTTTCGCCGGTGCCGGGCAGGGAGATGCCGATATCGGCGTGCTTGGATTCGCCCGGCCCGTTGACGATGCAGCCCATCACCGCGACCGAGAGATTCTCGACGCCGGGATATTTCTCGCGCCAGTCCGGCATCGAAGCGGTGAGATGGTCCTGGATCTGCTTGGCAAGGGACTGGAACACCGTCGAGGTGGTGCGCCCGCAGCCCGGGCAGGCGGACACGATGGGGACGAACTGGCGAAACCCCATGGTCTGCAGCAATTCCTGGGCGACCTTGACCTCGAGGGTGCGGTCGCCGTCCGGCTCGGGAGTCAAGGAAACGCGGATGGTGTCGCCGATCCCCTGCTGCAGCAGAATGCTCATGGCCGCCGAGGAGGCGACAATGCCCTTACTTCCCATGCCGGCCTCGGTCAGGCCGAGATGGAGGGCGTAATCGCCGCGCTCGGCCAGATCCTCGTAGACGGCGATGAGGTTCTGCACGTCCGAGACCTTGGTGGAAAGGATGATGTGGTCGCGGGCAAGCCCCAGTTCCTCGGCGCGTTGGGCGCTCAGCAGGGCCGACTGGACGATGGCCTCGCGCATGACGTGATTGGCCGACCACGGCGCGTTGCGCCTCTGGTTCTCGTCCATCAGCCTTGTCAGAAGATCCTGGTCGAGCGAGCCCCAGTTGACCCCGATCCTGACCGGCTTGTCGTATTTGAGGGCAAGTTCGATCAGGGTGGCGAACTGGCTGTCGCGCTTGGTCTTGAACCCGACATTGCCGGGGTTGATGCGGTACTTGGCCAGGGCCTCGGCGCAGGCCGGGTGGTCGGTCAGGAGCTTGTGGCCGATATAATGGAAATCGCCGATGATCGGCACGAAGACGCCGCGCCTTTCCAGAAGCTCGCGGATATGCGGCACGGCGGCGGCGGCCTCGTCGCGGTCCACGGTTATGCGCACCAGTTCCGAGCCGGCACGATGGAGCGCCGCGACCTGTCGCGCCGTTGCCTCGATATCGGCGGTGTCGGTATTGGTCATCGACTGCACCACGATCGGCGCGCCGCCGCCGATCGTGACACCCCCGACATCGACCTGAACCGTTTTCCGGCGTTCCACCAGACCTGCCATCAGCCACTCCTTTTTCGGGCAAGGGGATACGCCTTTGCCCATTGGGAGGCAACATTGCGCACACGATCATGTCGGCGACTTGACTCCTCCGGTCGGGTATTATATTTAACCAATCAATTGACAACCAGATGGTTGAATAGAAATGTCCAGCGACTCCCTTTCGACGGTCCTTCACGCCCTGGCCGATCCGACGCGGCGGGGCATGCTGGCCCGGCTCGCCACCGGCGAGGCGACCGTTTCCGAACTGGCCGAACCCTACGACATGTCGATGGCGGCCATTTCCAAGCATCTGAAGGTTCTGGAACGGGCCGGGCTCGTCGAACAGGGCCATCAGGCCCAGTACCGCCCGCGCCGGCTCAATCCTGAGCCACTGAGGGAGGTCGACTTCTGGCTCGCCGAGTACCGCCGTCTCTGGGAAGAGCGCTTCGACCGGCTCGCCGCCTATCTGGCCAAACACAAGGAAGACCCCGATGGCTGACAAAAAACCGGCAATCGCGCAGATCGACACCTATCTGGCAAAGCTCGACCCCGATCAGCGCGCCGCGCTCGAACACATCCGCGGCCTCATCAGGAAGGCAGCCCCCGAGGCCACCGAGGCACTGGTCTATGGCGTACCGGGCTTCAAACTGGAGGGACCGCTCGTCTGCTATGCCGGCCACAAAGCCCATTGCGGCTTCTATCCAATGAGCCCGGTGGTGATCGAGACGATGAAGGATCGGCTTTCCGGCTTCGAGACGGCCAAGGGCACGGTGCGGTTCACGCCGGACAAGCCGATTCCGGACGCGCTCATTGTCGAGATCGTCAAACGCCGGATCGAGGAAAACACCACCGCGGTCGCGGTACGCAAGGCGGGGCGCAGGGCCAGCACGGCGTGAAGTTCACCACCACACTTCTCCAGTTCGGCAACACTACCGGCATCGAAGTGCCGCCCGAGGTGCGGGACGCGCTTGGCGGCGGCAAGCAGCCGCGTGTCAGGGTGGTGCTCAACGGCTTTGCCTTTCCCTGACCCTCGGGTCGATGAAGGGCAAGGTGAGGATGCCGGTCAGTGCCGAACGCCGGGCGGGCGCGGCGCATCGACAAGGCCATCGTTGCGGCAAAGGAAAAGTCGAAATGACCCGTCCCATGCAGATTGATCTCTCGTCGCCACGCGACATGATCCTCATTCGCGAGTTCGACGCGTCGCGTGAACTGGTGTGGAAATGCTGAACCGAACCGAAGCATCCTGCCGCCTGGTAGGGTCCGGAGGGCATGCGAAACGAGGTCTATCTCAAGGTGGTCGAGGGCAAAACTGGTCGGCTCGGCGCCAGTCGACGAGAATCCCGCTGAGTTCCATGAGCTTTTCGCCCGCCATGCCGGCGGCGATTCGGACGGAAAATTGCGTCTTGTCATGACCGTCAGTTTCGAGGAAACTCCCGGCGGCGGGACGAGACTAGCCGTCCGCCAGGCTTTCCCGGCCCAGACCGAACGCGACGCCAACATGAAAATGGGGGCCGAGCAGGGTTGGCGCCAGAGCTTTGTCAAGCTCGACGACCATCTATCGCAACTGTCGGCCTGGAGCGCCGCCTGCTGCCATTTTCTGTCAGCCATGCGTGGCAATTGCATTGCTCCGCCAGTTCAAGAGATTCCTGATGGACCGCGATCTTTTGAAAATGGCCCTCATTCTCGGGCTGATGTCGATGATCGGTCCGTTCGCCATCGACATGTACCTGCCGGCCCTGCCGACCATCGCCGCCGATCTTGGCGTCGAGGCCGCCGGGGCGCAGTCGACCCTGACCGTCTATTTCATCGCCTTCGGGGTCTCCCAGCTGGTTTACGGGCCGACAAGCGACATGTTCGGGCGCAAGCCGCCGATCACTTTCGGCATGGTGGTGTTCGGCCTGGCCTCGATCGGCTGCGCCCTGGCGCCCTCGGTCGAAATGCTGGTGCTCGCGCGCTTCTTCCAGGGAATCGGCGCCGCCGGCGTGATGTCGATTCCGCGCGCCATCATCCGCGACCGCTATACCGGCGCCAAGGCGACGCGGCTGATGTCGAGCATCATGCTGGTCGTCTCGATCTCGCCGATGCTGGCGCCCCTGGTCGGTTCGCTGATCATCGGGCCGTTCGGCTGGCGGGCGGTCTTCGTTGCCGTCACCCTGGCGACGGGCATGGCGCTTTTGCTGCACACCTATGCCCTGCCCGAAACGCTTAAGCCGGAAAAGCGCGAGCCGTTCTCGCCGGCGGCCATGCTCAGGAGCTATTCCATCCTCATCCGCGATCCCGGCTTCATGGGCCTGACCTTCATCGGCGCGCTCGGCATGTCGTCCTTCTTCACCTTCCTGGGCAGCGCCTCGTTCGTCTATATGGACTATTTCGGCCTGACGCCGGAGCAGTTCGCCATCGCCTTTGCCGCCAACGCCATCGGCTTTTTCGCCGCCAGCCAGTTCGCCGCCAATCTGATGACCCGGCTCGGACCGGTGCGGCTGGTGCGCTGGGCAACCCTCGGCTATGCCGTTTTTCCGGTGCTGCTGCTCGTCGCCTTTGTCGCCGGCCATGGCGGCTTTGCGCTGATGGTGGTGCTTCTCATCGTCTCCAACACCTTTTTCGGTTTCGTCATGCCGTCCTCCATGGTGCTGGCGCTCGAGGAACACGGACCGATCGCCGGCGCCGCCGCCTCGCTCGGCGGCACGCTGCAGATGCTGCTCGCCACCGCCTGCATGGCCCTCGGAAGCGCCGTGTTCGACGGCACGCCGTTGCCGATGCTGTCGATCATGACCATCTGCGCCGTCGGCACCTTCGTCCTGGCCCTGCTGACGGTGCGCGGACGGAGCAGGCCGGCGGGTGGGGTCGAGCAACGGAGGGGATCGGCTGCCGAATAGGTCGGCTTGCCTTGTCTCTCGGCCCTGCCGGACGTAAACCGGATGAAGGCGCTTGAGCATCGTAAGCCAGCGCGCTCGGGGGGAAGGGGCAATGCGCGATCATCCGAATCGCTCTGCGGTACGCAACGAGGTGCATGCGCGTCCGGTGGTGCTCGTGCCATCTGCCTGCCGGCTCAGGCGGCTGGTCTTTCTGCCCGAACACGATGCGCCGAAAGTGTCCGACATCCTGGCCACGCTCGGCGCCTGGTGCGCCGAACGCGGCCTGCCCACCCCCGAGGCCCACACCCGCCAGCACACCATCGCCCGGCAGGACCATGGCGAGTTCACGGTCACTTTCGAATTCCACAACGAATTCGTCACCGTGACCTGGTCGTCGGCGCCGGGCGACACCGAGACGATGCCCGAGGATATCGGGCTTGAAATCGTTGCCGATCTGCCGCTCATCTCGGCCAGCCTGATCGATGTCCTCGATATCGGCACCGTGCCCGCCGAGGCGCTCGAAATCAGGAGCCTGCCGAGTCTTTGTCACGTCCGCATCGAGAGCGGACGGGCGGATATCGCCACCGACCTGGTCGAGGACGCGGACGGGTTCGTCCATTTCGAGTTCGCGGCCAAGGCCCTGACCCAGCTCCGGCGCTCGATCGTGGCGCGGCGGCTTTTCGAAATCGAGACCTATTCCAGGCTCGCCCTGCTCGGTCTGCCACCGGCCCGCGCCGTCGGGCCGGATCTCAACGCCATCGAAAACGAGGTCTCCGAACTGCTCAACAGCCTGCCGGGCATCGACGACGTCGCCGAGGCGCGCACCGCGATCACGGCGCTCAACGCCCTGGCGCAGCAGGTGATGGTCCTCAACGACCGGCTCAACTATCGCATCGCCGCCAGCCAGGCCTATGGCGAGATCGTCTCGGACCGCTTGCGCACCCTTTCCGATCAGGCCACCGAAGCCGGCTCGAACCTGTCGGTCTATCTCGAAAACCGGGTCGGCCCGGCCCTCAGGACCCTGGCCGCCACCGAAAAGCGGCTGCAAAGCGCCACCCGCCGCATCGAGCGGGCGGCGATGATGCTCAATGCCCGCAACGGCCTCGAACTCGAAATCCAGAACCGGGAAATCCTCGGGACGATCTCCAGGACCGGCCGGTCCCAGTTCCGGTTGCAGCAGACGGTCGAGGGTCTCTCCGTGATCGCCATCACCTACTATCTCGTCGCCGTGCTCGGCTATGCCCTGGCCGGACCCGTCCAGGAAACGCTCAATTGGGACAAGGAATGGCTCATGGCGGTCCTGACGCCCATCGCCTTCGTCGCGGTCGTGGTCGCCTCGCGCTTCCTGTGGCGGGGGCACAGCAAAGAGTAGGGCAGAACACTGGAAAGGACGGATGGTTGCCTCTGCAACCACACAAGTCGAATGAACATAAACGCAGATGCTCAAGGCGGTTTCGCCATGGATGCGCCGGCCAGTATTGGCGGCGCTCGCCCTGGCCGGTGTTCCGGTTGTCGCGTCGGTGTTGCTGCTGTTCGCGTCCGCGCTCATGGATAGGGAGCGTCCGGCAATTCTCGAGGGTTTGCCGCATGAAGCCGTGGAGAGGACCTCGGCTTTCACCGAGCGACTGATCACTGAGTTTCCGGTCGGAACCGATGAGATGACGCTCAAATCGCAGCTGATGGATTGGGGTTTCCAGCTCGATGAGGACGATGTCGGGCAATACGCCCACTTCAGGACGGATCCGATAGTCTGTCAGGACACCTATTTCGTCTACTGGACGCTCGACGCTGAAAGGCAGCTGTCGCACATCGAAGGAGACGTGCACATCGGCTGCCCGTAAGCGATTGCTGCCAAGGGCCTATTCGAACCGCACCAGCAGATCCTTGGCATCGATCTGGTCGCCGATCCTGACCGTCACCTCGGCGATGACGCCGTCCATTTCGGCGTGGATGGCGGTTTCCATCTTCATCGCCTCGATCGACAGCAGGACATCGCCGGCCGTGACGTGCTGGCCCTGTTTAACGGCAAGGGTCGAGATGACGCCGGGCATCGGCGCGCCGATCTGCTTTGGATCGTTCGCATCGACCTTGGCGCGGGTGACGATGGACGAGGTGCGCGAGCGGTCGGGCACCGTGACCGAACGCGGCTGGCCGTTCAGCTCGTAGAACATCCGGACCATGCCCTTGTCGTTGGGTTCGGAACGCGCCTCGTACTGGGCCACGAAGGTGACGCCAGGGGCCAGATCGACCGCCAGTTCGGCGCCGGGCTCGAGGCCGTAGAAAAACACCGGCGTCGGCAGGATCTCGGTCGGGCCGTACATGTCCTGGGTCTTCATGAAGTCCATGAACACCTTGGGATACATGAGATAGGAGGCGAGACGGAAATCGTCGATTTCCCGGCCCATCTCGGTCGAGATCCTGGCGCGCTCGGCTTCGATGTCGAGCGGCTCGAGATGCTTGCCCGGCCGGTCGGTCAGGGCTGGCCTGCCCTTGAGGACCTTTTTCTGCAGCGCCTTGGGGAAACCGCCCGGCGGCTGGCCGAGATCGCCGGCGAAGAACCCCACGACCGAATCGGGGAACGAGACCTCGCGGCTCGGGTCCTCGACTTCGGCGCGGCTGATGCCGGAGGACACCATCGACAAGGCCATGTCGCCGACCACCTTTGAAGATGGTGTCACCTTGACGATGTCGCCGAACATCTGGTTGACGTCGGCATAGGCCTGCGCCACCTCGTGCCAGCGGCTTTCCAGACCCAGCGAGCGGGCCTGCTCCTTGAGATTGGTGAACTGGCCGCCCGGCATTTCGTGCAGATAGACTTCGGACGCGCCCGATCTCAGATCGCTTTCGAAGGCGCGGTACTGGTTGCGCACCGCCTCCCAGTAAAAGCTCAGCCGCCTGATGATTTCGGGATCGAAGCCCGGATCGCGTTCGGAACCCTTGAGCGCCTCGTTGAGGGCGCCGAAACAGGGCTGCGAGGTGGTGCCGGACAAGGCGTCCATCGCCGCGTCGATCGCATCCACGCCCGCCTCCACCGCCGCCAGCACCGTGGCTGCGGCGGCGCCCGACGTGTCGTGGGTGTGGAAATGGATCGGGATGCCGACTTCCTGCTTGAGGGTCGAGATCAGCACCCTGGCGGCGGCCGGCTTCATCAGGCCGGCCATGTCCTTGATGCCGAGGATGTGGGCGCCGGCCGCCTCCAGATCCTTGGCGAGATTCACATAGTATTTGAGATCGTATTTCGACCGCTTCGGGTCGAGCATGTCGCCGGTGTAGCACAGGGCGCCCTCGCAGACCTTGCCGCTTTCGATCACCGCGTCCATCGAGACGCGCATGTTCTCGACCCAGTTGAGGCAGTCGAAGACGCGGAAGACGTCGACGCCGCCCTTTGCCGCCTCCCGCACGAAGAACCTGACGACATTGTCGGGATAATTGGTGTACCCCACCCCGTTCGAGCCCCTCAAAAGCATCTGGGTCAGAATGTTCGGCGCCGCATCGCGGATCTTTTTGAGACGCTCCCAGGGATCCTCGTTGAGGAAACGCATGGCGACGTCGAAGGTGGCGCCGCCCCAGCTTTCCAGCGAGAAAAGGTTCGGCAGGCCCCTGGCATAGGCGCCGGCGACACGGGCGATGTCGTAGGTGCGCATGCGGGTGGCCAGGAGCGACTGATGGGCGTCGCGCATGGTGGTGTCGGTAAAAAGGACCTGTTTCTGGTCCCTGAGCCAGTCGGCCAGGCCCTTGGCGCCTTCGCGTTCGAGGATCTGGCGGGTGCCGTCCCGGACCGGCCTGAAGAAGAAATCGGGAACGACCGGCGATGCCGCGTCGGCCGGCGGGCGCGGACGGTCGCGCACCTCGGGGTGGCCGTTGACGGTCACGTCGCCGATATAGGTCAGGAGCTTGGAGGCGCGGTCCCTGCGCCTCTCGATGTCGAACAGCTCCGGCGTGGTGTCGATGAAGCGCGTCGTATAGGAATTGTCGCGGAACTTGGGGTGGTCGATGATGTTTTCGAGGAAGGCCAGATTGGTCTGGACGCCACGGATGCGGAATTCCCTGAGGGCGCGGTCCATGCGGTGGATCGCCTCCAGTGGCGTCGGCGCCCAGGCGGTGACCTTTTCCAGAAGCGGATCGTAGTAGCGGGTAATGACGGCGCCCGAATAGGCGGTGCCGCCGTCCAGGCGGATACCGAAGCCGGTGGCGCCGCGATAGGCGGTGATGCGGCCGTAATCGGGAATGAAATTCTCTTCCGGATCCTCGGTGGTCAGCCGGCATTGCAGGGCATGGCCGTTGAGGCGGATGTTTTCCTGGGCCGGAACGCCGGATTCGGGCGTTCCGATCCTGGCGCCTTCCACGATGTGGATCTGCGCCTTGACGATGTCGATGCCGGTCACCTCCTCGGTGACGGTGTGCTCGACCTGGATGCGCGGATTGACCTCGATGAAAAAGAACTTGCCGCTGCCCACATCCATGAGAAACTCGACCGTGCCGGCCGAGCGGTAGCTGGCGGCGCGGCCGATCTTCAGGGCCGCTGCGGTCAGTTCGGCCCGCTGTCTGTCGTCGAGATAGGGCGCCGGGGCGCGCTCGACCACCTTCTGGTTGCGGCGCTGTACCGAGCAGTCGCGCTCGAACAGATGGACGAGATTGCCGTGTTCGTCGCCCAGGATCTGCACCTCGACATGGCGGGCGTGCTCGACGAGCTTTTCCAGATACATCTCGTCCTTGCCGAAGGCGGCCTTGGCCTCGCGCCTGGCCTCCGGCACGACATGCCTGAGATCCTTTTCGTTCCTGAGGGCGCGCATGCCGCGGCCGCCACCGCCCCAGCTCGCCTTGAGCATCAGCGGATAGCCGATCTCGGCGGCCATGCGGGCCACTTCGTCGAGATCGTCGGGCAGGGGCGTTGTCGCCGGCACCACCGGTACGCCGGCTGCGATCGCCATGTTGCGGGCCGAGACCTTGTTGCCCAGGCTCCGCATGGTCTCGGCGGTCGGGCCGATGAAGACGAGGCCGGCCGCGGTGCAGGCATCCACGAACTCCGGGCTCTCCGACAACAGACCGTAGCCGGGATGGATGGCGTCGGCGCCGGCCAGCCTGGCGATGCGGATATATTCGTCGATCTGCAGATAGGCCTCGACCGGTCCGCGGCCCTTGCCGATCAGATAGGCTTCGTCGGCCTTGAAACGGTGCAGCGCCAGCTTGTCTTCCTCGGCGAAGACCCCGACGGTCTTGATCCCGAGTTCATTGGCGGCGCGAAACACGCGAATGGCGATTTCACTGCGATTGGCGACGAGGATTTTGGCAATCGGCATCTTTTACCCGCAAGCGATTGAGGGGCAGGCCCGGGTTGGAAAAGACATCATCGGGGCCGGACGGGCCGATCCCGGATCGAAGGATCGTCTAGAGCGGCGCGCGTTCAAGTTGAATCGCTTCGCCGCTCCATGTTCTTGTTGTCGCATCCTTCGGACCTCAGATCGTGCCACCGGCACGATCTGTCCCTTCGGGTCGGTCCTCGGTTGGCGCAAAACCGGGACCCGCTTTTGCGCACGATGCTCTAAAATCCCCATTCCCGTGCCTTGGCGACGAGAAAATCGCGGAAGACGCCGACGCGCTTGGAGCTCTTGAGGGCGGGCGTGTAGACGAAATAGGTGTCGAAAGCCGGCAGTTCGACGTCTTCCATGACATGGACGAGTTCGTCCACGCCCTCGACGATATAATCGGGCAGCATGGCGATGCCGGCACCGGCGCGGCAGGCATACATCTGGCCGTAGATGGCGTTGATCTTGACGGCGGAGCGCCTGAGCGAGTTGTCCGACCGGCCGAAGCGTTCGAGGAAATTGACGTCGCCGAGATAGGAGGGCACCGGCTCGCCGAAAGTGATGATCTGGTGCTGGTCGAGGTCCTCCGGCGCCTTGGGTGCGCCGTATTCCTTGACATAGTCCCGGGAGGCATAGAGGTGGAAATGCACCGTGAACAGCTTGCGCTGGATCATTTCGGACTGCACCGGACGGTGCAGCCTGATGGCGACGTCGGCCTCGCGCATGGCAAGGTCGAGTTCGGCATCGTTGAGCTTCACCTCGAGCTGGATGGTGGGATAGAGCGCGACGAATTCGTTGACGCGCGAAGCCAGCCAGGTCGAGCCGAAGCCGACGGTGGTCGTCACCTGCAGCGGCCCGGTCGGCACCTCCTGACTTTCGCTCATCGCCGATTCGACCTGCTGTAGCTCCCAGTGCATGCGATGGGCGGTGCGGAAGAGCTGCTCGCCGACCTCGGTCAGGACCAGGCCGCGGGCATGGCGGATGAACAGCTTCAGGCCGAGATCGTCCTCGAGGGCGGAGACCTGGCGCGACACGGCGGACTGGCTCATGTTCAGCCGGTCAGCGGCATGGGTGAAGCTGCCGGACTCGGCCGCTGTGTGGAAGATCCGCAATTTGTCCCAATCGAGCATGGTTCGGGACGTTCCTCCTGACGCACTCTTTGCCCTCGGGAGCACAGCTTCCCGGCAGGGCACTGACGGCCTGTTGCGCGCACAGCATACAAAATACAAAGGCTTAGCAATAGCCTGAGAGCCATTGCGCCGACAGGATTGTCGCCAAAACGCGGCGCAAATGCGAGCTTTTCCACCAAAGCGATCTAAATGCCACGTTATGCCGCCGCAAGGAACTGGCGAACAGGCAAAAAACGTCTGATCCGGCAGGGACGGGCGGGCGGAAAAGCCTGGATGCGGGCACTTGCCGGAACCGGGCCCCTCGTGATGAGCCTTGCTGATTGCCGCGCCAAAGCAAGTCCGCCAAGGGTTTCGGGACGAAGAGTCGCATGGCGGCGTCGGTGGGCGCGAGGATGGCCGCCGAAAGAAAACCCCCGGGCCGGCCGGGGGTTTCGCGATGCGACCGGAGTGGCGGCTAGAGCATCGTGCGAAAAAACGGATCCCGGCTTTTCGCCAGCTGAGGACCGACC
>CAZKTH010000026.1:0-19374 GCA_964555575.1 uncultured Devosiaceae bacterium | reverse complement strand
CGCCAACGTCATCATCTGGCCCAGGGTCTTCGAGGTCTGGCGCCGGGTGGTGCTGGGGGCCCGTTTCGTCGCCATCAGGGGTCAGGTGCAGCGCGAGGGCGAGGTCATCCACCTCATTGCCCGCGAGATGGCCGATCTGACCGCGGCGATCACGGCCCTGAGCGATGACGACGCGGGCGTCGGAAATGGCGCGCTGGCGCGGGTCGACGAGGGGCGCGGGCCACGCCAGAACCCCTGGATCGCCATGGACGCGGCGCGGACGGAACGGACGCGGCGGGCGGCCGAGGCGGCGCTGCCTTCGGGGCGAAATTTTCATTGAGGTGTGCGCCCTACAAACCCCCTCTCAGGAACGGCCGCGGTCGCGGAAGCGGAATATCGGCGCCCGGCGGCGGGGGTGGTGCCGGGGCCCAGAGCGGGCGCGGCTGCGGCAGGGGCACGTCGCGCATCCTGCCGAGCAGGCTGGCGGTGTAGGTCCGGGGCGGGATGGTGTCCTCCAGAAAGCTCGGTTCGCCTTCAAGACCGTAAGGGTAGGCCTTCTTGCGGGCGGCGACATAGTCCTTGGCGCCCTTGCCGCAGATGGTTGGCCGCATGTCGGTCGGCGGCGCCGCCGAGTTGGCGAGACTCGCAACGGGTCGGCCCGTATCGGTGAGGTCGCCGACGAACCCCTCGAGCAGCAATTGCGCCGCTTCCTCGCCGCGCTCGCGCGCCGAAGAGGCGCCGAGAATCACCGCCATCAGATCGCGGCCGTTGCGGGTGGCGGTCGCG
This sequence comes from uncultured Devosiaceae bacterium, assembly GCA_964555575.1. GTDB lineage: Bacteria > Pseudomonadota > Alphaproteobacteria > Rhizobiales > Devosiaceae > JAHJQZ01. The sequence continues at coordinate 18,609 of CAZKTH010000026.1, read as the reverse complement.
ACCATGTTGAGCCCGGCGGCACAGATGAACCCGGTCTTCATGCCGGTGGTGCCGGCGAACTCGGTCAGAAGGTTGTTGTGGCTTTCGAGCCGCACCTTGCCGAGCCGCACCGACTCGGTGGCGAAAATCTCGTCGTATTGGGGGAAACGTTCCCGGATGGCGAGGGCGAGAACGGCAAGATCACGCGCCGAGGTCTGCTGACCCGTATCGCTCAGCCCGTTGGGATCGACATAGTGGGTGTTGGTCAGCCCGAGCGTTTTCGCCGTCGCATTCATCTCGGCGACGAAGTCCTCGACATTCCCCCCCACCGTCTCGGCCACGGCGACGGCGACGTCGTTGGCCGATTTGACCAGCATCAGGTAGAGCGCGTTCTTCAAGGTCATCGCCGTGTCGACGGGCAGACCGGACTTGGCCGGCGGCTCTTCGACGGCGCGTGCCGACATGATCACCGGGGTCGAAAGGCCGACGCGCCCGGCCGCGATCGCCTCGAACGTGACATAGGCGGTCATCAGCTTGGTCAGCGAGGCCGGATGCCAGGCCAGGCCCGCATCCTCGGCGAACAGTACCTGGCCGCTGTCCATGTCGACCAGAAGCCGCGGCTGCGCCAGGACCGGCGCGGCGGAAAGCAGGGCAAGCGCAAGACAAAGGGCCAGGAAAAGTCTGTGCCGCAAGGCGCGCATGCTGAATTCGCTCCGATTGATCGCTCACAAAGGCGGGGTTTTCCTAGCAGCCGACAGCGATGCCCGCAATGCGACGGTACGACGAAACCGGGGCGGAACAGAAGGGGCGGAAAACCGGAGAAATCCTCGCCGGGCTGCCAAGACAGCTACTGCCAAAATTTGACAGTTCATGTCTATAAAAGGTGTCGTGTCGCAACAAGGCGAGAACCATGATGTCAAGAATCGTTATCGTTTTGACCGAGAACTACGCCGACTGGGAAAGCGCGCTGCTCGCGGCCGCCCTGAGGACCTACTATGGCGTCGAGGTGCTGACGGCCAGTGCCGGCGGAAAACCGGTGAGATCGGCGGGCGGCTTTCGGGTGACGCCCGACCTGGCGCTCGAAACGCTCGATGCGGACGGGATGGATCTGCTGGTGCTCAATGGCGGGTCCGCCTGGGAAACGGATCAGGCACCGGATATCGGAGCTTTGCTGAAAGACGTCCACGCCGCCGGCAAGCCGGTCGCTGCGATCTGTGGGGCAACCAGGGCGCTGGCCGCATCCGGCCTGCTCGATTCGGTGCCGCACACCAGCAATGACACCGAATTTCTCGCCGCCATCCCCGGTTATGGCGGCAAGGCCTTCTATCGGGACCGCCCGGACGCCGTCAGCGCCGACGGCATCATCACTGCATCGGGGATGGCGCCGGTCAGCTTCATGAAAAAGGTCTGCGAAATCCTTGGCGTCGGCGGCCCCGAACTCGACTATTACGTCGGCCTTTATTCCGCCGAACATCGGGCGGCGTGAAACGGACAACGGCTCGGTGTCCAAATAGCGGTTGCAAAATGTGCTCCGGTTACGTAACTAAACCGGAGCTACATTCTCAACCTGGTTTCAAAGCGATCCTAACGATGTTGCAGCAAGACAACGATCCGGGCGCCAACTGCTCGGCCATGAGCGATGTCCTCAACCGTATCGGCGACAAATGGAGCGTCATGGTGGTCGGGCAGCTCGACGACGGACCGGTTCGCTTCAACACGCTCAAGCGTGAAATCGGCGGCATTTCCCAGCGCATGCTGACCCTGACCCTCAGGAACCTCGAACGCGACGGCCTGGTCGTTCGGACCATGTATCCGGAAATTCCGCCCCGCGTCGAATATGCCCTGACCCCGCTCGGCCGCACGCTGTTGCCGGTCATCGGCGGGCTGTGGGACTGGTCGGTCGCCCATCACGCCGACATCGTCGAGGCGCGCCAGGACTATGACGCGCGCGACGGCAAGGTGCGCCTGGCCGCCGAGTAGCACGGTTTTCCGGCCCCGCCGAGGCGATGGCCCGTTTCGAGCCGCTTCCGTCAAAACCTGAAGAACCCTTAAGTCCTTCACCTTTGGCTGGAAGCGCTCCCAACGTCATTGTGAGCGCTCGAAAGCGCGCGCGGCAATCCGGAGCCACAGGCGCAAAGCCTGCCGTCCATGGATTGCTTGGTCGCCATGTTCATCGCAATGACGAAGGGCGATTGGTTGAATACGTGAAACGCCCCCGCAGAATTGGAGCGTTTTCAGGCGAAGTGGATACCGGTTCGCCAGTTCGAAAACGCGACCACTCGATAACCTGAAGCTTCCGTTCCGATTCCATCAGAACGGAAGCTCCAGTTTCTACAAATCTCCGTCGAGTGGCAGGGTTGCATCTTCGAGCTCGACCTCGGCGCTGGCCACGATGTCGGCGGCGGAAAAGCCGCAAAGGATTTCGAACCGGCCCGATTCGATCCGCCAGCACTGGGCCGCGACGTCGAAAAAGGCGAAATCGCGCGGTTTGAGATCGAGCGTGACGGTCCGTCCGTCATTGGCATCGAGCGCCAGCTTGGCGAAGGCCTTGAGCTCCTTGAAGGGGCGCGGCACCGAGGCGGCGATGTCCCCGACATAGATGCCGACCACCGTCGAACCGGCCCGGGCGCCGGTATTGCGCACGCCGGCATGGACGCGGACGACGCCGTCGCGCGCCATCAGATTCTCGACCGTGAATCCGGTCATTTCGAAGCTCGTGTAGGAAAGGCCGAAGCCGAAGGGAAAGAGCGGGGCGATGCCTTTGTGCTGGTAATGGCGGTAGCCGACAAAGACGCCTTCCTCGTAACGGACCTTGCCGTCGAAGCCGGGATAGACTTCCGGGTCCTGCGAATGGGTCGGATTGTCGGCCCATTTCGCCGGAAAGCTCTGGGGCAGGCGGCCGCCCGGTTCGGCCTTGCCGGTAAGCACATCGGCAAGCGCATTGCCCGTTTCCTGACCGGGATACCAGGCCTCGATCAGGCCGGCGACATCGCCGAGCCAGGGCATTTCGGCCGGTCCGCCGGTCTGCAGCACGACAATGGTCCTGGAATTGGCGCCGGCGACGGCGGCAACCAGTTCGTCCTGCCGGCCGGGCAGGTTGATGGTGGTGAGGTCGCTGCCCTCGGTATCCCATTCGCCGCTGCGCCCGACAAGGACCAGCGCCAGATCGGCCCCGGACGCGACCCTGACGGCTTCGGCGATGGCCGCGTCGCCCAAGGGGAAGCCGATGCCGACGGCAAAGGCGGTCAGGTGAAGATTGTCGGACGTTTTGCTCGTCAGTTCGATAACGAGTTCGTAGGCCCGGCCCTCATCCAGCTCGATCTCGCCGACGACTTCGTCACAGCCTTCCTCGAAAAAGGTCCGGCCCTTTTGCCATCTGCCCGCCGATGCGTCGACGACAAGCGTCCCGTCGACAAAGACGCGCAAATAGCCGGCGGCATAGCCGCCAACCCGGTGTCGGCCGCTGTGGTCAGGAATGTAGGTGCCGGTATAGCGGACCGAGAAATGCTTCGGATCGACCTTGCCGTCGGCGATGATGTCCATGAAGAAGGCGCTGGAATCGATCTGTTCCCCAACATATGCCGGCGCGCCGGCAAATTCGGTGTTGGCGAAATACTCCGCCCTGAACGTGCCCCTGACGACATCCTCGAAACGGTGATTGGTGCAGCCTTCGGCATAAAGGAGGCGATCGGTGCCGAACACGGCTTCAAGGCCGTCCCAGGGGCTGACGCTGTAATGCGGATTGAGCTGGGCCGAGCCGCCGCCCATGATGCGGGCATGCTTGGCGTTGGGGCCGATCACGGCGATCTTGCCGGATCCGGCCGGATCGAGCGGCAGCAGGCCGTCATTTTTCAGCAGCACCATGGCCTCGGCGCCGGCACGGCGGATGAGGGCGCGGTGTTCCGGCCGGTCCTCGGCCCGCTCCTCTTCCAGCTCGGTCGCATCGAGCGCACCGGTGCGCTCGAGAAGGCGCAGCATTCTGAGGGTGCTGGCGCGGACGGTCTCGGGCGCCACCTGGCCGGCCCTGACCGCATCGATGAGCTTGTCGCCCCGGTCGCGGGTCGGGCCGGGCATTTCGAGATCGAGCCCGGCATTGACGGTCGGAGCGGTCGAACGCGAGCCGAACCAGTCCGACATGACGATGCCGTCATGGCCCCAGTCCTGCCTGAGGACCTTGGTCAGAAGCCAGCGGTTCTCGGCCGAATAGGTGCCGTTGAGCTTGTTGTAGGACGACATCACCGCCCAGGTGCCGGCGGCTTTTACCGCCGTCTCGAAGGGCAGCAGATAGACCTCGCGCAGACTGCGCTCATCGATCTCGGAACTGGCGGTGGTGCGCTCGATCTCGCTTTCATTGCCGGCGAAATGCTTGATCGTCGCCGCGATCCCCTTTTTCTGCAGCCCGGTGATATAGGCGGCGGCGAGCCTGGCGGTCAGAACCGGGTCTTCCGAAAAGCACTCGAAATTGCGCCCGTTGGTCACCGAACGCTGGATGTTGACGGTCGGCGCCAGTAGGACGCGCGCGCCCTTGGACCGGGCCTCGTCAGCCAGCGCCGCGCCGATCTCGCCAACCAGCGCCGTGTTCCAGGAAGCGCCGAGCGCGATGCCGATGGGGAAGGCCGCCGCCGTGACACCGCCGATCAGCGAGCCGCCGCCTCGGGCGCCATTCGGGCCGTCCGTGACCTTCAGGGGTCCGAAACCGAGCCTTGCATTGCCCGGAATCGTCCAGGAATCGCGGCCGGAGAGCAGCAGAACCTGCTCTTCGAGCGACATGTCGTCAACCATGGCTTCAAGATCGCGCAAGTCGTCCTCCCCTTGCACGTTGCAGATGTTCCGGCGGTGATTCGTCGGCCGGCGCGATAATTCCACGCTGTGGATCAAACATGCAAGACGGCAACTGCGGCCGTTTCACGGCGCCATCGACATCGAACGCATTTTTCGGCACATGCAAAAAGCGGCCCGCCGGGCGACGACATCGCGTACCAGGAAGCAATACTTGCCGTGCCGGCCCCGGTCTGGTAGGTGCTTGCTTTCGTGGCCCCTCTGGCGGAATTGGTAGACGCACGGGACTCAAAATCCCGCGCCTTTGCGGGCGTGCCGGTTCGACCCCGGCGGGGGGCACCATCCATTGCCGGCGATTAAGCTATTTCTCAGTCAGGTCGTTGACCAATTGGCGCAAAGCTCTCACTTTCCCGGCGCCCAAATCCTGCCGGCTCCTGCTGATAATCCCGGATTTGAAGATGAGGGTTCCCGCTCAGGCCATGCATGGTTTTGAAAGAATTAAAACGCATGGCCTAAGCTTTGGAGTGGTCGCGTGTCCGAACCGGCAACCCGGCTCCCGCTTTGCCCGGACACGCTCCGATGGAGACGCTGATGCTGCGCCGCCTCTATGACTGGGTCATGAAGCTTGCCGAAGGTCGCTATGCCCTGTGGGCCCTGGCGGCCGTCAGCTTTGCGGAATCCTCGTTCTTTCCGATTCCGCCGGACGTCATGCTGATTCCGATGATCCTGGCCAAGCGTTCGCGCGCCTTCGTCTATGCGGCCTGGGCGACGCTGACCTCGGTCATCGGCGGCATGTTCGGCTATCTGATCGGCTTCGCGCTGTATGAATCGATCGGCAAACCGATCGTCGATTTTTACCACATGGGCGCCGAATTCGCCGGATTCGCGCAATTGTTCAACGATTACGGCGTCTGGATCCTGATCATCAAGGGCATGACCCCGATCCCGTACAAGATCCTGACCATCGCCGCCGGTGTCGCCGGCATGGAGTTCGCCGCCTTCATTGCCGCCTCCATCATTGCCCGCGCCCTGAGGTTCTTCATCGTGGCGGCGCTGCTCTACTGGTTCGGCGAGCCGATCCGTGATTTCGTCGAAAAGCGCCTGGCGCTCGTCACCACCGCTTTCGTCGCCCTGCTGGTCGGCGGTTTTGCCGTGTTCGCCTTCGTCAAATAGGACCGAAAAATGCGCAAGCTGATCGCATTGGCGCGCCAATATCTCGAATTGCTCTTTTCGTCGCATCCGTTCCCGATCCGGGCCCTTACCGGTTTCGCCATCGCCCTGGTGGTGATCCTCGGGGCGCTCGGCTCGCAATATGTCGGCGGCATTCTGCCCTGCGAACTCTGCCTGCTGCAGCGCTGGCCCTATTATCTCGGTGTACCGCTGCTGGCTTTGGTTCTCGCCTTGTGGAAATGGATCCCGGTGCCGCTGCGCATCGGTCTCACCGCGATCGCCACCCTGATCTTCATCGTCTCGATCGGCCTTGCCGTCTATCACGTCGGCGTACAGTGGAAGTTCTGGCCCGGCCCGAGCTCGTGCACCGGCCCCGGCGTTGCCATCGATTTCAACCAGATCAGCAATCTGAGCGCGGTCGAGGTGGTCCCGTGCGACGCCATCGATTTCTCGCTGTTCGGCCTGACCATGGCCGGCTACAACGCCATCGCCTCGGCCGTCATCTCCTTCCTGCTCGGCTGGTCGGTGCTCGGCCAGTTCCAGCGCATGAAGTCCAAGTGATCGGTTTTCGGCGACCGATCCGAACGCGCTGAGCGCAGGATGGACGAAGCCCGGATCATCGCGGCGACACCGGAACCCCGGACACGGCATAGCCTGACGGCCGATCTGCGGGCGGCTGGCATCACGGAGGGCATGACCGTGCTCGTCCATTCCGCGCTCAGCGCGCTCGGCTGGGTCGCCGGCGGCCCGGTCGCCGTGATCGAAGCGCTTTTCGATGCCGTCGGTCCGGCCGGAACGCTCGTCATGCCGGCACATTCGGGACAATTGACCGACCCCGCCAACTGGCAGGCGCCGCCGGTTCCCGAAACCTGGATCGGGACCATCCGGGCCGAGGTGCCGGCCTACGACCCCGCAACCACGCCGACCCGTGGCATGGGCGTGATTGCCGAACTGTTCCGGACCTGGCCGGGAACGCTGCGCAGTGCCCATCCCAACTGCTCTTTCGCCGCGAGCGGCCCGGCGGCAGCGGACATTGTCGGGGATCATCGGCTCGAAAGCCCCCTGGGGGAGCACTCGCCCCTGGCGCGGCTCTATGCGCGCGACGCCACCGTCCTGCTGCTCGGGGTCGGGTTCGACAGTTGCACCCTGTTGCACCTGGCGGAACTGCGCGCCTGGCCTGACCGGCCGGACGTACCCGCGGGTGCCCCCGTTCTGGTCGACGGTATACGGCAATGGGTCAGCTACAAGGAGCCTCCGACCGGAGACATGGCGCATTTCCTCGATCTGGGCGCCATCCTGCTGGATACGGGCGCGGTCCGAAAGGTCCGGATCGGGTCGGCGGACGCGGTCGTGGCCGGGGCGCGCGGCATGGTCGATCTGGCGGTCGAACAATGGCGCGATCTGCCGGCGCCCGAATGAGCCCGGTTACGGCTCCAGCTCGGTATCCCAGTAGAGATAGTCCATCCAGCTTTCGTGCAGATAATTGGGCGGGAAGGCTCGCCCGTTGTTGTGCAGGTCGTGGACGGAGGGCCGGTATGGTTTCTGCACCGGGATCATGTTGATTTCGCGCGGCAACCGGTTGCCCTTCTTGAGATTGCACGGGGCGCAGGCGGCGACGACGTTTTCCCAGGTGGTGCGACCGCCGCGCGAGCGCGGGACGACATGATCGAAGGTCAGGTCGTGATGGGCGCCGCAATACTGGCACTGGAAGCGGTCGCGCAGGAAAACGTTGAATCGGGTGAAGGCGGGGTAGCGGGCGGGCTGGACATATTCACGCAAGGACACGACGGAGGGCAGCTTCATGGTGAAGCTCGGACTTCGGACTTCCGTGTCGTATTCGGAAACGATGTTCACCCGATCCATGAACACCGCCTTGATGGCGTCCTGCCAGGACCAGAGCGACAGCGGGTAGTAGCTGAGGGGACGAAAGTCCGCGTTCAGCACGAGAGCCGGACAGGATTCTGGTGAGACATGGACCGTCACCACACACGCTCCGAATATGAATCACTCACGAAACCGCGCGCATAGTTTAGCGTGAGTGTGACAGCGCTGTGAAGCGTTTGCTGACGCAGGGCGCATGGCGCGAGAAGGTGGATGCCGGCTTTTGGCGAAATCGATGCGGCTGCAAGGTGAAGGCGCAGGCGATTCTGCCGGGGTGAAAGCGCGCCCGGGCTATGGCTGCGGCATATGGGCGGCAATGAAGCGCCGCGCCGCCTCGATGCCGTCCGGCGCGATGGCATGCGGACAGCCGGGCGAGATGTGATGTTCGACGTCGAGCCCGTGCATCCTCAGGGCATCGGCGGTCGAGATCGACATCATGGTCGGCACCACCTCGTCGTTGTCGCCATGCACCAGAAGAACCGGCGGGGTCGCCTCGATCTCCGGCCAGCACGCCTCGTCGAAGGGCAGCCCGCCGGAAAAGGAGACGAGACCGGCCAGCGGTTCGGCTCGGCAAAGTCCGGCATACAGCGAGAGCATGCCGCCCTGGCTGAAGCCGCAAAGCAGGGTCCGGGACGGGCCGAGCCCGGTTTCGGCCCACAGGCCTTCAAGCAGCATATGCACGGTCGTGGCGGCGTCCTCGATCCCGTCCAGACACATCAGCGCCGAGGATGTCTCGAGCGGAAACCACTGATATCCGGCGGGATTGAGCGGGCAGGGTTCCGGACCGTTGGGCGAGAAGACCAGGGGCGCGGGCAGGAGGTCGGCGAAAAGCGGCGCGAGGCCGATCAGGTCCTGACCGTCCGATCCGTAGCCATGCAGCAAAACCAGAAGGGATTGCGCATCGCCGGATTTCGGCCGGATGATCGGGCCGGAAAGATTGAGCATCATCCGATTATTCCCTCCCGCTTTCGCGTCTTTGCATAGTGCCGCCAGAGCAGATGCGCGGCGGCACCGCGCCAGGGCGACCAGGCTTCAGCGAAAACGCGCAACTGCCGCTCCGAAGGCAGCTTTTCCAGCGCCAGCACCGATTGCGCCGCCTTCCGCAGCGCCAGATCGCCGGCCGGCAGAATGTCGGGATGGCCGCAGCAGAACAAGAGATAGATTTCGGCGCTCCACCGCCCGATGCCGGAAAGGGCGGTCAGGCGGGCGATGGCCTGATCGGCCGGCAGACCGGCGAGAGCGGCATAATCGAGCCTTCCGGCGACTTCTTCTGCGGCGAGATGGCGCAGGGTCCGGACCTTGGCGCGCGACAGCCCGGCGGCGCGCAGCTCCTCGTCGCTAACGCCGGCGAGAGCATGGGCGTCCGGCGTTTCGAAAAGGGCGGTGAAGCGGGCATGGATGGCGGCGGCGCTTTTGACCGACAGCATCTGGGCATTGACGATCCGCGCCATGCCGATGAAGCCGCCCGACTCGCGCCGGAGCGGCACCTCGCCGACCCCGGCAAGGATCGGGGCGAGACGCGGATCGGCGATGACAAGGCGTTTCAAATGCCGCGCCAGCACGTCGCGATCATCGATCGTTTCAATCTGTCCGTCCGGCATGCTAGTCACGTCGCTTTGGCAAAAGGCATCAGAGAATGTCCCCATCCGAGCCGATTTTGAGATTCGCGCCAAGCCCCAATGGCCATCTGCATCTCGGGCACGCCTATTCGGCCCTTTATGCCCATCGGGCGGCGGGCCGGATGGGTGGCAGGTTCCTGCTCAGAATGGAAGACATCGATCCGGGTCGGAGCAAGCCGGAATTCGCCGACGCGATCATTGACGACCTGACCTGGCTCGGTCTCGCCTGGGATGGCGAGGTGCTTTTTCAGTCCAGCCGGGTCGCCGCCTATGACGCAGCGATCGCCCGGCTCGACAGGCTCGGGCTGGTCTATCCGTGCTTTTGCTCCCGTGCCGAGATCGCCGCGAAGGCGGACGGCCGCGATCCGGACGGCGCGCCGATCTATCCCCGCACCTGCCGGCATCTTTCGGAAAGGGAGACGGCGGATCGCATCGCTTCGGGCGAACGGGCCCAGATCCGGCTCGATGTCGCCGAAGCGGCGCGGCGGGCGGGGATGCTGAGCTATGCGGTGGCGGCGCCCTTGCCCGAGGACCGGCCCGAGATCCGTTTTGCCCGGCCGGAGCGCTGGGGCGATGTCGTGCTCAGGCGCAAGGACGCGCCGGCGAGCTATCATCTGGCGGTAGTCGTCGACGATGCGGCCCAGGGCGTCACCCATGTGACGCGCGGCACCGACATGGAGGCGGCGACCGATATCCACGTGCTGCTGCAGATGCTCCTGGGCCTCAAGACGCCGGTCTACTCCTTCCACAGGCTCATTCTCGGATCGGACGGGCGCAAGCTCTCCAAATCCAAGGGCGCGCCGTCCCTCGGGGATCTGCGGGCGCTGGGCCGGACGGCGCGTCAGGTGCGGGAGGAGCTGGGATTCTAGAGCAACACGCATTCCGATGGAATCAGAACGCGTGCTCACTTTGCTTGTGGTCGCATCCTTCGGACCTCAGATCGTGCCGCCGGCACGATCTGTCCCTTCGGATCGCAATGACGGGACTTGGGTTGACCGGCTCGGGCAAGTCTCAAACCGCCGCCGTCGCCAATTTCCCGCTCCCCTCCGCCTCGGGCAGATAGGACAAAAGCGTTGCCGCCAGCGCCTCGTCGAACGGGGTCAGGAAGTCCGGACCGATGAGGGCGTCGAGACGCGGATCGACGAGCCGGTGCGGGTTCTCCCAGAGATAGTTCATCTTGATCACCTCCCTGAGGATCGGCACGAACAGGGCAAGCACCTTGTAGGGCAGCCAGTTGACCTGTTTGAGCGTCAGCGGCTGCTTGAGGGCGCGTTCGGCCGAATCGAGAAGCTCAAGGCCGGTCCGGAACGCGCCGGCAAAATGCAGCCGGTCGAAGCGTTCGAGCGTCTGCCGTTCCTCGGCGACGCGGACGAAGGCACGGGCAAGGTCGGGCAGATAGGCCCAGGAATGGCCGATCTTCGGGTCGCCGGGATAGACGAGCTGGCCGCGCCTGATGTTCTTCAGCATGATCAGGTCGAACATCGTGCCGCTGGCGCCGGGGCCGAAAAAGTCGGGCGCGCGCAGCACGATCACCTGCAGACTGTCCCTGACGGTCGCGTCCTTGAGCATTTTTTCCAGCCGGATACGGATTTCGCCCTTGTCGCGGGGCGGGTTTTCCGGCGTCTGAGGCGTCAGCACATGGGTTTCTGCGGCGAAACCGTAGATATTGCCGGGATACAACAGGGTCTTGCCGGAACCCGAGAGGCCCGCGAGACGGGCGGCAAGGCTTTTTTCGAAACGGTCCCTGTCCCATTTGTCGTATGGCAGGTTTACGGCGTCGAGCACAACTTCGGAGCAGGCCGAAGCGCGGGCGACGTCTTCGGGCCGGTCGGCATCGCCGGCGATGAAGCGGACGCCGGGGATGTGGACGCGGTCGCTGCGCCCGAGCCCCGCGACCTGCCAGCCGGCGGCGACGAAGGCACGGGCGGCTTCCTGGCCGATGCGGCCGTTCAGGCCGAGGATTGTGATGGTTTTTTGCATGGTGGGGCCTCTTGCGTTTGCTCGGCGAGGATGTAATCCATTCAATATTGAAGTGGAACTATCAGAAATCTTTGCATGGATATTCAAAAGTGAATAATAAAATCGGCGAAGGACCGGACTGGACCCTGTGGCGCAGCTATGAAGCGGTGGTGGCGGAAGGCTCGCTTTCGGGCGCGGCGCGGCGGCTCGGCCTGTCGCAGCCGACCCTGGGACGTCATGTCGAATCACTCGAACAGGCGCTCGGCTTGACCCTGTTCGAGCGCACCCTCAAGGGGCTGAAGCCGACCGAGGCGGGGCTGATGCTGTTCGAACCGGTGCGCAAGGCGCGCGCCGCCCTTGCCGAGGCGCGGGCCATCGCCGAGGGCCAGTCGCTCGAACTGGCCGGTACCGTGCGCCTCACCGCCTCCGACGTCTTTTCCCATTACGTCCTGCCCGACATGCTCGGACCGATCCGCCAGGCTTATCCCGATGTGCAGCTCGAACTGGTGGCCTCGGATTCGATCGAAAACCTGCTGTTGCGCGAAGCCGATATCGCCATCCGCATGCTGCGGCCGACCCAGCTCGATCTGGTCACCCGCCACATCGCGGACCTGCCGCTGGTGTGCTGCGCCCACAAATCCTATCTCGACCGGCGCGGTCGCCCCGGGACGATGACCGCACTGCTCGACCATGATCTGATCGGGCTCGACCGCTCCGATCTGATCGTTGCCGGGGCGCGGGCCAACGGGTTCGACGTGTCGCGCTCCGATTTCGTTTTGCGCACCGACAGCCAGACACTCGGCTGGGAACTGATCAGGGCCGGTCTCGGCATCGGCTTCGCCCAGGCGAATCTGGTGCAACAGACGCCCGGCATGGAGGCGCTGCTGCCCGAAATCGAAATCCCGCCGCTCGAGATCTGGCTGACGACGCATCGCGAACTGTTCACGAGTCGCAGAATTCGTGCCATCTATGACTCTTTGTCGCAGGCGCTCTTGGTTCGTTTCGCATCCGGGCCGACAGCGCAAGATGAATAGCATCTTGCAGGTCGCGCTGAGCATGCTGATCCTGACCGCGCGCATCGGCGTCGTGGTGATTCTTGCGCTCGGCTTCTGGAACATGTTCCGCGGCGGTCCGGGTAGCCTCAGTCAGAAGCTGATGCGGGCTCGCGTGCTGGTGCAGTTCGTCGCCGTGATCCTGCTGATGATCGCGGTGGCGCTTTTTGCTCCGAAAGGCTGATACGGGACGGCTCTTATGGTCAAACTCAACAGGATCTATACCCGCACCGGCGATGACGGCACGACCGGGCTCGTCTCCGGCCCGCGCCGGCGAAAGGACGACCTCAGGGTCGAGGCCTTCGGCACCGTCGACGAGGTCAATGCCTTTGTCGGGGCGGCACGCCTTCACACTTCGAAAATGCCGCGCCTCGACTGGGTGCTCGCCCGGGTACAGAACGATCTGTTCGATCTCGGCAGCGATCTTGCCAACCCGCCGCAATCGGCGAAGGCCGGCCGGCATCTGAGGATCACCGGGGTGCAGGTTTCCTGGCTCGAAAACCAGATCGATGCCTTCAACGCCGATCTCGAACCGCTGACGAGCTTCGTGCTGCCCGGCGGCGGCGCCCTGGCGGTGGGCCTGCATCTGGCGCGGGTGGTGACGCGGCGGGCCGAGCGGCTGGTCGTGGCGCTTATGCAAGCGGAACCGGAAACCGGCGGGCCGGTGCTCGCCTATCTCAACCGGCTTTCGGATCTGTTGTTCGTCGCGGCGCGGGCGGCCAACCGCAACGGAGATGGCGACGTGCTGTGGAAGCCGGGGGCCCATACAGGCGAAAATCCGCCGGACTGAAACGCATCCAGTCAGGCGGATTTCGCTGGTCCGGGTTGGGCGAGAGGTGCTGCGGCAGGCCGGCCCCGGACAACGCAGGAGGCGATGGCTCAGGCGGCGCGGCGCTCTTCGAGCATCGGGTTGGCGCGACGCTCGTGCAGCAGCGGGCCGATATCGACGCGATTGCGTCCCTTGGCCTTGGCGGTGTAGAGGCGCGAATCGGCTGCCTTGAAGATCTCGGCGAAGCTCACCTCGTCCTCGAAGACGGTGCCGCCGACGCTGACCGAGAGTCGGGCGCCGAGCGCGGCGCCGGGAACGTCGGAAAGATTGATCGAGGAGCGGATGCGTTCGGCCACCGCCGAGGCGTCGAGCATGTCGGCATCGTGCAGGAGCACGCCGAATTCCTCGCCGCCGATGCGGCCGATGATGTCGGTGCGGCGCACCACGCCCCGCAATTTGCTGGCGATGACCTTGAGCGCCCTGTCGCCGGCGTCGTGGCCATAGGTGTCGTTGATCGCCTTGAAGTGGTCGGCATCGATGATCAGCAGGGCGGCGCGGCGACGGGCAAGGGTCTTGGTGCCGAGGAACTGCACCACCTCGCGGTGGAACGCCATCTTGTTGAGGCATTTGGTCATGCCGTCGCGGCGGCTCTTGAGTTCGAGCCGGCGGGCGCGGAAGGTCAGGGAGCGGATCTTTTTCACCAGCAGGTAGTAGACCGGCGTGCCGATGAAGATCGGCGGAACCAGCGAGAAGGCGACTGCCTTGGCGATGGACGCATTGGCATCGGCGAAAAAGAACAGGAGTGCATACAGGGCTGAACCCGCCATGCAGATGAGTGTGGCAAGAACGGCCCAGGACAGGGCACTGATATGTCTCTTCTTGATCGGGTAGTGCAGAAGCGAGCGCATGGTAGCCTCCAGCGATTGTCCACCGCGTTCTAGCGCGGGGAAAATGAAGGCATGCTTTCCGGCGACGCCCGCATTGGCGGCCAATTCCTAATCGGAAGTTAATATTTTGGCGTCTAAATAATAGTGCCTGGTTCTGTGCGTTTTCCGGGCATGGAGCGCCAAATGGATGTCACCCTGGTTGCAGCTTTGCTCGCCGCCCGCCAGAGCGCGACCCGGGAGACGATGTCGCTGTCGATGGTCAGGCAACAGCACCTGATGGACCTGAGCCTTGTCGACATGCTGACCCAGGCCATCAAGGCCGCGCCGCAGCCCGGCCAGGGCAATTTCGTCGACAAATCCGTCTGAGGCGCCCCGGCCGTCTCAGTTGCCGCCGCCGCCGACCGCGATCAGCGCGTCGATGACCTTGTGCCCGTCCCGGGAATTCCATTCCGCCGGTCCCTGCAGGATGGCAAGCTCGCAGCCTTTGGCATCGACCAGCACCGTCGCGGGCAGGCCGAGCGCGACGCCGGTCGCCTTGAGACGCTCGAAGGCCTGGAAGGTCGGATCGTTGAGCAAGGGCAGATTGGACAGTTTTTCCGTGCCGAGGAAATCGCGTGCCTTGTCCATGGCGTCGGCGCCGGTGTCGAGATTGACCGGCACGACGGAAAAGACGTCGTCGGAATAGGCTGCGGCGAGACTGTTGAGGGCCGGCATTTCCTCGCGGCAGGGAATGCACCATGTCGCCCAGAAATTGACGAGAAGCGGCCGTCCGGCGAAATCGGCAAGGGTCATCGGTCGCCCGGTGTCGTCGATGAAGCTCAAATCCTCGTAGGAGCGCCCGGTGCCGGTCGGGGTCAGGGCGGCCAGTTCCCCCGTCGCCGCGGCGCCGACCGCCCTGGCCGCCTCGGGACGGGCCGGGCAACTGCCGGCCGGTACCGGACCGCCGGCATTGCCGAAAAGCAGCACGGCCGCTATAGCTAGCGCCGCGCCGGCCAGCCCTATGGGCAGCGGGCGCAACCACAGCCGGTTTCGGGTCGGGCTATCGTTCTGGTCGGACACTATCGGCTCCAGATCTCGGGCAAGAGTGACAAAATGAGCAATCGCATGTGGGGCGGGCGCTTCGCCTCGGGACCCGACGCCATCATGGAGGACATCAACGCCTCGATCGATTTCGACCGGCGTTTGTACCGCCAGGATATCGCCGGCTCAATCGCCCATGCAACCATGCTGGCCGCCACCGGAATTCTGAGCCAGGCCGACTGTGATGCCATCATTGCCGGGCTCGAACAGATCGAGGGCGAGATCGAGGCGGGTACCTTCACGTTCTCGCGGGCGCTCGAGGACATCCACATGAATGTCGAGGCGCGCCTCGGGGATCTCATCGGCGATGCGGCCGGGCGGCTGCACACCGCCCGTTCGCGCAACGACCAGGTGGCGACCGATTTCCGCCTCTATGTCCGCGACGCCATAGACGGCTTCCTTGCCGGCATCGCGGCGCTGCAAAAGGCGCTTGTCGCCCGGGCCGAGGCGGAGGTGGAGACGATCCTGCCCGGGTTCACCCATCTGCAGAACGCCCAGCCGGTCAGCCTTGGCCATCATCTTCTGGCCTATGTCGAAATGCTCGGGCGCGATGGGGGACGCTTCGCCGATGCCCGCAAACGCCTCAACCAAAGCCCGCTCGGTTCGGCGGCGCTGGCCGGCACGCCCTGGCCGATCGACCGCGACATGACGGCCAAGGCCCTCGGCTTCGACCGGCCGACCTCCAATTCGCTCGATGCCGTCTCGGATCGGGATTTCGTCATCGAGACCCTCGCCGCGGCCAGCATCTGCGCCCTGCATCTTTCCCGTTTTGCCGAGGAACTGGTGATCTGGTCCTCGGCCCAGTTCGGCTTCGTCAGGCTGTCGGACAAGTTCTCGACCGGCTCCTCGATCATGCCGCAGAAGCGCAACCCGGACGCCGCCGAGCTGGTCCGGGCCAAGATCGGCCGCATCGTCGGGGCGCTCAATGCCCTGATCATTGTGATGAAGGGCCTGCCTCTGGCCTATGCCAAGGACACCCAGGAGGACAAGGAACTCGCCTTCGACGCCTTCGATGCGCTCGAATTGTCGCTAGCCGCCATGACCGGCATGGTCGGCGATCTCAGCTTCGACCGGGCGCGGATGCGGGCCTCGGCCGAAGCCGGCTTCTCGACCGCCACCGACCTGGCCGACTGGCTGGTGCGCGAGGCCGACATTCCCTTCCGCGACGCCCATCACATCACCGGCCACGCCGTCGCTCTTGCCGAACAGAAGGGCTGCGGCCTCGAAGGCCTGAGCGTCGAGGACCTCAGGCTGATCGATCCGCGTCTGGACGCCCGCGTCCACGCGGTGTTGAGCGTCGAGGCTTCGGTCAACAGTCGCAGGAGCTTCGGCGGCACGGCGCCGGACAATGTCCGGGCCGAGATCGCGCACTGGAAGACGCTTCTGGGGTGAGTGACGGTAGCGGGCGGTCCTGGCCATTGCGTGCGGGAAACGTCGCGAATAGGCAATCCGAATGCGGCAAACCCGTTCGAAAGCGCCTCTGGATTCGGCTTTCGCCGGAATGACGACGGTGTTGGTGACCCGACGCCTGCCAACATGCCGCCGCCGCCCCGGCGGAGGCCGGGGTCTGGAAACCGCGGGCAAGATGCCAATCGATGGGCCGCGCGCATCCACCTGTTTACGCACCCCGAACGGGAACGCCCATTCCGATAGGTGACGCCGATTCGCTGGGGCCTTCTCTAGCTCAGCCCAATCCCGAGACCGCCAGCGGCACGATTTCCGCCGGCCGGCCCGAGAGCGCCTCGTCGACCTTTTCAAGCAGGACATCCAGGGTGAAGGGCTTGGCGATGACGTCATGGATCAGCGCATCGAGCCCGTGCGCCCGTTCCTGCTGATCGGCGAAACCGGTCATCAACAGGATCTTGAGGCCGGGATATTGCACGGCGGTGTCGAGGGCGAGGGCGATGCCGTCCATCACCGGCATGCGGATATCGGACAGCAAAAGATCGAAACTGCCGCCGCTCGCCGCCAGTTCCTCGGCGGCAAGCCCACCATCGGAGACGTCGGTGACATGGTGGCCCTTGAGGGTGAGGGCCTTTGCCACAAAGGCCCGTACCGCTTCTTCGTCCTCGGCCACGAGAATACGCGCCATTACCTGGCTCCCTGATCTGCACTGGTTGTGGACGGCGCCTGCTGCAGGCTGCTGGAGCTACCGAACACCAGACGCACATGCGCCGCATCGGCCGGGGCCGACATCAGCTGGGTTTGGAAACCGACGACGTCGCCGGGGGAAATGCTGCTGACCGGGGCACTTGCCGTCCATTCATAGAGCGGCCGGCCATCATCATTGAGGATGGAGACCAGGATCGGCGGCACCCGGACGGTGTGGTCGACGACGCTGCGGATCTTGGCGGTGATGATGGTGACGTCATCGCCGTCTCTCAATGTTCTCAGCGTTTCGACATTGGAAAAGGTGAGCCCGTAGACGTTCACCTTGAGACCGATCATGGCGTACAGCCCGCCGAGATCGGGATAGACGCGGACGATGTCGGTACGGAAGAAATAGCCCGCGCTGACGAGCACCAGCAGCAGGGTCAGCGACACGAAGCGGGCGACGCGCCGGATACGGGCCATCGGCAGCCGCGAGACGTGCCTATTCTGGCGGCGCTGGAGTTCGCGCCGGCGCCGGCTCAAAAGGTGATGGTCGAGCTTGCCGGTCTCGTCTTCTGTCTCCTCGGCCTCGGAACCGATCGATTGCTGCTGCACCCGCGCTTCCTCCTCGGCAAAGGCCTGATCGAGTACGGCCTCGCTGTCGCTGCCGAACAGGCGGTCGTGTTCGGCCGCCTCAGCGATGAGTTCGTCCATGTTGGTGTCGGTTCCGCCGACGATCCGCGGCTTGGGCGCATGTGCCGCCGACGCCGCGGCTGCCGCCTTCCAGGACTGGTGGCAATTGGCGCATTGCACCTTGCGCCCGGCCGCACCGATGGCCTGGTCGGCCACCTCGTATTTGGTGTGGCAATAGGGACAGGTGATGATCATCGCGGCGGACCGATTGAGTCTTTGGTCGACTATTGCGCGGGAAACTTAACACACCTGAAACGCTAAGGCCGGCCGGACCGGTCTCGATATGCTATTTTTTCGCCGCAGGTGATTCGGAGAAAACGGCGTGATCGAATTCGACGATGTGGGTCTTTCCTATGGCGGCGGCCCGCCCGTTCTGAAAAATCTGAGCTTTCGCATCGCGCCGGGTTCCTTCCACTTCCTGACCGGACCGTCCGGCTCGGGCAAGACCTCGCTTCTCAGGCTGTTGCTGCTGTCGCGCCGGCCCAATACCGGACGGATCAGGATGTTCGGCGACGACACGACGCGCCTTTCCGGCGACAGGCTTCTGGCGGTCAGGCGGCGAATCGGCATCGTCTTTCAGGAATTCAGGCTGCTCGATCATCTGACGACCTTCGAGAACGTCGCCCTGCCCCTCAGGGTCCAGGGCCTGC
>CAZKTH010000025.1:0-19503 GCA_964555575.1 uncultured Devosiaceae bacterium | reverse complement strand
CCGTGCTGCCCATCATCAGGCCGGCCAGCGCCATCGCGGCGAAGACCGTTGTCGTGTTGAGTTTCGTCATTCCCTTTTCTCCCCTTGTTCTGCCGTTGTTGTCGTGTACCGGCAAATTCATGCCTGCTTCCGCCGGGCCAGGACCGCGACGAGAATGATCAGGCCTTTCAAAAGCTGCTGGTAATAGGAGTCGACGTTGAACAGGTTCAGCACGTTGTCGACTACGGCGAGCGCCAGCACGCCGCCGATAACCCCGCCGGTGGTGCCGCCGCCGCCACCGAGAAGACCGCCACCGATCACCACCGCGGCGATGGCGTCGAGTTCGTAGGCCGTGCCGACACTGGGCTGGGCGATGCCGAGACGGCTGGTGAGCAGGACGCCGGCAAGCGCCGCGAAAATACCGGACGCCACATAGGCGAAGACCAGGTGCTTGCGGACGTTGACGCCGGCAAGGCGCACCGCCTCCTTGTTGACGCCGAGGGCGAGGCCCGCCCGGCCCGAGACCGTGTGTTCGAGGTAGAACCAGACGATCGGGATGGTGATCACGAAGATGATGAAGGCCACCGGCACCGGGCCGATGAAGGCGCCGCCGATGAGGCTGCGGAACAGCGGGTCCTCCGGATAGCGCGGCGTGTCGGCATAGACATAGACCAGGCCCCTGATACTGCCCATGGTTGCCAGGGTGACGATGAAGGGCTGCAGGTTGAAGCGCGCGATCATCCAGCCATTGACCCAGCCGATGGCCGCTCCGGACATGAGGGCAATGAGAATGGCGAGGCTGAAATGCATGTCGGTCTGCAGGCCCGCCGCCAGCATGCCGGCCATGGCCAGCGTCGAGCCGACCGTCAGGTCGATGCCGCCGGTGCGGATGACGATGAGCATGCCGAGCGACAAAAGGCCGTTGGTGACGATCTGGCGCGAGACGTTGACGATGTTGCGCTGTGTCAGGAACGAGTCGGACGCAAAGCTTGCAAAGACCACAAGAAGCACGATGGCGATAGCGAAGATGAGATCGGCACGCGACATGCGGCGCCAGAAAGCCCATACCCCGACCTGCGTTTGCGCTGCGCTGGTCAATTCAATGCCTCCTTGCTGGCGACCGAACCGAGGCCGGCCGCATGCGCGAACACGGTCTCGGGCTGGAAATCCTCACGGCCGAGTTCGACAACGATCCGGCCCTCACGCATGACGAGCAACCGGTCGGACATGCCGATGACTTCGGGCAGTTCGGACGAGATCAGCAGCACCGCCGTGCCCGCGTCGGCGAGATCGGCGATCATCTGGTAGATTTCGACCTTGGTGGCGACGTCGACGCCGCGCGTCGGCTCGTCGAAGATGAACAGCTCCGTCCCCTCGACCAGAAGCCATTTGGCGATGACGATCTTTTGCTGGTTGCCGCCGGAAAACTGCCGCACCGGGCGCGCCATTTCCGGCGGCCGGATCGTCAGTTCGCGGATCTTGTCGCCGACCAGACTCCTGCGCCGGCCGGTATCGATGACGCCCAGGCGCGACAGGCGCGGATAGCTGGCAAGGCTGGCATTGTCGAGCATGCTCACTTCGAGCGCGAGCCCGTCGCCCTTGCGGTCCTCGGTCAGCATGGCCATGCCGGACCTGACCGCCGTTTCCGGACTTTGCGGCCGGCCATCACGGCCCTTGAGGCGCAAACTGCCCGAGGTCACCGGGATTGCCCCGAAAATCGCCTTGGCCACCTCGGTGCGTCCCGAGCCGACCAGCCCGAACATGCCGACGATTTCGCCGGCGCGGACGCTCAAATCGATGTCAGTGAAATGCTGGCCGTCGGCGAGTTTTTCGACTTCGAGGACGATCTCTCCGTAATGTGGCTCGCGCTTGGGGAAGATCGCCTTGAGCGGTCGGCCGACCATCGCCTCGACGAGACGCGGCTCGTCCATGTCCGCGGCCTGGCCCTGCAGGACGCTGCGGCCGTCCTTCAGGACCGCGACCTCGTCGGCGATCCTGAAGATCTCTTCCAGCCGGTGCGAGATGTAAAGGACGCTGACGCCCCGCCCCGACAGGCGCTTGACGTAGTCGAACAGCTTGTCGGTTTCGGACGCCGACAGGACCGCCGTCGGTTCGTCGAGAATGAGGATCGCCGGCTCGGTTACCAGCGCCTTGGCGATCTCGACGATCTGCTGCTGGGCGACGGCGATGTCGCGGACCAGAGCTGTCGGCGGGATGGCGGGAAAGCCGATCTCGTCGAGAACGGCCGCAGCCCTGGCATTGGCCGCCTTCCAGTCGATGACGAAATCGATGCCGCGTGTCGGCAGGCGGCCCATGAGCATGTTCTCGGCCACGCTCAGATGCGGCAACAGGCTGTTTTCCTGATAGACGGTGCGGATGCCGAGCGCCATGGCGTCGGCAGGCTCGGCGATGGCGACGGGTTTGCCGTCGATGAGGATTTCGCCCTCGTCCGGCATGATCGCGCCGGAAAGTACCTTCATCAGCGTCGATTTGCCGGCGCCGTTCTCGCCGCACACCGCCAGGATCCGTCCCTCGTCGAGCGACAGCGAAATATCGCTGATGGCGGGCGTGCCGTCATAGCTCTTGGCGATGGAACGGAGTTCGAGGCTCGGCATTACACGGCTCCGCCGAAGACTTCGTGCAACAGGAGCGTGCGTTCCTTGGTCATCTCCTTGAGGGTGCCATGGATGCCCTCGCGGCCATTGCCGGAGTTCTTATTGCCGCCGAACGGCAGCGTCTCGACGCGCACGGCCGTCGTGTGGTTGACCACGACCGTGCCGACATCGAGCACCTCGTAGGCGCGCATGACGCGGGTGAGATCGTGGGTGAAGATCGCCGCCTGCAGCCCGAACGGGGTGTCATTGGCGAGCTTGAGCGCCGTCTCGAAATCGTCGAATGGCAGGAGCGGCAGTACCGGTCCGAAGGTTTCCTCGAAAAAGGCCGGCGTGCCCGGGCTCACCCCGGTCAGAATTGTCGGTGTCAGGAAATTGTCGTGCCGCGACCCGCCGGCGACGATCGTCGCCCCGTCCCTGACCGCCTGGCCGATCTGGGCCTCGACGCGTTCGGCGCCGCGCCGGTTGATCAGCGGCCCGACATTGGTTTCGGGATCGGAAGGATCGCCGAGGACGAGGCTTCTTGTGCGGGCTTCGACCGCAGCGAGGATCTTCTCGTAGGCCGGACGCTCCACCAGCACGCGCTTGACGGCGCAGCAGATCTGGCCGTTGCCGGAGGTGAAGCGTCCGGCAACGAGCGCGTCCGCGGTTGCCTCGATGTCGGCATCGGCGCAAACGATGGTCGCGTCGTTGCCGCCCAATTCGAGATGGACCTTCTTGAGGGTCGGCGCCGCCACTTCGAGAATGCGTTTTCCCGCGGCGGTCGAGCCGGTCATGGCGATCATCTGCACGCCCTCGGCCCGAACCAGGGCCTCGCCGACCTCCGCGCCACCGGTCAGGAACTGGTGGCCGGCGCGCGGCAAGCCCTCTTCCTCGAGATAGCGGGTGATCTCGGCCATGGTCAGCGGGCAGTCTTCCGGCGCCTTGGTGATGACGGCATTGCCGGCGGCCAGGCCCCCGGCGACCTTGTGGCTCCACAACTCGACCGGGTAGTTGAACGGGACGATGGCGGCGATCACTCCGAGCGGCCGGCGCATGGTCAGCGCCAGCGATCTCTCGCGGCCGGGAATGGCATCGAGCGGGAAGGTGCGCCCGAACAGGCGCTTGGCCTCTTCGGCATAGCCCCGGAAGATGCGCGCCGCGACACCGACCTCGCTGGTCGTCTCGCCGATGCGCTTGCCGTTCTCGCGGCACAACAGCGCGCCGAGTTCTTGCTGGTCGGCCTCGATGCGGCGGGCGACGTTTTCGAGGATTTCATAGCGTCGCCAGGCCGGCAGGGCCGCCATGGCGGCGGCACCCGCCTGCGCCGCATCGACCGCCCGCGCCACGTCGCCGACGGTGGCGATGGGCATGAAGCCGAGTTCGGCACCGGTGGCCGGATTGATCACCGCGACGCCGCCGCCGTCTTCCGCGCCGGTCCAGGCGCCGTCAATCAGCATGTCCATGATGCGATCCTCCTGAGGGCCGGTTGGCGATGCATGGGGGCGGGGAGAGGTGCGGGACGCGCCATCACGCCCTCC
Organism: uncultured Devosiaceae bacterium; assembly: GCA_964555575.1. Lineage (GTDB taxonomy): Bacteria > Pseudomonadota > Alphaproteobacteria > Rhizobiales > Devosiaceae > JAHJQZ01. Next base: position 15,392 of record CAZKTH010000025.1, on the reverse strand, counting down.
CGTCCTTGACCGCCCACATCTCGATCTCGACCAGAAGGCCGGGCAGCAGCACCGCCTGCACGGCGGTGCGCACCGGCAGCGGCGCCGGCATGCGCTTTTCGTAAACGGTGTTGAACCGGTCCCATTCGCCGATATCGGCGAGGTAGATGTTGACCTTGAAGACGTCGTCGAGCGTGCAGCCGGCGGTCCCGAGCTGGGTAGCACAATTGTCGAGTGTTGCTTCGGTCTGCACCTCGATGGTGCTGCCGCTCACCGTGCCGTCGAGCGCCAGCGCTGCCTGTCCGGAGGTGACGACGATTCGACGGGCGTCTACTTCGAGCACCGGCGAATAGGGGCCGGCGGTGACGTGCTGGCGTGCACCGTCCGGCTGTTTCTTCAGCGGATGCACTGCCCTGTCGTCCATCATCCCTGCCCCCCGATCGGTGCCCGGACCTGTCTGCCCGTGTCGTTATGGTTGAGAGCATAAGAACCAATCAAAGCCATTTGCAACCAATTTTTGTACGGCTGTTCGCAATGGTCGCGCAATGTCGCACCAAATCGGCTGGATTCGCCGTGGCTTGCGCGGTCTCCATGCGTTTTTTGGCCGTTCCCGGCGCCATCGGCCGATTGAAAAGGACAAGCCGTTAGGCCATATTGCGCGCGATTGGTTGCGATGGTCGGCCGATTCCGCAGCGAATGCCCATCCGAGGACGTCAAGTCATGCCCCCCGAGACTGCCAATTTGTCGGAACCCGCGGCGATCACCAGCAACGAACGTGCGACGCCGTCGCTGGTCTACCGGTCGCTGCTGCGCTCGATCCGCGACGGGCTGATGCTGCCGGGCGCCAAGCTGCCCAACGAACGCGACCTTGCCGTGCAACTGAAGACCAGCCGCACCGCCGTGCGCTCGGCGCTGTCGATGATGGAGCGCCAGGGTCTGGTCCGCCGCCAGGTCGGCTCCGGCACCTTTTTGACCGAGGACGCCGTCGAGATCTTCGACCGCATGGACCAGACCGACGCCGCCGCCCACGAGGCGGTGCCGAGTTTCGCCGAGATCGTCGAGGGGCGGCTGCTGTTCGAGCCGGCGATGATGCATCTGGTCGTCAGCCGCGCCCGCGAGCCCGAGATTGCCGAGATGCGGCGCCTGCTCGCCGACATCCTGGCGGCGCCCACCTGGGAGGATTTCAAGGAATCGATCTATGCCCTGCACCGCGCCATGTTCGCGGCGACCCAGAACAAATTCCTGGTCCAGATCATGGCCTCGATCCTCGAGGACCGCCGCGCGGTGCTGTTCGACGGCCGCGACACCGACCGGCCGACGCCGCTGCCGGTCAAGCAGCAGACCCACAAGGAGCTGAAGGCCATCGTCGACGCCATCGCGGCGCACGACGCCAACAAGGCCGAGGAACTGGTCGGCGACCACCTGATGCGGACGCTGGCGACCATCAATATCTGGCAATAGGATCGGGGCATCGCACCGGGTCCGCGCACGCGGCTTCCCGTCATTCCGGCAATAACGAAAGACTATCCGCCCCTGGCCGGCAGCGGCCCGTGCGGCGTCGCTGTCGTTCACGCAGGCCTGCGCGATGCTTCGGTCATCCGGCGCGACGATGGTGGACAGAGCGTTGGCGCCGGCCCGGCGGCGGATGCCCGGCTCCTTGCCGCAAGACCCAGTTCCGACCGATTGCCGCGACGGCGAACTCATCGACACGCTCCTCCCGTGCTCGTCTGCTAGATCAATATACGAACTCTGTCAACGAATTTTGAACTTGATGAAGATTTGTGATACATGTATACGAATATTGAACATATATGGAGACCAGTGGCCATGGCAGAGGTGGACACCAATATTTCGGCAACGGCACTCAAGGCCTTTTCGGTTCTCGATTTCGTCGGGGAGCAGCGCCATCCGGTGACGGCGGCCGGTGTCGCCGCCGGCCTCGACATCGACCGGGCCACGGCCTACCGCATGCTGATGACGCTCGTGCAGGCCGGCTATGTTCGACGCACCGACGATGGCGGCTTCGGTCTGAGTTTCCGGCTGCTGACGTTGACCCGGCATCTGGTCAGCGAGGACGAGCGCACCGCGTGCATCCTCGAGCATTTGCGGACCATCTCGGAAAAGACCGGCGAAACGGTACATTATTCGATGCTCGACGGTGACAGCGCCGTGCTCGTCCTGAGGGCCAAGGGCAGCCAGCGCGTCGCCGTCGACTTCCAGATCGGCGACCGTTCGCCTCTCCATTGCACCTCGATCGGCAAGGTGCTGCTCGCCTATAACGACGCCCGCCTGACCGGGCGCATCATCGCCGCCGGCCTGCCAAAGAGCGCGAGCAACACCATCACCGACGGCGAGGCGTTGCATCACGAACTCGCCCGCGTGCGGGCCCAGCGCTATGCCTATGACGACCGCGAATTCGCCGACGACATGCGCTGTCTTGCCGTACCGGTGTTCGAAAAACATGGCGAGGTGCCGGGCGGCATTGCCATTTCGGGCCCGGCGAGTCGTTTCGACGACAAGAAACTCGATGAACTCCGCCATGTGGCCCTGAGATACGCCCTTGAGTTGTCGCGAGCGCTCGGCGGATATGTTTTTGATACCGACGACGAGGAAATCTAGCCAGAATTGCTACGTTTTCCGCAGGACCGAGGCGGGAGCAAAGGCCGGAGACGGACTCACTCGAACGGCCTGCCGTTTACCAACGAGATTGGCAAATGGCAGCTATTGAATGTGACTGATGCGGCATTCCATGGCCATGATGGGCGTTGTCGACCGGCAGCTTAGCGCCTCGTTTCGGCCGTTCAGGCCAGTTTGGCTATTGCCTGAAAGCTGACTTCGCGCTCGAACTCTTCTGACGGCCCAAACTAACTGAAACCAACTTCTCGCTTTTGGTCCATGGCGGCCGCGTCGTCAGCTTGTTGCAAGGGCGACCCTTGCTGGAGCCGGTCCAGTCGAACTGCGTTCGATGATCTTGCAGGGGACGTTGATCCGAAGCGGATAGTGCCAGGCGCCCTTGTTGCGAATGCGCTCTGCAAGAATGTTGACGGTCATTGCGCCCATTTCAACGCCATGAATGCGAACGGTGGTCAGTTGTGGCTGAACCTGACGTGCAGCGGCGAAATCGCCGAAACCTATGATCGAAACGTCCTCGGGGATGCGGTACCCGCGCGACAAAAGCTGCGACACCACAGTGACGGCCAGCCCGTCATGCGAGCAGAAAAAGGCAGTTGGCCTTGCGCCTTGCAGCTTCAACTCGTCATAGGCGTCGGCAAAACGGGAGGTTTCATCCCATGTCAAATTGTAGAGCCTGGCATTCTCCCGCGCTTCAATCACTTCGCGCAATCCGCAAAGGCGCTCAAGGCGGCCGCGATAGCCGGGCGTACCGTGTACGTAGACGATTTCCCGGTGGCCAAGATCGAGAAGGTATTCGGCAACGGCTGACGCCGCTTCGTGATCGGTCGCGTTGACGAGGTCGACCTTCTCGAGCGGATTGAGCCAGTCGACGCGAACGATCGGCGTGTCACCGGCATAAAGACTTGGCAGATTGCTCGACGCATGACGCCCGGCGACGACGAGTCCCGCCGTTTCGCGCGCAAGCTTTTCCAGTTCGTCCGGTCGGTTGATCCAGTGCACCTGAAGATCAAAGCCGTGCCGCTGGGTTTCGCGGCGGATGCCGTGGATACGATTGCCCGTGTTCGGCGCGCTTTTCATGTTCAAGGTTGGCCGGTCACGGATTCCGACAAGCAAGCCACCGCGAGGAGTTCCATCGTGCTCGACATATTGCGTGATATGAAGGTCATCAACTCGTTCATTGTTGCAGCCGCCGCCTATCCTGTTCTCGATCGCGCCGGCGAATTGCTGCCAAACCGGCTGTCGCCAAATCTCAGGACTGGCTAGCTATACAATGCTGGGCGTTGCCTTATCGCGATGTCCACGACTTTGCCGGGTTGCTTCTGAGCCTCTACGCAGGCGTCGGCCACAACCGAGGCGACATAGCCATCCCATGAGGAAGGGCCGCCTGCCTCGCCACGTCGCACCGTGTCGATGAAATACTGCAGCTCGATGTCGTAAGCCCGAATGAAACGCTCTTTCCAGTCCTGGAGGATGGGTCGACTGAACTGTCCCGCCTTGCGCATTGGTACCGCTTCAGGTTCAGGCAGTCGTGCCAGTCCTAGTTCGCCCACCACTTCGCACTGAATGTCGTAGCCGTAGACGCAGTTGGCGAAGACCTCGATGTCGATACGGACACCACTAGCCGTTTCCAGGAGCACGATCTGCGGATCCATATCGCCCTTTTTCGCATTGCTGGTCATGCATGGCAGGATGATCTGGGCCGAGACGTACTCCTCGTTCAACAGCCAGCGCAGAACGTCGATTTCGTGAATGGCTGTCTCGTAAATGGCCATTTCGTTGGAAAAGCCGGGTCCTGCGGCAACGTTGCGGTGCGCGGCATGGACCATCAGCGGCGCACCCAACTCGCTTTCGACCACCCGTTTGAGCGCCCGGTAGCCGCTGTCGAACCGGCGCATGAACCCTACCTGCACCAGTCGGCGACCCGCTGCCAGTTCGGCACCGACGATGCGCTGGGCGCCCGCCACCGATGTGGCCAGGGGTTTCTCGCAAAAGACCGGTTTTCCGGCCGCAATGGCTTGAAGAACCAACGCCTCATGGGTAGGTGCCGAGGAAGTCACCAGCACGGCATCGACCTCGGGTGCTGCGATCAGATCTTCGGGCGAGATATGGTCGGTGGCACCAAGGCCCAGTTCCTTGATCGCGTCCGCCGCCGCTCCCGGCACCACGTCGTTGACCGCGACGATGCGCCCACCCGTCAGCGTTTTTTCGATCCGTCGGGCGTGGTCGCGCCCGATCATGCCCGTGCCGATCACCCCGATGCCCAGTGTCATGATCCGTTGCCTCCCCTAGATGGCTTCTGTCACCCCGATCCGGAAACGCGCCGCAAAATCACCTTCCCACCACATGGGAAAGTTGGTGCCCCATTTGTTATTGTAGAGATTGAATCGGATTCCACCGGCAAAGGACGGCGCGGTCTTCGGAAACTGCATGAACGGGTGATCATTGGGACCGACAAGAGGCGTGTCCAACGGGGTGATGGCAACCTCTACCCCCTTATCTTGCCGTGCCCGCACATCGGCGACCGCCTGTAGCGCGCCACCACCGAAGGGAACCTCCTGCCCCGCCCTGAACCAAAGCCCCAGCTTGAGAAAGGACCAATCTAGGGCTTTGGGCGCAAAGGCCAGAAAACCAGCTTCAGGCATGCGATTGGCCGGCTTGTTACGCAGAACGATCCGGCAATACAGCCCATCGCCATCAGTACGGAACCCGTATTCAACAGTTCGCGGCGCGCCGAGCTTCTCATGGGCTTCCATGGGCATTTCGAGCAGAAGCGTGGTCCATCCCGCCGCCTCGGCAAAACCGGCGAGGCGCGGACACCAGCTCGCCGAACGGGCGGTCGCGGACTGGTCGAGCCCGGGCTTGTCGTGATCGAGAATCGCCCATTCGTATCGATCGGTCAGATAGGTATCCAGATGCTGGTGGATATCGGTAGCATCGTAGCTTTCATGTCGGTAGCCCAGGACCGGTTGCCCCGTGCCGACCAGGCGAAAACCATCCGACCACTCAAGCTCGAGGATATCTCCGGTCTCGACATCGAGGTGCAGAACCCAGTCGCCAACCCTTAACTTCGACGCGTCCGGGAGCGGATCTATCGACACTGGCGCCGGAGGTGGTTCAGTTTCCATGATCGCGGCCTTGGCCAGCCCGACATCGCCACCCGCCAGCATGTCGACCGCCTGGTCGAGATAGGCGCGCTGCTCGGTCCAGGAGGCTTCGGAATAGGTGAAGCGGTAGTCGGTCTTGCGCAACGCCTCGAAAGCGGGCCGGTCCCACCCCGTCTCGTCGCGCAGGAAAGTCTTGATGTCGACGCCCCAGGTGTGTTCGGGGACCATGGTCAATCGCCGCCCAAAGGCCAGACGCGCTTCCGTCAGGCCCTCGGCGGCAAAACCGTCATAGAGCCGCTGCAATTGCAGGAAGCGTTGGGTCTTGATCGGATCGGATCCAACGCCATGGATCCAGCTGTCGCCCAATTCCTCCGTCACGACCGGAAAGCGCTCCCGGCCGGCCCAGAGAAGCTCGCCGAAGTCTTCCAGCGTCGCCGCTCTCAGTTCGGTTTCCGGGTATTGACGCGCAAAGAGCCGATAGACCTCGATGATCTGGTGAATTGCCTGAGGTCCCAGATTGTCGTTGGTATGGGCAAAGCTTAACCCGTCATCGAAACCGGCCGGGATATGCGTTTCTCCATAGGAGTGCTGGTACATGACCACCACTTCCGCCCCGGAGGGCGCCTGCCAGCGGAACAGGTCGGGCACTTCCGGCGGCGGTGAGGCGGAGTTGACCCCGATATGCAGGAACCTGATCCCTGCTTCGGCCAGGCCGGGAATGATCCCCAGCGTATGACCGGGAACGTCGGTCATCTTGGCCGCCCTGGTCGTTTTGCCGAACCGCTTGTCCAGTTCAGCCGAATAGCTCAGCCCTGCTCGGAACAGATCGGGGCTCATCAGCTCGGAGTGGGTGGTGAAAGGCAACCCATGCCAGCGCACGAGCCCTTTTTCGATGGCATCTTCCAGACGCCTGACGGCATCGGGAGAGGCCGAATTGAGATGATCCCAGATCAGCCAGGCCCCGGTCGTCCAGATGAATTTGGGAGCGGCCGAGTTTTCGGCATAAAAATGTGCCCCTGTCGCGATGGCCTGGGGAATGAATCGCTCGTGATAGAGTGCGCGCACCTTCTCGGCGTGATCGGTGAACCCGATGTCGAGATGGGTCTTGAAAACCAGATGAATGCGCTTTGGCGCCATTGCCCTAACCAACCGTTCCGCGAACGACGAGCCGGGTTTCGATCCGTTCGACCAGCCCCGGCGCATTCGGTGACTTGAGTCGGCGCAAAATGAGCCGGACCAGCGCCTGCACACGTTCACCGAGATCCACCTTGACCGTGGTCAGGTTGTAGCTGCGCCAGTGCGCCTGCAGAATATCATCGAATCCGATGACCTTGATGTCTTCGGGCACGCGCAGATTGAGTTCGTAACGCAGCGCATCCAGAGCACCGAAGGCGCTTTCGTCGTTCACCGCGAAAATGGCATCCGCTCCACCATGCAGACGAAACAGGTCGAGGGTCGCGGCATAACCCCTGTCATAGCTGTAATCACCCGGCACTCTGATCGGAGCCGGCAGTCCCCGGCTCTTGAGCAGCGTCTCCAGGGTTTCCGCGCGGGCGATTTCGCCCAGAGAAGTCGGCTTGCCGGAAATGTAGGCAATCCGGCGGCAGCCATAGCCGGTCAGAAGAGCCACCGCCTGATCCATGCCCGGGCGCTGGTCCACATCGAGCCGATCGAACCGGGTTTCCGGCTCTCCAGGGCGCAGGCCCTTGTCGTCGTACTCGCGAGAATAGTTGATGTAGATCGGTACGGCCCGGTCGAGAAAACGCGTCAGGATCTGTGGGCGCACATTTTCGATGAAGGCGATGACCGAATCCGGGTTGAATCCGCGCATATAAGTCAGAAGCGTCTCATCCATCGAGAAATCGGTACGGGCCTTGAACAGCAGGGTTGCAAATCCATTCGCCTGCAGGGCGGTCGTCAGCGCATCGATCTCCTGGCTTTCCCAGGGGCTGCAAACGTCGGGCACGATCATGCCGACAAGATGCGAGCGGCGGGTGACCAACGCCCGCGCCGCGCGATCGGGGGTGTAGTTGAGTTCCCGGGCGATCTCGAGAATACGCGCACGCTTGTCCGCCCGCAGGGATGCCTCGGGGTTGAAGGCGCGCGAAACCGCAACCCGCGAAACATCAGCAAGTTCGGCCACCATTTCCGCGGTCGCCCGCGGTTGCCTGTCCGATTCCCCGTCTCTCACCTGCTCCCCAAACCCTCGAATTTGTAATCGTGTTCATACATTGAGATCAGATTTCCTCCACGTCTTTTTGTAAAGCCTACTGACACTCACATTGTCAACATACCTTGTTTTGTCGCAAAAGCTGTAAATTCTCCGACTAGCCTCACGGCCAGCGCCCTGATGGTGCAACCGGCGTCCCAAGCTCCGGTATTGACCAATTTTGAAAACGTGTTCATTCTTGTTCGAAGTGATGGCGGTCAGGAGGATTTCGTCCGCGATCATGAAAACAGGTCCGAACACACGGATCTCTTGGAAGGGAGGAATTGTCATGCGCAATCTGCGCGCCTTTGTACTCGGCTTTGGCGCCGTCGTCGCTTTGTCGACGCCGGCCTGGGCGACTGATCTGACGGTGACGTGCCGCTGCGTCATCGGCGGAGTGAACAGCGAAACCGCCACCTGGATCGAAAAAAGCGTCATCCCGGGCTTTGAGGCCAAGGCCAAGGCCGAAGGCAAGGACGTGACCGTCACGCTCAAGCAGTTCGGCGGTCAGGACGAGCAACTTACCCAGCAGCTCGCTCTCGACTTCTCCACCGGCGCGGGCGCCGACATTTCCGGCTTCGACGGTTTCCTGATCCCCAGCTTCGTGGAAGCCGGTCTGCTCAAGCCGCTTTCCGAACTGGGCGGTGACGCCGAAGAGAACTGGGACGGCTGGCAGCACATCTCGCAAGGCTCCCGCCAACTGATGTCCTACAACGGCACCGACTACGGTATCGCCCTCGGCACCGACGTTCGGGCCATCTTCACCCGCAAGGACCTGCTCAAGCAGGCCGGGCTCGATCCCGACACTTTCCAGCCCAAGTCCTGGTCCGAGCTGCTTGACGCCGCGCGGGCCCTCAAGAAGGCCGGCGTGGAATATCCCCTTCAGCTCGATGCGGGCGTGAACATGGGCGAAGCCACCACCATGCAGGGCTACTACATGGCGGTTCTGGGCACCGGCCACGGCGTGGTCGACAAGAACGGCAAGTACATCGTCTCGAGCCCGGGCATTCTCGATGCGCTCAACCTCTACAAGACCATCTATGTCGACGAAGGGCTCGGCGATCAGCGCGCCCAGCTGCTCGGCGACGGCCGCAACCGCACCTTTGCCAATTTCCGCGACGGCAAGACGGCCATGTTGATCGAGGGTGACTGGTTCTACAACTCGGTCCTCAAGCCGGGGGCGGAGTTCGGCATGGACAATCGCGACCAGGTGGTCGGTTGGGCCAAGATGCCGGCCGAAAAGCCCGGCATGGGCCTGCGCGGCCAGGATTTCGTGACGGTGTCCGGCGGTACCGGCCATGTCATCAATCCGAACGCCAAGAACCCGGCCCTGGCCTGGGAATTCCTTGCCTTCATGAACAGCAAGGATCAACTCGATGCCTTCGAAACCTATCGGGCCATCCGCAGCATTCGCAATGACGTGGAGACGCCGAACAACACCTATATCCAGCAGACCTCCAAGACCCTGCTGCCGCTGACGACGGCCCGGCCGAACGACCCCAACTACAACAAGGTCTCGGTCGAGATTCAGCGCATGACCGAAGCTGTGGTTTCGGGCGAAAAGACCCCCGAGGAGGCGATGGCCCAATACAAGGCCGCCGTCATCAAGATCGTGGGCGCCGATAATACGGTCGAACTGAACTAGAGCATTTCCGTTCTGATTCCATCAGAACGGAAGCTCCAGGTTATCGAGTGGTTGCGTTTTCGAACCGGCGAACCTGTATCCACTTCGCCTGAAAACGCTCTAGACCGAATAATGCACAAGGGTACGCGCCTGCGGGCGCGTACCCGCCCGAACGAACAAGGCTTTGTCGGCATTGGCATCCCGCCGCATACGCGAGGGATGCTCAGGCTGGTCATGTAAATGGCGTGGGTAGCCGAGCGGCCAGGGAGGCACCTTTGAAGCAGTTTTCGCTTTTGTCCAGGCGCGCCGGTCTGGTCTTCATGACCCCCGCGGCGATGCTTGTCAGTGCCTTCGTCATTGCACCCTTTTTCTGGGTGATCTTCGTTTCCTTCACCAATCGCAGCCTGCTCGGGCGCACCGCCCTCCACCCCGATTTCGTCGGGCTCGGCAATTATCTGCACCTGTTCGACCCCTCGGCCTTCTTCTCGCGGGGCGAATTCGGCTTTTCGCTCATCCTGACCACCCAGTTCGTCATCCTGTCCGCCCTGTTCGGACAGGCGCTCATGGGAATCATCCTGGCCTGGCTGCTGCAGTCGGTTCCCAAGCCGATCAAGGCGATGACCGAGGCTGTCGTCATTGGCGCCTGGATCCTGCCCGAGGTCGTGATCGGGTTCGCCTGGTTCGCCTTTCTCGACTACGACAACGGCACCGCCAACATGATCATGTCGGCCCTGGGTCTGCCGCGCGGCGACTGGCTGATCAACTACCCGTTCTGGGTGATCGTCATCTTCAATTCCTGGCGCGGCACAGCTTTCTCGATGATGCTGTTCAATTCCGCCTTCTCCTCGATCCCGCCGAGCTATTTCCAGGCGGCGGACGTGGCCGGGGCGTCGAACTGGCAGAAGTTCCGCGATATCGGACTGCCATTGATCCGGGGACATGTGGTCACCGATCTGATTCTGATCACCATGTGGACCTTCAACGTCTTTACGCCGTTCCTGCTCACCCATGGCGGGCCGTCCTACAAAACCGAGCTCCTGTCGATCTACACCTACCGCGTCGCGTTCCGCGATTTCGAATTCGGCAAGGGTGCCGCGGTCGGCGTCATCGTGATGCTGATCAATCTGGCCTTTGCCCTGTTCTATCTGTGGATCGCCCGACGCCGCTCCCATGAGGCCACGGCATGAAACAGCAATTTCGCCAGTTCGCCTCGCGCATGGGATTTTCGATCCTGACCGCCCTGATCGGCGTGGCTTTCGCCCTGCCGCTGATCTGGTTCCTGTTCGCGCCGTTCAATGCGCGGGCGGAGCTTGGGATCGCCATTCCCGACCCCTTCAGCTTTGCCAATTTCCAAGAGGTGTTCGGCAACGGCTTCGCCATGCGCGGACTTGCCAATTCGCTGATCGAAAGCATCGGCGGGGTGATCCTGGTCGGGCTGGGGGCGACGCTTGCCTCCTACGCCCTGTCGCGCTCGCCGATCCCTGGCAAGCGCGCCATCACCTATGTGCTGCTGCTGTTTTCCTCGGTGGTATCCGGCTCGGCAGCCATGGTGCCGATCTTTTTGATCATCACCTCCCTGCATCTGATCGATACCCAGCTGTCGGTCATCCTGGTGTTTGCCGGCGGGCTTCTGCCCACCGCCATGTTCATCCTCAGGGATTTCATCGACGGCATCCCCAAGAGCTACGAGGAAAGCGCCATGGTAGCGGGTGCCTCCCCGGTACAGGCCTTCTTCGACGTTGCCCTGCCCGTCATCCGTCCGGGGATCGTCGTCATCGTCGTCTGGGGCTTCGTCAACATCTGGGGAAGCTTCCTGATCCCCTTCATCCTCCTGCGTTCGAGCGACAAGATGCCCGCCTCGGTTGCCATCTACTCCTTCTATTCGGAAGCCGGCACGCCGATCGTGACGCTTCTGGCGGCCTATGCGCTGCTCTACTCGCTCCCCGTGATCATCCTCTATCTGTTCGTGAGCTGGAAATTCGGCTTCCGGTTCTTCGGCGGCATCAAGGCCTAGGGTCCAGGTTCGAAATGGCAACAGTCCTATTTGAAAACATAACGAAGAGCTTCGGCAGCTTCACCGCCGTCGCCAATGCCAATTTCGAAGTCCAGGACGGAGAATTCGTCTGCCTGCTCGGCCCTTCCGGCTGCGGCAAGACCACGAGCCTGAGAATGATTGCCGGGCTTGAAACCCCCACCTCCGGGCGGGTCCTGATCGGCGACAGGGACGTCACCACCCTGCACCCGCGGGAGCGCGGGATTTCCATGGTGTTTCAGGACTATGCGCTTTATCCGCACATGAACCTCGCCGACAATATCGCCTATCCGCTCAAGGTACGCGGGGAGAAGGAGGCCGACCGTCACGCCCGTGCCCGCGAGGTGGCCGACATCCTCAAGATCGGGCATCTGATGGAGCGTATGCCGTCGCAGATTTCCGGCGGCCAGCAGCAGCGCACCTCGCTCGCCCGCGCCCTGGTCTATCCGTCCGATGTCTATTTGTTCGACGAACCGCTCTCCAATCTCGATGCCAAGCTAAGGCTCGAGGCGCGCGGTTTTCTCAACCATCTGCAGCGCGACATGGGCATGACCGCGATCTACGTCACCCACGATCAGGCCGAAGCCATGGCGCTGGCGACCCATGTCGCGGTCATGGATGCGGGCCGGATCGTGCAGTATGCACCGCCACTCGAGGTCTACCATCGCCCCGCCACCACCTTTGTCGCCAACTTCGTCGGCAACCCGCCGATGAACCTGTTGCCGGTCGAGGCTGCAATCATCGACGGCAGACTGGTGTGTCGGGCCGATGGTCTGACGATTGCGTCACTGCCGGTTTCCAGGGCTGCCGCCAAGGCTCTGGACGGAAACGGCAAGCTGACCCTCGGCGTCCGTCCCGAACATCTCGGCATTGCCGGCAACAGCGCCGAAAACGCCCTCACCGGCAAGCTCTTTGCCAACGAGAACATGGGGCCCGAAGCCCTGGTCACGCTTGAACGCGACGATGCCGAGCGGTTGACTGCGCGCATCTTCACCGACGAGGTATTGAGGCTCGACAGTACTGTTTTCCTCGGCTTCGACATCTCCCATGTGCACCTGTTCGGTCCCGACGGTATCCGCTTGCCCTTCGATGACGAGCCCACGTTCCAATGACCGGGCTCACGATCAGGCGGCACCTGACGCGCGCCGACCAGGCCCGCGACCCCTACGCCAATATCCCCGTCGCCGTGCCCTCGGGAACGACGCGGATCGACGTGGTTCTCGACTATCACAAGTCCGAGGACTGCATCATCGATCTGGGCTGTGGCGATCCCCGGCTCGGTGCCTTCCCCAGCGCCGGGGGATTTCGGGGATGGAGCGGCGGCGCGCGCGACAGGTTCTTCGTCGCCCTGGACGACGCGACGCCAGGCTATTTGCCAGGAGACATGCCGTCGGGCGACTGGCAGGTCATCCTCGGACTCTACAAGGTTCCCGAAGAAGGAACGGACGTCTTCGTCACCATCACCCTCGACACCGCGCCGCGCGCCCTTGCCTCCCGACCGAAAAAGGCGGATGCGGTCCGCGAGGAGCCGGGCTGGTACAGGGGCGACCTGCACTGTCACACCTATCATTCGGATGCCCGTGGCAGTCCGGAGACTCTTCATGCGGCCGCCCGTCAGGCTGGACTCGACTTCCTGGCCGTCGCCGATCACAACACCATTTCCCAGCGCCGCTATTTCGACGTCAAATCCTCCCCGGATCTGGTCTTCGTGCGCGGCATGGAGGTGACCACGGCCAACGGTCACTGCAACGTCTTCGGGGTCGATGACTGGATCGATTTCCGCATGCGGCGGCCGGCGGACGCCCATGTCGTGGCGCGGCTGGCCCATGCCCATGGCGGGCTCCTGTCGGTCAACCACGACAAGCCGGACATCCCCTGGGACTACGAACTTCCCGACATGGACTGCATGGAAGTCTGGCAGTCGACCTGGATGGCCTGGAACTGGATATCGCTCGCCCGCTATCAGGAGCGGCTGGTTGCCGGACGACGGATTTCGGCGATCGGAGGATCCGACTATCACCAGCCACCCGAGCTCCGGCCCGAAGGACCGCTTGTCCTTGCCCGCCCGACAACAGTGTTGTGGCTCGACCGGCTTTCCGAGCGGGATGTTCTCGCCGCCATGAAGGCAGGACGCGGCTATATCACGGAGAGCCCCACCGGGCCGCATCTGGAACTGACCGCCGACGGCGCGCCGATGGGCTCGTTCCTTAAGGGACCGGCAAGGGAGATCACCACCCGGGTGAAGGGTGCCAACGGCGACCTACTGGTCTGGATCGACGCCACCGGCGAGATCGATCGCATGCCGATCACGGCCGATGATCAGACGCTGACCGCACCTGGTAGGCCAGCCCGTTTCGTGCGTTGCGAGATCATTGCCAAGGCCAGCCGGCCGGCCTTGATGGCGGACTTGCGCGCCGCCTTCAAGCCAGGCCCCCTGCCCTTCGATCTGACACAGGACCTGCTCGAAACCCAGCCGTTGCGCCGGGCCCTGTCCAATCCCATCTGGTTCAATAAACTGGAGCGAGCCGATGCTGATAAGTAACGCGCCTGTTTCCTGGGGTATTTTCTACCCCGACAATCCGAGGGTCACACCGGATCAATATCTCGATGAAGTCGCCGAAGCCGGATATCGGGGCACCGAACTGGGACCCTACGGTTTCCTGCCGACCGAGCCTTCCGTTTTGTCCGACGCGCTTGCAAGCCGAGGACTTCATCTTGTCGGCGGCGTGCACGTTCATGCCTTCTCGGATCCGCAAAGCGGTCCGGCCCTGCTGAGACATCTCGGGACGGCCGGCAATCTGCTCAGAAGCCTCGGCGCGACGCATTATGTCGTCATGGACGGCTCCGACCATCGTCTCGATCCCGAACAATGGCGCGGCATGATCCGGATGCTCGAGGATGGACGCAGGCTCCTTCTCGACGAGTACGGCATCTCCTTCAGCTTCCATCCGCATGTGCTGACCGCGGTCGAGTTCGAGGATCAGATCGACAGGCTGTTGCAGGACAGCGAAATCGCCCTGTGTTTCGATACCGGCCATCACGCCTTCTGGGGACAGGATCCACTGGCCTATATGACAAAGGTCTGGGACCGGATCGCCTACATGCATCTTAAGAGTATCGACGGCGCGGTTCGCCAGCGTGTACTCGACGGCATTCTCGATCCCCAGGTCTCGTTCGATGAAGGTGTCATGTGCCCCCTGCCCGACGGTGTGGTCGATATCCCTGCTGTGATTCATCTTCTGCAAGAACACAGCTTTGCCGGTCCGGTCGTCGTTGAGCAGGATTTCTCAACAAACGCGACGGAAAGTCCATTGGTCCTGTCCCGGCGCAACGCCGCGTTCCTGACTCGGATAATGAGCAAGGAGCATCATGATTCGTCCCAAGCCGGCGACTGAGTCCACAAACGTTTGTTTGGCATGGAGTCGACAGACTCATGACTGCGGAATCCGGAGCATCGTACGAAAGTGTTCCCCGTCAGCGCGTATGTCTCAACATCCTTCGGGCACAAAGGACACGGAACGAGAGGCAATACGGTATCCGCATTCCCGACCCGATCATCGGCACGGAGGATCCTGTGGTCACGCGCGATGCCAAGATGCATCTCGCCGAGTCGGTGGGGCCGGCATTGCTCGTCGTGCTCGACACATTGTCGCCTGCCGAGCGCATCGCCTTTGATCTCCACGACAGGTTCAATCTGCCATTCGAAGACATCGCACCGATGCTTGAGCGGAGCATAGATGCGACGCGGCAATTGGCTAGAGCGGCGCGCCTTCAGGTTGGATCGCTTCGTCGCTCTATGCTATTGTTGTC
>CAZKTH010000024.1:19696-19916 GCA_964555575.1 uncultured Devosiaceae bacterium | reverse complement strand
TTTTCTCGAGATGACCGGCCTTGAGGACAAGGATCCGATCCGGCGCCACCTCATCTCGGCCCTCGGCCGCCAGGCCGCCGCCCTCAAGCAGTACCAGACCGAGACCGGTCTCTGGCACACGGTAATAAACGATCCGACAGGCTATCTCGAGGCCTCCGCCACGGCAGGCTTCGCCTACGGGCTGATGAAGGGCGTCCGTAAGCGCTATCTCGACGCCGAA
>CAZKTH010000024.1:0-19686 GCA_964555575.1 uncultured Devosiaceae bacterium | reverse complement strand
ATCAGCGAGGACGGCGAACTCAAGCAGGTCTCGACCGGCACCCCGATCGGCAACGACCTCGAATTCTACCGGCAGATACGCCTGACACCCATGCCCTACGGGCAGACGATGGCCGTGCTCTGCCTGACCGAGCTTTTGCGCAGCTATATCTGAGAGGACAGGGCGCAGAAAACCTGGAAGTATCCACTGACAAGGTGAGTGATCTCACGGAGGAGGAAGATCATGCATAAAGTTTCACGTCGTACAGTTCTGGCCGGTATGGGCACCGCGGCAGCCGTCGCAACGCTCCCGGCCATGCCGGCCCTGGCGGCCGACCGTTCCATCCGTCATTTCTGGTGGGGCAATCCCGAGCGCGACAAGCGCACATTCGCCGTCATCGTCGACTTCCAGAAGCACCATCCCGACTTCGCCGTGTCCGGCGAGACCGTCGGCTGGGGCGATTACTGGACCAAGATGGCGACCCAGACGGCCGGCCGCAACATGGCCGATCTGGTGCAGATGGACTATTCGCTGCTGTTCGAATATTCCCGCCGCGGCGCCCTTCGCGCGCTCGACGAATATATCGGCAAAGGGCTCGATCTTTCCCATTTCGACAAGGGCCCGCTTTCGGGCGGCTATGTCGATGGCAAGCTCTATGCCCTCAATATCGGCTCGAACAGCCAGGTCATGCCGGTCAATGCGCGCCTGCTCGAGGAAGCCGGCGTCAATGCCGACCTGATCAACTGGACCTGGGACGATTATGCCAAGGCCTGTGAACAGATCACCACAAAGACCGGCGTCAAGGGATCGGACGACCTGTCGCTCGTCACCGAGTGCCAGGAAGTGTGGTCCCGCCAGCACGGTCGGGGCTTTTACAACGCGGACGGCACGCTCGGCTTCACCGTCGAGGACGTCACCGACTACTGGACCTATTGGGATCTGCTGCGCCAGGCCGATCTGGTCCGCTCCAAGGACAAGACGGTCATTCTCGACGCCCCGTTCGCCGAAGGCGGCATGATCAAGGGCGAGACGGCGATGTCGATGTTCTGGTCCAACCAGATCGTCGGCCTGCAGGCCCTGATGAAGGATCCGGTCGCGGCCGGCATGATCCCGTGGACGCCGGGCGGCAAGCCGGGCCAGTTCATCAAGCCGTCGATGTTCATGTCGCTGACCCGCGACGCCAAGGATATCGAGGCGGCGGTCATGTATATGAGCGACTGGGTCAACGATCCTGAGGAGACCGCCATTCTCGGCCTCGAACGCGGCATTCCGGCCAACCCGCTGGTCCGCGCCGCGCTCGCGCCCAACTTCACGCCGCCCGAAAAGGTTTCGGTGGCCTATTTCGACGCCATCCAGGACAAGGTCGGCGCCCTGCCGCTGCCCTCGCCCAAGGGCCACAACGAAGTCCGCGACGCCTATATGCGCATCGGCACCGACGTGGTTCTGGGCAACAAGGGCATCAAGGAAGCGGCCGAGGAATTCGTCCAGACCGGCACCGATATCCTCCAACGCGCCATGTAGGCGCTTGGCCGTCACACAAGAAAGGCTCCCGCCCCGGCAACGGGGCGGGAATGCAAGCGATAAGAGAGGAACATGAAACGATTCCTCGCGCGCAGCGCGCCGGGCTACATCTTCCTGACACCCTGGCTCATCGGGTTCTTCTGTCTGGCGCTCGGCCCGATCCTCGCTTCGCTGCTGTTGTCCTTCACCCGCTACGACATGGTGGCCGATCCGCGCTGGGTGGGTCCGGACAACTACATCTACATGTTCACCCGCGACCGGCGCTTCTGGAAGTCGCTCGAGGTCACCTTCTCCTATGTCGCCATGGCCGTGCCGGCACGGCTGATCATGGCGCTCGCGGTCGCCATGCTGCTGGACAAGGGTTTGCGCACGATCAGTTTTTACCGGGCGATCTTCTATCTGCCCTCGCTTCTGGGCGCCTCGATCGCCATCGCCATATTGTGGCGTCAGCTTTTTCTCGCCGACGGCGTCGTCAACAAGGTGCTGGCGCTCGTTGGCTTTGAAGGGCCGAGCTGGATCTCCGATCCGCACACCGCGCTTTATACCCTGGTCGTTCTCGCCATATGGCAGTTCGGCGCGCCCATGCTGATCTTTCTCGCCGGTTTACGCGGCATTCCGCGCGACCTCTACGAGGCGGCCGAAATCGACGGCACGCCGAAATGGCGCCAGTTCACCCGCATCACCCTGCCGCTTCTGGCGCCAGTGATCTTCTTCAATCTCGTGTTGCAGACCATCGATTCCTTCAAGATCTTTTCGCCGGCCTTCATCATCTCGAACGGCAACGGCGCACCGTCCGACAGTCTTCTGGTCTACACCATGTTCCTGTTCAACGAGGCCTTCAAATTCTTCCGCATGGGCTATGCTTCGGCGCTGGCGTGGGTGCTGCTGGTGATCATCGCGTTCTTCACCGCCCTTGCGTTCCTCAGCTCGAAATACTGGGTGCATTACGAAAATGAACGCGACTAGTCCCGAGCTCACCCGCGAAATGGAAGAAGCCGCGGCGGTCGCCCATCGGATGCGCATCGCCCGCGAAAAACGCGCCCGCAACATGCGGCTGATGAAGCACGTTTTCCTCATCGTCGTGTCGCTGATCATGATCTATCCGCTGATCTGGCTGGTCTCGGCGTCGTTCAAGCCGGAAAACGAGATCTTTTCGACGCTCAATCTGTGGCCCTCCGAGTTCGTGTGGTCCAACTACACCGGAGGCTGGGAAGGGCTGCCGATCTCGTTCACGACCTTTTTCAGGAACTCCCTGATCGTCACCGTGCTGTCGGTGATCGGCAATCTGTTGTCCTGTTCGTTCGCCGCCTACGCCTTCGCGCGCCTGCAGTTCACCGGGCGCAATTTCTTCTTCGCCCTGATGATGATGACCCTGATGATCCCCTATCACGTCGTCCTCATCCCGCAATATGTGCTGTTCCTGAACCTCGGATGGATCGACACCTATCTGCCGCTGATCGTACCCAAATTCCTCGCCTCGGACGCCTTCTTCATCTTCCTGATGGTGCAGTTCTTCCGCCAGCTGCCGCGCGAGCTCGACGAGGCGGCGATGATCGACGGCTATTCGGTCTACAAGATCTACTGGATCATCATCCTGCCGCTGTCGTTGCCGGCCATGGCCACGGCGGCGATCTTCTCGTTCATCTGGGTGTGGGAAGACTTCCTGCCCCCGCTCATCTATCTCAACGACATCAAGAGCTACACCGTGCCGCTGGCCCTGAGGCTGTTCCTGGCGTCCGACGGCACGTCCGCCTATGGCCAGATGTTCGCCATGTCGGTGTTGTCGCTGGTGCCGGTGGTGCTCTTTTTCGTACTCTTCCAGAAACTGATCGTGCGCGGCATCGCCACGTCGGGCATGAAGTAGGAGCGTGTCCAGGAAAAGTGGGTACCGGTTTTCCGGTTCGGACACGCGACAACTAGAAAAAAGCGGTGCCGGGGCGACGCCATGACGGCAAGTCGGCCCGAGTGTGAAATAGGATCGTATCGATGGCGGGTTTGACCCTTCGCAATGTCGGCAAGAGTTATGGCGCGGTCGAGGTCATCACCGGGCTCAATCTCGATGTGATCGACGGCGAGTTCCTGGTGCTGGTCGGCCCGTCCGGCTGCGGGAAATCGACGCTTTTGAGGATGATCGCCGGACTGGAAGAAATCACCGAAGGCACGATCGCCATCGGCGACAGGATCGTCAACGACCTGGCGCCCTCCAGGCGCGAACTCTCGATGGTCTTCCAGTCCTACGCGCTTTACCCGCACATGTCGGTCAAGAAGAACCTCGCCTTCGGCCTGCAAAACACCAAGATGAGCAAGGCCGAGATCGAGGAGCGCGTGCTCAATGCCGCCCGCATCCTGCAGATCGAGGAACTGCTCGGCCGCAAGCCGCGCCAGCTTTCCGGCGGCCAGAAGCAGCGCGTCGCCATCGGCCGCTCGATCGTCAGGGAACCGCGCCTGTTCCTGTTCGACGAGCCACTTTCCAATCTCGACGCCGAATTGCGGGTGCAGATGCGGGTCGAACTCGCCTCGCTCTACAAGCGCCTCAGCACCACGATGATCTACGTCACCCACGACCAGGTCGAGGCCATGACGCTCGCCAGCCGCATCGTGGTCCTGCGCGACGGCGTCATCGAGCAGGTCGGACGGCCGCAGGAACTCTACAAGCGTCCGGCCAATCTTTTCGTCGCCGGGTTCATCGGTTCGCCCAAGATCAACATGATGAAGGCGAAGCTCGATCATCGGAGTGGCGGAGCCAGGGCCACGCTGGCCGATTTCGGTGTCATCGAACTGCCAGCACTCGCCACCAGGGACCCGGATTTCACCATCTGCGTCCGTCCGGCCGCCATGCGCATCGGCGAAGGCGAAATCACCACGACGGGCACGATCCAGCTAGTGGAGTATCTGGGCAGCGAAATGCTCGTCCACATCGAAACGCCATCCGGGGCGTCGCTGCTCCTGCACGGCAACAGCGAAGTGGAACCGACGCCGGGAGACGCCGTGACCGTCGGTTTCAATCGCGCCGAAATGCACTTCTTCGATTCTTCCGAGCAGCGGGTCGAGCCGCTGGCGTAGGAGCGGACCCGCCAGAACGACCGGCTATCTCGGCTAGCGCGACGAAGCGATTCAACTTGAACGCGCGCCGCTCTAGGCGCGCCTGCACCCCAAATTGTTGTTCGATACGACGGCTGGAGCGTTTCATGTTTTCATGGAGGCGGGTGCCTCATTCACCTCTCCCGTGGAAAAGAGGTCCAGGCGGCGGTCAAGCCGCTTCTGTCAAAGCCTGAAGATGTCTGACCGCCGAGGCAGAGATATTTGATTTCGGCGTAGTCCTTGATGCCGCATTTCGAGCCTTCCCGTCGCGGGGCGGACGCTCGCAATGACGGCGGCCATGGTTCTCCCGGAATGACGGCTTCAGCCGCCGCGCGCCGTCAGGAAGTCGAAGTCGCACCCCCTGGTCGCGGGCAGAACGCGCTCGCGATAGAGCCTCAGATAGCCGCGCGTCGGCGCTTCTTGCGGCGGCACGAAGCTCTTGCGCCGCGCCTCCAGCTCCTGTTCGTCGACCATGAGGTCTATGCGCTTTTGCGCTGCCGACAGGCGGATGCGGTCGCCGGAGCGGACGAGGGCCAGCGGCCCGCCGTCAACGGCTTCGGGCGTGACATGCAGGACGATGGTGCCGAAGGCGGTGCCGCTCATGCGGGCGTCGGAAATCCGCACCATGTCCTTGACGCCTTGACGGGCGAGTTTTTTCGGAATGGGCAGGTAACCGGCCTCGGGCATGCCCGCAGGGCTTTTCGGGCCGGCATGCTGCAAAACGAGGATATCGTCGGCGGCGACGTCGAGTTCGGGGTCGTCGATGCGGCTGGCCAGATCCTCGAGCGAGGAAAAGACGACGGCGCGCCCCTCGTGTTCGAGCAGTTCCGGTGTCGCGGCGGCGCGCTTCAACAGGGCCCCTTCGGGTGCCAGCGTGCCATGAAGGGCAATCAATCCGCCCTGGGAGTCGACGGGATTCTGGGCGGTGCGGATATAGGCGTGATCGATTTCGTCGATAAGCGGTTTTTCGAGGCGCGCGCCGAGGGTTTCGCCCGTGACGTCGACGGTGTCGAGATGAAGCTTCGGGGCAAGGGCCCGCAACACGCCCTCGAGTCCGCCGGCGGTGAACAGGTCTTCCATGTAGCCGGAACCGACCGGCTTGAGGTTGACCAGGGTCGGCGTCTCTTCGGACAGGCGGTTGAACTGGTCGAGGTCGACCGCGATGCCGAGCCGGCCGGCGATGGCCGTCAGGTGGATGAGGGCGTTGGTCGAGCCGGAAACGGCAAGAAGCACCCGCAAGGCGTTCTCGATTGCCGCGCCGGTCATGACGTTTTGCGGCGTGCGGTCGGTGCCGATCATCCGTGCGGCGCGCGCACCGGTTTGTTCGGCGACGCGCAGCCGGTCGGCATGGACGGCGGGGATGGTGGCGCTTTGCGGCAGGGCCATGCCGAGCGCCTCGCCGATCAGGGCCATGGTGCTCGCCGTACCCATGACGGCACAGGTGCCGGCAGTCACGGCAAGCCGGCCTTCGATGAGGTCGATTTCCGCCTCGTCGATGCCGCCACCGCGATACTGTGCCCAGAAGCGCCGGCAATCGGTGCAGGCACCCAGGCGCTCGCCCTTGTGCCGGCCGGTCATCATCGGGCCGCCGACGAGCAGGACGGCGGGCTTGCCCGCCGAGGCGGCGCCCATCAGCAGGGCCGGCACGGTCTTGTCGCAGCCGCCCATCAGAACGACCGAATCCATCGGCTGGGCCCGGATCATTTCCTCGACATCCATGGCCATGAGGTTGCGGAACACCATGGAGGTGGGATTGAGGAAGACCTCGCCGAGCGAAATGGTCGGAAAGACGACGGGCAGGGCCCCTTCTGCCATCACGCCGCGCTTGACCGCCTCCAAAAGGTCGGGGAAATGACGGTGGCAGTTGTTGAAGCCGCTTTCGGTATAGGCGATGCCGACGATGGGCCTATCGAGCGCCGCGTCGGAATAGCCCATCGACTTGGCGAAGGAGCGCCTCAGAAAGCGGGCGAAATCGCGGTCGCCGTAATTGGTCAGCCCGCCGTCCAGCCCCTCGAATTTGCGCGTCATGATCCCGTCCCTTCCGTAGCTTCAGCGCCGTCCCTGCGACAGTGAACTCGCCGCGACGGCAAGAAGGATGAGCCCGCCGACCAGGATCTGGCGGACATAGGAATCTACACTCATCTGGGTGAGGCCGTTGTCAAGCACGCCGAGGACCAGGACGCCGACCACCGTCGCCAGAATGCGCGGTTCGCCATGCCGGCTCATCGTGGTGCCGAGAAAGACGGCGGCAATGGCGTTGAGCATCAGCCCGCTGCCCTGGACGGGGTTGGCCGAAGCCACCCGGCTCGCATACATCAGACCCCCGGCCGCCGCGGCAAAGCCGGTCAGGGCGAAGGCGACGAGCCGCAGACGCCTGACGGCGATGCCGCTCAGATGCGCCGCCTCGGAATTGCCGCCGATGGCATAGAGCCGCCGCCCGAAGACCGTCTGCTCCATGAGGATCCACACGGCGATGACGACGACGAGGGCGAGGATCGACAGATTGGGCAGATGCACCGCAACCCCGCCCCATTCGCCCAGGGAAATGCCGCCACGGGCGAAATTGCCGAATTCGGAAGGGATGGCGCGTCCGGAAATCGTCCGCCCGCCGCTCATGACGAAGGCGATGCCGGAAAACATGGTCATGGTCGCCAGCGTCGCGATGAAAGGCAGGATGCCGACATAGCTGACCATCAGGCCGTTGAAGACGCCGCCGACGACGCCGACGACAAGCGCCACGGCGACGGCGGCCGGCACTGGCAGGCCAGCAACCATCATCAGCGCCGCGGCGATGCCGGCAAGGCTCGCCATCGACCCCACGCTCAGATCGAAATCGCCCATGACCATGACGATGGTCATGCCGGCCGCGACCACCATCAGCATCGACACCTGCTGGGTGATGTTGAGCCAGTTGCGCGCCGTCGGGAAGGTCGTGGGCAGCATGAGCGTGAAGAAGACGATGATGGCGACAAAACCGATAAGCGTGCCGTAGCGGCGGATGAAGAACTGCATTGTCAGGCCACCATGGCGCCGGAAGCCCGGCCGTAGGAAAGATTGATGAGCTCGTCCTCCCCGAGACCTTCGGTGCCGACGAGCGCCGCGATGCGTCCATGACGCATGACGGCGATACGCTCGCTCATGCCGATGAGTTCGGGCAGGTCGGAGGAAACCAGGATCACGGCGGTACCGGCGGCGCTCAGCTCGCGCAGGATGGCGTAGATGTCGAATTTGGCGCCGACATCGACGCCGCGCGTCGGCTCCTCGAGCAGAAGCAGCTCGGGGGCGCCGCCAAGGGCGCGGCCGAACACGACCTTTTGCTGGTTGCCGCCGCTCAGTTCGAGAACGGTCTGGACCGGGCCGACCGATTTGAGGCGCATGCGGTCGCCGATCTCGGTGGCGAAGCGCTTCTCGCGGCGGGGGGTCAGCCAGATGCCGCCAAGACTCTGGCGCGCGAGATGGGCGAAGGTGATGTTTTCGAACACGGGTCGGTTCATGACCAGCCCCTGGGCCCGGCGTTCGCGCGGCACATAGGCAACGCCGCGCTGCCAGGCGGCGCCCGGTCCGGAAGGCAGATAGGGTTCGCCCTTGAGGCGCATCGCGCCGCCGGTCGGGCGCATGTCGCCGAAAAGGATGCGGACCAGTTCCTCCTGACCCGATCCCGAAAGCCCGGCGACGCCGAGGATCTCGCCCTCGCGAACGGAAAGGTCGAGCGGGCCGAGCCCTGATGCCGCAAGTGCCGTCGCGGCAAAGGCTTCGGTGTCGCGCGGCGGCGCCAGGGGTTCGGGATAGGCGCCCTCGACCTTGCGGCCGATCATCAGGGCGACGAGATCGTCGTGGGTGATGTCGGCCAGAAGGCCGCTGTCGATGGAGCGGCCGTCGCGCAACACGGTGGCGCGGTCGCAAAGGGCCATGATCTCGTCGAGCCGGTGCGAGACGTAAAGGACGGAGCGGCCGGTCGCGCGGATTTCCCTGAGGACGCGGAACAGCCGCTCGCTTTCGTCGCGGGTCAGGGCGGCGGTCGGCTCGTCCATGACATAGAGCCTGGCATCGTCGAACAGCGCCGCCGAGATGCGCACCAGCATCTGGTCGCCGAGCGCCAGTTCGCCGAGCTTCCTGCGCGGATCGATATGATCGATGCCGAGGCGGATGAGGGCGCGATGGGCGTTTTCGTTGAGGCGGCGCCAGTCGACGAACGCGCCCAGACGTCGCGGATAGGCGCGGCTCAGATGGATGTTCTCGGCCACCGACAGGGATGGAACGACGTTGAACTCCTGATGGATGAACCTCAGGCCGAGCCGGTAGGCCGCCGCGGCGCTGTCGATGCTCACCGGCTTGCCGTTGATGGCGATGGCGGCCGCATCCGGCGCCACCACGCCGGCGATGATCTTGATCAGGGTCGACTTGCCGGCGCCGTTTTCCCCCAGAAGCGCGTGGATCTCGCCCGGTGCGACGACGAGATCGGCGCCTGCGAGCACCGGGATGCCCGTATAGGCCTTGGCGATGCCGGTCGCCGACAACAGGGGGTTTCGAGAGGTCATGGCGGATGGGGAGGAGCCGCGTTGGGCTCCCCCTTTCGGTTGGTTTGCCGCGTGGCTAGTTGCCGGCGTTGGCGGCGGTGATCAGCTTGGTCGGCACGTAGATGACCGACTGGCGGATTTCCTCGCCGGCGAGCACGCGGGCGACGGCTTCGGCGGTTGCGGCGCCGATGCCCTTGAAGTCCTGTGCCACCGATGCCTCGAAATTGCCGCCGGCGGCGATGGCCTCGCGGGCCTGCGGATTGGCGTCGATGCCGGTGATGACGATGCCTTCGCCCTCACGGCCGGCCGCCTCGATGGCCTGCAGCGCGCCGAGGGCCGGCTGGTCCCAGGCGGCCCACACGGCCTTGATGGAACCGGGCTCGGGATTGGCCGAAAGGATCGCCTCCATCTTGGCACGGCTGTCGGCGATGCCACCGTCGGAGACGTCGGGGGTGACGCGATCAAGCACCGTGATGTCGGGATAATTGCCGAAAACGGCGTCGGCGATGACGCCGCGCACCTGCACCGGCGGGAAGGCGTCGAAGACGAACATCACGACATTGCCCTGGCCGTTGATGCGGTCGGCGACATAGGTCGAGGTCTCGGCCGCCATGGCGTAGCCATTGCTGGTGACGTTGGTCACCAGCAGCGGATCGGCGCCGGCATCCATGCCGAACACCGGAATGCCCGCCTGCTTGGCGACCTCGAGGCCGGCCACGACCTGGGCCGGATCGACATTGATGACGATGGCGTCGACATTCTGGTTGACCATGTCCTCGATGCGGGAAATCACTGCGGCCACGTCGCCGGCGGTGTCGATGACGTTGACGTCCCAGCCCTTGTCGGCGGCGACGGCCTCGAAGGCCTCGACATAGAACTGCGTGCCGGGCTGCGCCATGTAAGGCGTGACGATGGCGATCTTTTCCGCCGCCATGGCGGCGCCGGCGGCAAGGGTGGCGACGGCCAGTGTGAGGCCGGACACAATAAGCTTGGTCTTTTGCAGCAACGGATTGCCCTCCTGTTGAATTCCCGCCGTCAAACGCGCTGCCGACGGTTGTTTTCCTTTTGCCCGAAGGCACTATATGGCCCGCCGACGGATCGGCAAGGGGCAATGAGGAGGAACGGGCGTGGCATTCACTCTGATCGGCATCGATATCGGCACCACCGCCACCAAGGCGACGCTGATCGACGAGAGGGGCAACGAGCTTTCGTCCTTTGCGCGGCCGCACGCCATGGACCGGTCCGGTCCCGGCAAGGCGGAACAGGCGCCGGGCGACTGGATGCAAAGCGTCCGTCTCGCCCTCGGCCGGTTCGCCGATATGGCCGATCTTTCGAACCTGGCCGGCATCGGGCTTTGCTCCCAGGTCAATACCCATGTCTTCATCGACGGCGCCGGCCGGCCGGTCAGGCCGGCCATCACCTGGCAGGACACGCGCGCCGCCGCCGACGCCGCCCGGCTCGACGCCATGGTGACGGACGCCCAGAAGACGGACTGGTTCGGCGGCCCGGTGCCGATCGATGCCAGCCACGCCCTTTCGCGCATGGGTTTCATCGGGCGCACCGAACCGGAGAACTGGGCCCGGACCCGGCACGTGCTCCTGCCCAAGGACTATGTCGCCTTTCGATTGACCGGAGAGATCGCCAGCGACCCGGTGGCGGCGGTCGGCCTGGTTGACAGTAGCGGCAATTATGTCGTGCCCCTCATCGATCTGGTGCCCGGCGCGGCGCAACGGCTGCCGCCGCTTTTTGCCTTCCATCATGTCGTCGGGCGGGTCCGGCCGGGACTGCCTTTTGCCGGCGTGCCGGTCGTCGTCGGGGCGATGGATGCCTGGGCCGGCATGTTCGGCTGTGGCGTGCTCGAAAACGGCGATGCCATGTACCAGTCCGGAACAAGCGAAATCCCGGGCATCGTTTCGCCAAAGGTCGTGCCGACGCCGGGGGTCATCCTGTTCCCGCCCTATGACGGCATCCGCATGCACGCGGCCCCGACCCAGTCGGGCGGTGCGTCACTGTCCTGGGCGGCCGATCTGCTCGGACAGACGCCGGCGGAGCTCTCGGCGCTGGTCGCGGACCTGCCCGAAGATGCGCCGGTGCCCCTGTTCCTGCCACATCTGAGTGGCGAGCGGGCGCCGATCTGGGACGCCTCTTCGCGCGGCAGTTTCGCCCGGCTCGACGGCAATACCGGCCCGGCCGAGCTCGCCAAGGCCGTCATGGAGGGCGTCGGCTATTCGGTGCGCTGGGCCTTCGAGGCGCTGCAGAATTCGGCGGACATGACGATCGAGACCGTCAGCATCGGCGGCGGCGGCGCCCGTTCGGACGTCTGGTGCCAGATCCGTGCCGACATCCTTGGCATGCGGCTCAGGCGCACCGCCGTGCCGGCCGCCGCCGCGCTCGGCGCCGCCATTCTTGCCGGTGTCGGCAGCGGCGCCTTTTCTGCAATGCTGCCGGCGGTGCGGCAACTGGTGCGCTATGATCGTGATTTCGCGCCGAACGCCGAAAGGCGCGGGCATTATGACGAGGGCTATGGCCACTACCGCGCCCTTTACGAGCAGATGAAGCCGTTCAACGCGCGCTTCTAGAGCGTTTTCAGGCGAAGGGGATAGCGGTTCGCCGGTTCGAGAACGCGACCACTCAATAACTTAGGGCATGCGTTCAGATTCCGTCAGAACGCATTTTGCTCTGGTGGAACGCCCGAGACCGAAGAGACCGGATTGAGGTTTCCCTTTTTCCTGACAGCATGTGAGTTCGGTGCATGGGAACTGGGACATCCATCATGCTCGCCACCGCCTTGAAAGCGTCGTTGCCGACCGCAATACGCCGCAGAAACATGTATGGCGGGTGCGTATTGTGCGGTTGAGCGCCGTCGTCGTTCACGATGGTGTCGCAAGCGGGCTTTTGCTTTCCGACGTCACGGTCGCCATATCGCTTCGCTGAAACCGCCTGATATGCAATGCGGTCACCAATGCGGCATTTCTGCCGGATTCTGCTCTTTGAAATCGATTACATCGAGTGTAGACTGCCTTCGGCCTTGGCTGGAAACGGCGATCTGAACGGCCATGGGGAGGCGTACAGGCGCCGTCGTTTCGGGCCAGGGCTTCTCGTCCGAATGCGCCGGCAAGGCGTGAAACGCGGGATTGGCGAGGTTCGGGAGAGGCAAAACCAGAACATCCGGATGGTGTCGGATACCTCCGTCAGATGCGGTCAAGCCGCGCGGCGTGGCAACGCCCTGCGACGGACCGCGTAGTGCTCCTGAAAATCCCGGCGGTTTCGTCGGGGCGTGCCGCCCAGATAGGCAGGAAAACAATGAAATACGGCCATTTTGATGATGAAGCCCGCGAATATGTGATCACCCGGCCGGACACACCGCTGCCCTGGATCAACTATATCGGCTCGGAGGACTATTTTGGCATCCTCAGCGCCACCGGCGGCGGCTATTCCTATTATCGCGACGCGCGCCTCAGACGCCTGACCCGTGGCCGCTACAACAATGTGCCGATGGATTTCGGCGGCCGCTACCTCTATCTGCGCGATGCCGAAACCGGCGAATACTGGTCGCCTTCCTGGATGCCGACGCAATCCGCGCTCGATTCCTACGAATGCCGCCACGGCATGGGCTATTCGACCATCTCGGCGACAAAAGCCGGCATCGCCGCCAGCACCCGCTATTTCGTGCCCCTCGGGCAAAATCTCGAAATCTGGCAGCTCACGGTAAGGAACGAACGCCTGACCGAGACGGAACTCTCGGTCTTCTCCTCGGTCGAATTCGCCCTGTGGGAAGCCCTGGACGACGCCAGCAATTTCCAGCGCAACCTCAATATCGGCGAGGTCGAGGTCGAGGGCAGCGTCATCTTCCACAAGACCGAATATCGCGAGCGGCGCAATCACTTCGCCTTCTTTGCCTGTTCCGAACCGCTTGCCGGTTTCGACACCCAGCGCGACGCCTTCCTCGGCCCCTGGCGCGGATGGGACCGGCCACTGGCGGTGGAAAGCGGCGAATCGACCAATTCGATCGCCCATGGCTGGGCGCCGATGGGCTCGCATCACGTCATGCTCCGCCTGAAACCGGGCGAAACCAGACAGATCGTTTTCGTGCTCGGCTATTCCGAGAACCCGGACGGGGAGAAATTCGATCCGCCCGGTACCCAGACGATCAACAAGGCGCGTGTGAGCCCGATCATCGCCCGCTATCTGGATCCCGCCATCGTCGACAAGGCGTTCGACGAACTCGCCGAATACTGGGACGGCCTGCTCGGCGTCTACCGGGCCGAAACGCCGGACATTCATGCCAACCGCATGATCAATATCTGGAACGCCTATCAGTGCATGGCGACCTTCAACATGTCGCGTTCGGCCTCGGGGTTCGAATCCGGCATCGGGCGGGGCCTGGGGTTCCGCGATTCCAACCAGGATCTGCTCGGTTTCGTCCATATGGTGCCCGAGCGCGCCCGCCAGCGCATTCTCGATCTGGCGGCAACCCAGATGCAGAGCGGCGGCGCCTATCACCAGTATCAGCCCCTGACCAAGAAGGGCAACCACGACGCTGGTGGCGGCTTCAACGACGATCCACACTGGCTGATCATCGGCGTGTCGCAATATCTCAAGGAAACCGGCGACTTCGCCATTCTCGACGAAATGGTGGCGTTCGATACCACGCCGGGCACCGAAGTGCCGCTCTACGAGCATCTGCAGCGCTCGATCCAGTATGCGCTCGACCGGCGCGGGCCACATGGTCTGCCGCTAATCGGTCAGGCCGACTGGAACGATTGCCTCAATCTCAATTGCTTCTCCGACGAGCCGGGCCAGTCCTTCCAGACCCTCAAGGGCAAGGACGGCAAGACCGCCGAATCCGTTTTCATCGGCGGATTGATGGTGCACGCGGCCAATGAACTGTCCGATATCGCCAGAGCGCGCGGCGACAGCGCCGAAGCCGAGAAATACGCCGGCATCGCCGCCGACATGGACAGGACGGTGCGGGAACACGGCTGGGACGGCGAGTGGTTCGTCCGCGCCTATGACGATTTCGGCAAGCCGCTCGGCTCGAAGCTGTGCGAGGAAGGCAAGATCTTCATCGAATCCCAGGGCTATTGCACCCTGGCCGGCATCGGGCTCGACGACGGCAAGGCTGAGATGGCGCTCGACTCCGTAGCGAAACATCTGGCCACCGAACATGGCATCGTCGTGCTGCAACCGGCCTATACGCGCTATTATATCGAGTATGGCGAAATCTCGTCCTACCCGCCCGGCTACAAGGAAAACGCCTCGATCTTCTGCCACAACAATCCGTGGGTGATGATCGGCGAAACCCGGGTCGGCAATGGCGACCGGGCGTTCGACTATTACACCCGCATCTGCCCCTCGGCCCGCGAGGAAATCAGCGAGGTGCATCGTTGCGAGCCCTATGTCTATGCCCAGACCATTGCCGGACGCGACGCACCGACCCATGGCGAAGCCAAGAACTCCTGGCTGACCGGCACGGCGGCCTGGAACTATTACGCCATCACCCAGTGGATCCTCGGCATCCGGCCCGACTACAGGGGGCTGAAAATCGCGCCGGTCATTCCCGAGCGCTGGCCGGGCTTTTCCGTCAGGCGGAAATTCCGCGGCGTCGCTTACGACATTTCGGTCAGGCGCGCCGGACCCGGCAACCGGATCAGCCTGACGGTCGATGGCACCAGGATCGACGGCGATCTCGTGCCACTGCCCGCTCCCGGTATCACCGAGGTCCAGATTGTGGCGGTGATCGGCTGACGCAGTCGATCCCGTTTCGGGCCGCAACCAGGCATGGAACTGAGCCAGACAAGACAAGAACCAAAGCCCGCCGAAAAGGCGAGCTTTGTTGTCTCAGCCAAAAACCTCCACCTGCGGCGGAGGACTGGACGGGTTCCTCAGTGCAGTTGAAAGACCTCCATGCCTGGACCATTGGTGTGGTCAAGACACCCGGACACGGAGGCTATATGGATGGGGACCATCTTTCTCACGGTACCCGCGACTGCCTTCGGACCTTAAATCGTGCCACCGGCACGATTTGCCCCCTCGGATCGCTCCTCAGTTGGCGCAAAACCGGCACCCACTTTTGCGCACGATGCTCTATTGCGACGACGTACCGACCCGCGCCATCACCGGCAAGGGGACCGTCGATGCCGGCGCGGTAAGGCCGCCTGCCAGCCCGTCGCTCAAGCGAAAGGCGTCCAGCCGGTCTTTGGATATGTCGGTCCCGATGCGATCGTTCATCGTCTTCGCTGTCCTATGCTTGTCGTGCAGAGCCTATTGGCCGCTGCGTATCCGTTCAGGCCTCAGGCGAAGACGGTGGCCGATCACACTCCAAAACGGTCCCTTGCGACCAAGCCATTGACGATCCGACCACCGTCAGGGCACGCCAGTGATCATCTGGCGTGCCCTGGCTCTTCTCTTCGCGGAAAACCGCGTGCTTCACAAGACAAGCAAAATGCGTTCCGATTCCGTCAGAACGCGAGGCGCTCCGGGCCGGTTCGAACGGAAAAGGCCCGGCCGGGTCCGGGCCTGAACGCTACTATGGCTCGCGCCAGGCGTGGTTGAAGCTTTCGAAAAGCGGCTCGGTCAGATAGGCGAGGGGGGATCGCTCGCCGGTCTTGATGAACACTTCGGCCGGCATGTCGGGCAGCAATTGGTGACTGCCCATTTTGGCCAGTTCGGACGGAGGCAGTGTGACCTTGGCGATGAAGTAGGTGCTGCCGCTGCGCGGATCGGTCAGGGCGCTGGCCGAGACATAGGTCACGGTGCCGATCAGGCGCGGCAGTTCGCGGCGCGGCAGGCCGGGAAACACCACTTCGGCCTCGAGATCGGGCGCGACATTGTCGATGTCGACCGGACGGATATGGGCCTCGATGATGAGATCGTCGTCGACCGGCACGATTTCCATCAGCGAGGTGCCCGGTTCGACGACACCGCCGATGGTATGCATGTTGAGCCCGACGACGACGCCGCCGACCGGCGCCCGTATGAGGCTCTGCTCGAGCGTGTGGCGGGCGTCGAGCAGCTTTTGCGACAGCGACAGGAGATCGGCCTGGGCCGTGCCCAGCTTGTCGTTGGCGTCGCGTTCGAAGGACAGGCGCAACTGCAGGATCTGCAGCTCGGCCTGGGAACTCTGGGCCTGGGTCGCGGCGATCCGGGCGTCGAGATCGGCCTTGGTGCCCTTCATGTCGGCGAGGCTGCGCTGCAGGTCCAGGACGCGCGAACTGGGGACGAGGTTCTTCTTGAACAGCTTCTCGACATTGACATATTCGCCCTCGGAGATGGCGATGCGATCCGATATCGCCTGCGCCTGGGCCTCCAGCCCCTTGATCTGTTCGGCCAGTTGCCGGAGTTGCTCGCCGATGAGGCCGATCTGCCCGTAAAGGGCCTTGCGTTCGGACTCGAACAGCTGGCGCTGAGCCGAAATGAGATCGGCGACATCCGGGTCGCCCGCGAGCGCCACAAGGCTTTTGGGGAAAATGACGGATTCGGTGTCGTCCCGCTCGGCCTGCAGCCGGGCGACGGTGGCCTGCTTGAGATCGTAGTTGGACTGGACGATCTCGAGGGCCGCCTTGGCCGCGGTGTCGTCGAGGCGGATGAGGATGTCTCCGGCCGCGACCCGGTCGCCGTTCTCGACTTCGATGGTGCTGACGGTGCCGGCGTTCGCCGCCTGTACCAGCTTGCTCTCGGACACGACCTTGACCACGCCGCTGCCGATGATGGCGCTCGACAGGCGGGAAATGGACGCCCAGGCGCCGAAGGAGCCAAGGCCGAACAGAATGACCGCCATGCCGAACACGATCGCCGGACGCGGATTGCTGGGGGGCCTGTTTTCGCTGGGTGTGTTGCTGTTGCGCATGTCAGGCGCTCTTCCAGTTTGGTGCGGGCGGCGGCTGGATGGCGCCGGCGGTGCGGCGTTGTTCGAGCTCTTCGGGCGTGTCGCTGGCGCGGGCACTCGGGTGGGTCAGGTCCCACAGGACGGTCTCGCGATCGCCGAACTGCGCCATGGTGCCCTCGCGCAGCACCAGGATCTTGTCCACGACCTCGAGGATCGACGGCCGGTGGGCAATGACGATGAGCGTGGCGCCGCGCGCCTTGATGCCCCACAGCGCCTTGAGCAGGGCCGCGTCGCCGTGTCCGTCGAGATTGGCGTTGGGTTCGTCCAGGACGATGAGGGTGGGCTGGCCGTAAAGGGCGCGGGCCAGGCCGACACGCTGGCGCTGGCCGCCCGAGAGCATTGCGCCGCCTGGCCCGGTACGGGTGTCGTAGCCTTCCGGCAGCCTGAGGATCATTTCATGCACGCCGGCGTCGCGCGCGGCGGCGATGACCGCTTCGGAATCGACCTGTCCGAAACGGGCGATGTTGTCGGCGATGGTGCCGTCGAAAAGTTCGATGTTCTGCGACAGATAGCCGACATACGGTCCGAGCGCCGCCCGGTCCCATTCGGCGATGTCGGCGCCATCGAGACGGACAGAGCCCTGAAGGCCCGGCCAGACGCCGACGAGCAGCTTGGCCAGGGTCGACTTGCCGGACGCGCTCGGACCGATGAGCCCGAGCGCTTCGCCGGCCCGAAGCTCGAAAGCCACGCCCTTGATGATGGGCTTGCCGGCATTGGGTGGCCCGCCGAACAGCCGCTCCACGCTAACGGCACCGACCGGACTGGGCAGCATGAGGCTCGAGGTCTTGCGTCCGGCCGAGGTCAGCGTCTCGCGAATGCGGCCATAGGCGTTGCGGGCGAGCACGAAACTGCGCCAGTTGCCGATGGCGCCTTCGACCGGCGCCAGGGCCCGTCCCATCATGATCGAGGCGGCGATCATCGCACCGGCCGAAATCACCTGATTGAGGGCGAGATAGGCGCCGACGCCGAGAATGGCCACCTGCAGCATCGGGCGGATGAATTTGGTCGTGGCGGTCAGCAAGCCGGCCCGGTCGCTGGCCCTGGACTGCAGGTAGAGCCCGCGCCGGTATTGCTGCTGCCAGCGTGCCCTGAGGCCCGGCATCATGCCCATCGCCTCGACGGTATCGGCATTGGTGCTGGCATTGCCGGCAAATTGCATGGCCAGGGACATGTGCTGGCTCGCCGTGGTCAGCGGCTTGCGCGTGGCCAGTTCGCTCACCAGCGCCAGGACGAAAAGGATGGCGGCGCCGGTCGCCGCCACCAGGCACAAAAGCGGGTGAAGCAGGAAGATCACCGCCAGAAACAGCGGCGTCCACGGCGCGTCGAAAAAGAAGAACAGGCCAGCGCCGGTCAGGAAGGTCCGAAAGGTGTCGAGATCGCGCAGCGAGGTGTTCTGGTCGGTCTTGCCCGTCAGGCCGTGCACCACGGAACGCGCAAACATCCGGGCGCTGAGCAACTCGTCGAAACGGCCGCCGAGCCGGACCAGAATCCGCGCCCGCGCGCCCTCGAGAAGCGAACCGACAAAGATCAGGCCGCCGGCCGCCAGCGTCAGGAACAGCAGGGTGGGCACGCTGCCCGAGGTCAGGACGCGGTCATAGACCTGCATCATGTAGAGCGGGCCGACCAGCATGAGGAGGTTGATGATGAAGCTGAAGAAGGCGACGAACAGCAGGACGCGCTTGATCTCGCCCATCACCTCGGCAAAGGGCTTTTCCGGCTTGGGAGGCGGTGAGGGGCGTTTGGGCGGTGCCTGCCGCGCGGCGACCGCCGTTGTCGGCACCTGTTGCGTGGTTGCCGCCGGCGTTTGTGCCTGCGGACCGGTCTGCTGAAGGTCCTTGCGTATGTCCTGCCATGAACGGGATGCCGGCATTATTCACCTCCTCCCCGTCCAGATCCGTGCCCGCACCGCTTTGCGGTCCGGGCACAACGCGCTCAAACTCTTTTCCGATCCAAAACGCAACGGAACGCACCTACAACAATTGCCGGACGTCTTTGCGCGCCGCGGCCTGATTACGCAGTTTTCCGAGGCCACGATAGGCCGACAGAGCTTAAGAACCCGCAAACCGGCTCGGTCTGCCAGGGAAGCCCAGGGCAGGCTTCCTGCTTGCGGTCGACGGTTGTCCGGCCTGCAATAACCTTGCTCAATCCGATCCAAACAAAGACGGCGCTACCCTGGCCGGGTGCCGGGTCCATGTCCGGCGCAAGTTCTGCGAACGGCACGTCGGCAACACCTCGCCCGTCGCCTCCCATGCCGTCTGGATGATGGTGTCGCGCGGGGCCAGACAGGACGGCATCTGCGGTCGGCAGCCCGATCAGCGCGCTGACTTCGGCCAGAGCAGATCCGCGCGATCATGGCCGCGCCGCCAACGGATCTTTTGCCATTTCTTGTCGGCCAACATCGGCTCGGCGGAAACCGGCGGCTGATCAGGTAGGGTATTTGCGAGGTTTTCCGGTCTTCGCCGCAGGAAGGGGTCCCACAACATGGCCCGGGCACATCCGCGCGCTCATCTTGCGCCCAGGCGCCGCTGAAAGCGGCACGAGCCAGAGCTCCAGATCTGCTTGCCATCCCTGTTCATGATCGGCCCCTCCCAAAAAACCGGCCTCCTGGGAATCGCCGAAAGCTCGGCTCGGGAATCGCAAAATCAACATCAAACCAAAATCTGCCAGATCAGTGCTGGAGCTTCCGTTCTGATGGAATCA
>CAZKTH010000023.1:0-20131 GCA_964555575.1 uncultured Devosiaceae bacterium | reverse complement strand
AAAGGTGTCTTCGGGCAAGGTGCCGGAAACGAAAAAGGCAAAAAGTCACGCGCCTGCGGTGCAGAAAGAAGCGGCATCGTTTTTTCGAAGATGATATGCGAGCGCCATGAGTGAACCGAATGCCCCCGACGGCGGCATCGCCGCTGCCCGCGATCCGATCGCCCTCTTCGCCGCATGGCTGGAAGCGGCGGAAAAGAGCGAACCCAACGATGCCACTGCCATGGCGGTGGCCACGGTCAATGCCGACGGCATTCCGGATGTACGCATGCTGCTGCTCAAGGGGTTCGATGACCGCGGCTTCGTGTTCTACACCAACAAGCAGAGCACCAAGGGCGAGGAGTTGCGCGCCAATCCGAACGCCGCCCTCAACTTCCACTGGAAGAGCTTGCGCCGTCAGGTTCGCATCATCGGCCCGGTCAGCGATGTCTCGGATGAAGAGGCCGACACCTATTTCGCCTCGCGCGCCAAGGACAGCCAGATCGGCGCCTGGGCCAGCCAGCAGTCGCGGGTCATGAAGACCCGTTTCGAGTTCGAGAAAAGAATTGCCACCTATGCCGCGAAATACGGTCTCGTCAGGGTCCCGAGGCCGCCGCACTGGTCGGGCTATCGGGTGGCGCCGCTGCTGATCGAGTTCTGGCGCGACCGGCCCTTCCGCCTGCACGACCGGCTGGTTTACCGGCGCGACACGGTCGATGCGGCGTGGACGACGGCAAAGCTCTATCCGTGAGAGGTTCGGACGTTTGCCCCCTTTCCCTTCGGGGGAGAGGTGAGGTGCGTTCGGTGCGAAATTCGCAGATCGAAGAGCCAGCCCGAATGCTCAAAACAGCGACATCTGCCGGTCCGGCTCGCGCGGCGGTTCGAACAGATCGGTCCTGAGGCTCGGCGAACGCTTGGCGAGGCCGTAACGTTCCAGGCCCTTGTCGAAGCGCTGTCTGAGCATCACCGCATAGGGGCCTTCGCCGGTATGGCGCGAGCCGAAGCGCGGATCGTTGTCGCGCCCGTCGCGCGATTCGCGGATCAGGCTCATGACATGCCTGAGCTTGTCCGGATAGTGCCTCAGCATCCATTCGCGGAAGATGTCGCGCACTTCGCCGGGCAGGCGCAGAAGGATCATCGACGCCGCCTCGGCCCCCTGCGCCTTGGCGGCGTCGAGGATACGTTCGAGTTCGTGGTCGTTGATCGCCGGGATCATCGGGGCGAGGTTGACCGAGACCGGGATGCCGGAAGCGGCGAGCAGCCTGATGGTTTCGAGCCGACGCGAGGGCGTGGCGGCGCGCGGCTCCATCAGCCGGCTCAGATTGCGGTCGAGCGAGGTCACGGCGATGGCGACGGAGACCAGGTTCTGTTCCGCCATCTCGGTCAGGATGTCGAGATCGCGAACGATCAGCGCCGACTTGGTGGTGATCAGGACCGGATGCTTGGTCTCGAGCAGCACTTCGAGGATCTGGCGCAGGATGCGGTGCTTGCGCTCGACAGGCTGATAGGGGTCGGTATTGGTGCCGATGGCGATCGGCCTGACGCGATAACGCGGATTTCCAAGCTCCTTTTTGAGCAGCTCGGCGGCATTGGTCTTGACGAAGATCTCGCGCTCGAAATCGAGTCCGGCCGACAGGCCGAGATAGGCGTGGGTCGGGCGGGCGAAGCAATAGGAACACCCGTGCTCGCAGCCGCGATAGGGATTGATCGAGCGGTCGAAGCCGATATCGGGGCTGTCGTTGCGGGTGATGATCGATTGCGCGCGTTCGAGGTGCTCATTGGTCGCCGCCGGCGCCAGCCCGTCTTCCTCCAGATCCCAGCCATCGTCGAAGGATTCGCTGTGTTCGCGTTCAAAGCGACCGCCCTTGTTGGTCTGCGCACCCCGGCCACGATTGTGTCTGGGATCGACAAGCGTGCGCTGGGTCAAATCGGCATCCGCCGACACCGACAGGCGCTGGAGAGCATCAAAATTGGGCGCAACCATATGGGCCATGTCCGTCTCCGGTCAGCGAATCATACACCTTCAACCTGAGACAAACTAGCGCATCGAAAGGAACAAAACAAGAACCTATTTGGTCTCGTCCTTGCCCGGACCGGCTTCGTCGACAGCAGCCGTTTCAACTTCTTCCGGCGGCGTTTCGGCCGGGGTATCGCCATTGTCCGGCGTGCCTTCCGTGTCGGTGGTTTCGTCGGCGCGCGGGTCCAAGACATAGGTTTCCGGCGTTGACGGCCGTCCGAGTACCACCGGCCGGAACGGGGTGCGATCCTCGGCCGGAACGGGCTCGCGCATGCGCATCCGCAGGATAGCCATCGCGGCAAGGGCGCCATGGAAGGTTGCGGTGATGGTGAACAGACCGGCGGGGCCGAGCAGTTGCATCATGAAAGGCGCGATGGATGGGCCGATGGCAAGACCGATGCCGTAGATGAACAGCATTGCCGCCGCGATCCGGGAGAACTGGCCGTCCTTGGCATTGTCGTTGGCATGGGCGACAGCGACGGCGTAGATCGGGAAGGCGCTCAGGCCATAAAGCCCGAACAGAGTGTAAAGCAGCCATTCCTGCGTCGGGTTGATGAGGACGAAAGCGACACCAACCAGTGCCGCCACAAGGCTTGCGCCCGCTATCACTAATCGTCTGTCCATGCTGTCCGAAAGACGCCCAACCGGAATCTGTGCGATCGCGCCGGCGATGGCCGCAACCGACATCATGAAGGCGATGACGGCGGGGGACAGCCCGAGCTTGAACCCGTAGACCGGCGCCAGCGTACCGAAAGTGCCGCCAGCCATGCCGATTGAAAAAGCTGCGACGGCAGCAATCGGCGAGGTCCTGTACAAAAGTCCGATGTTCAGCTTCCCTGTCGTCAGCGGCAGCGGCTGCTTGATCGAACTGACGGCCGTCGGCACGATCGCGCCCATGAAGGCGAGAGCGCCGAGAACGAAGGGAAGGTAACCGGCCGTGCCGGTGATCGACATGGCCAGCTGCCCGGCGGTCGAGGCGGCGGTGTTGATCGTGATATAAAGGGCGAAGACCGTGCCCCTGCTCTTGTTTTCCGAAACCTCGTTGAGCCAGCTTTCGACGACCATGGCAGCGCCGGCGAAGCAGAAGCCGGAAAAGGCCCGCATGACGATCCAGCCGACGTCGTTGATCCACAAGAGATTCAAGAGGATGGTCATGCCGCCCAACACCGCCATGACGGAGTAGCTGCGGATGTGACCGACCTTGCGCACCAGCATCGGCACGCTGACCGAGCCGGCGATGAATCCGATGGACCAGCCG
Source organism: uncultured Devosiaceae bacterium (assembly GCA_964555575.1). Taxonomy (GTDB): domain Bacteria; phylum Pseudomonadota; class Alphaproteobacteria; order Rhizobiales; family Devosiaceae; genus JAHJQZ01. The sequence goes on along the minus strand of CAZKTH010000023.1, from coordinate 16,880 downwards.
GTGCCGATCAGGCCGAGGGCGAGAAGTGGGAAGCCTTCCTCGGCGCCGCGCACGGAAAGGAGCAGGCCCTGAAGCCCGCCGCCGAACATCAGCAGGGCCGAGCCGAGCAGAAGAGCATATATCTTGACGACTTGGGCCATGAATCAGGGCTTGAACAGGAGGCGAAAGCCATCAGCCCTATACCCAGCGTGCGGTCGAAACAACTCCATGATGATGAGAAATCGAAGCCGGATGAAATCAGGCTTCAGAAAGCGTCACCGGTCTCAAGCGCGCGCTTCAGGGTCAGCATGTCGCGCCAGGCAAGAGCCTTCTGCGCCGGCTGGCGCAACAGGAAAGCGGGATGGAAGGTCGGCAGCAGCCGGAACGACCGGCCCTCGATCTCGATCTCGCGCCACTTGCCGCGCGCCCGCGTGATGGCGACCGGCTGGCCGAGCAGGGTCTGGGCCGCCGGCGCCCCGAGCGTGACGATGACGTCGGGAGCGGCGAGGACGATCTGGCGGTGCAGGAAGGGCAGGCAGAGGGCGATCTCGGCCGGGCTCGGGGTGCGGTTGCCCGGCGGCCGCCAGGGAACGGTATTGGCGATGTAGACGTGGTTTCGATCCAGGCCGATGGCGGCGAGCATCAGGTCGAGCAGATGCCCCGAGCGCCCGACAAAGGGCTTGCCCTGCAGATCCTCCTCGCGCCCCGGCGCCTCGCCGATCAGCATGATCCGGCCCTCGGGATTGCCGTCGGCGAAAACGAGTTGGGTGGCACGCTGCTTGAGGGGCGAGCCCTCGAACGCCTCGAGAACGGCCCTCAGTTCGGCGAGCGTGCCGGCGGCGGCGGCGAGCGCTCTTGCCTCGGCCGGATCGGCCTCTTCTCCGGTTTCGGGACCTGGCGAAGCGGCGGGCGGCGGCGCGGGCGGTGGTGATGCAGCGCCAGCACGCGACGCCGGACTGGCGCCGGCTCGCTGCAGGGCCGACTGCGCGGCAAAGCGGTCGACCGGCTCTTCGCCGACACCGAGATCGACGCCGGCGGCGGCATACCAGTCCAGCAGGGCCGCCCAGTCGCTGTTGGTCATTTCCTTCTTTCCGCCCATGCTTTCTGTTATGTCACAGCGCCCGCAAGGCGGCCAGTCCGCCGATGGCTTGCCCTGACGCCCAGCAGGAGGTCCGATGCCGGACGCAATGGTCCGCGAGGAATTCGAAACCGATGTCGTCATCGTCGGTGGCGGTCCGGCCGGGCTTTCCGCCGCCATCCGTCTGAAACAGCTCGCTGTCGAAACCGGGCGCGACGTCCGGGTGACGCTTGTCGAGAAATCGGCCGAGATCGGCGGCCACGTCATGTCCGGCGCGGTGATGGATACCTCCGGGCTCGACGCGCTCATTCCCGACTGGCGCACCCGCGGCGCTCCGGTCGGACCCAGGGTCGAAAGGGAACGGCTTCACTATCTGACCGCGCATGGCGATTTCGCCCTGCCGCAGGCGTTGGTGCCGCCGGTCGCCCGCACCGGACAAAGCCACATCGTCAGCCTTGGCCGGCTCTGCCAGTGGCTCGGCGAGGCGGCGGGTGCGCTCGGGGTCGACATCTTCCCGGCGACGGCGGCGGTCGATTTCATCACTGACGGATCCGGCGCGCTGACCGGCATCCTCACGGGCGATCTCGGCCTTGATCGCGACGGCGGGCCCGGCCCGAACTACGCGCCGGGCATCGTCCTCAAGGCCGCCTATGTGCTGATCGCGGAAGGCGCGCGCGGGTCGCTCGCCAAAAGACTGATCGCCCGTTTCGATCTTGCTGCCGGCAGGGCGCCGCAGATGTTCGGCCTTGGCATCAAGGAAATCTGGGAGCTCGATCCGGCCCGCCACGAGCCCGGACGGGTCGACAACTATCTCGGTTTCCCGCTGCCCGCCGACACCAGTGGCGGCGGCTTTGCCTATCACGCCGAGGACAGGAAACTCTATCTCGGCCTGGTCACCCATCTCGATTATCCCAACCCGACCCTGTCGCCTTTCGACGAGTTCCAGCGCTTCAAGACCCATCCGGCGATCGCGCCTTTGCTCGAAGGGGCGACGCGCCTTTCCTACGGCGCCCGCACCCTCACAGCCGGAGGCTGGCAATCGATCCCGAAACTTGCCTTTCCCGGCGGCGCCCTGATCGGCTGTTCGGCCGGCTTCATGAACGTGCCGCGTCTCAAGGCCATCCATAACGCCATCCGTTCCGGCAAGGCCGCGGCGGAAACCGTCATGGCGGCCCTTGGCGCCGGCCGTGGCAACGACGTGCTCGAACAGCTGCAATCCAACGTCAACGCTGCCGGCATTGCCGCCGACCTCAGGCCGGTCGGCACCGTCAAGCGCCTGTGGTCGCGATTCGGCTCGCGGCTCGGGGTGGCGCTTGCCGGCGCCGACATGTGGGCGGAATCGCTTGTCGGCGTCTCGCCACTTGCCGCGCTCGTTGCGAAAACGCCGGAACCGGGGCGCTTGCGGAAAAAGGGCGAAGTGCCGGCGATCGCCTATCCACGCCCGGACGGCAGAATCACCTTCGACCGCGCTTCCTCGGTCCATCTCGCCAATATCTCGTATCGCGAGGATCAGCCGGTTCATCTGAAACTGGCCGATCCGGCCATCCCCATCGCCCGCAACCTGCCCGATTACGGCGAGCCGGCACCGCTCTATTGTCCTGCGGGCGTCTACGAGGTCGTCGAACAGGACGGTCGTCCGGTCTTTCGCATCCACGCCGCCAATTGCGTTCACTGCAAGGCCTGTGACATCAAGGACCCGGCCGAGAACATCACCTGGACGCCGCCCGAAGGCGGATCGGGCCCGAACTATGTAGGAATGTGAGACCTGAAACGCGTCATAGCGACGTCGATTACGACGAGCCTTGCGGTCGGCCGCAAAATCACCAATCTTTGATCGCAGCCAGAGCCGCGGCGCGCCTGTGCCCAAACGAATATGGATGAGCTTGTGAACAGACTTTCAAGACTTCTGAGTGTGGCCTTTGTCGGCCTCGTCCTGGCCGTACCGGGGGCTCACGCCGAAGCTGCGCCCAACATACAGGAGCAGTTGCGTTCGCTGATCGCCGCGCTCAGATCCCCGACCGGCAGCTTTCTCGCCGGCGATGAGGCCATGAGTGCGCTCGATACCGCCAGTGCCGCCGAATTCCTGGCCAATGCCGCACTTACCAATCCCGACAACAGGCTTCTGATCCTGAGGACCTTCCATGCCCAGGCCGCCAATGGCGAGATCGAGGAAGCGGCGAAGACGGCGCGGCACCTTGTCGAACTCCTGCCCGATGACGAGCTTTCCAAGCTTGTGATGGGCACCGTGGCGCTCAAGCAGCGCCAGTACAACGAGGTGGCCATCACTCTTGACGGGATGGAGACTCATTCCTTCGTCGGCATCACTGCCGCCATCGTCAAGGCATGGGCGCTCATTGGCGAAAACCGCTATGACGACGCGCAAAAGGAACTCGACAATGTCGCCGATGGCGGCATCGAGGATTTCCTGACCTATTACCGTGCCTTGACGGCCGATGTCGCCGATCGCCGCGACGTGGCGCTCGACTATGCCAAGAAGGCCTATGAGTCCGATCCTTACGACGTCCGGTTCCTCGAGACCTATGCGCGCATGCTCGCCAATGCCTCGCGTTTTGCCGAGGCCGAAAAGATCATCGCGACCTATCTCGGCCAGGGCTTGTCCGATCCGGACGTGCTGGCGCTTGAAAAGGAAGTCAAGGCCGGGAAGCGGCCCGGCAAGCTGGCGCCGAATGCCCAGGCCGGCGCGGCCGAGATGTTCAACAGCATCGGTGCCGCCCTGGCGCGCGACGGCACGGCGGACCTTGCCGCCATCTATCTGCGCACCGCCCTCTACCTCGCGCCCGATTTCGATCTGGCGACCATGCGGCTTGCCCAGCTTTACAGCGGTTACGGGCAATATGACCTGGCCAATGGCCTCTATGACGGCCTGCCAAGAACCTCGCCCTACAAGAACCAGGCCGAAGTGGGGGTGGCGGAGAACATGGATGCCGCCGGCAACCGCGACGCCGCGATCGAGAAGCTGCATATGAGCGTTGTCGCCAACCCCGACAATCTCGATGCCGTTGTCGCCTATGCCAATCTTTTGCGCTCGAGCGAGCGCTACAAGGAGGCGAGCGATGCCTATTCGCTGGTGATCGGGCTGGTCGGCGGCGATCATCCGCAGGACTGGCGCTACTACTATCTCCGGGGCATGTGCTACGAGCGGGCCAGGCAATGGCCGCTGGCCGAAAAGGACTTCCAGAAGGCCCTCGAACTCAATCCCGGCAATCCGCAGGTCCTCAACTATCTCGGCTATTCCTGGATCGACCAGGGCGTTCATCTCGACCAGGCGCTCGACATGATCCGCAAGGCGCTTCAGGCCGACCCGTCCGACGGCTATGTCGTCGACAGTCTGGGCTGGGCCTATTACCGGCTCGGGCGCTACGAGGAGGCGGTACAGACGCTCGAGCAGGCCGTGCAGCTCAGAGCCTCCGATCCGGCGATCAACGACCATCTCGGCGATGCCTATTGGCGGGCCGGACGCAAGCTCGAGGCCAGGTTCCAGTGGACCATCGCCGCCGATATCGATCCGCAAAGCGAGATCGGCCGGCAGGCGCGTGAAAAGCTCGAAACGGGCCTCCAGCCGACCGGCGAGCCGTCGAACGGCTGAATTCATGGACAAGGTCGTTGAAGCGACTGCCCTGGCAAAGGTCAATCTTGCCCTGCACGTCACCGGCCGGCGCGACAACGGCTATCACGACCTCGAAAGCCTGGTGGCCTTTGCCGATCTCGGCGACGAGCTTGTGGCGCGGCCCGCCGTAGCCGACCGCCTTCAGCTTTGCGGTCCGTTCGCCGGCGCCCTGACGCCCGGCCAGACCAATCTCGTCACCAAGGCGGTTCAGGCCTTTCGCGAGCGCTGGCCGGGAACCGTTCCGCACGGCGTCGAGATCACTCTCGACAAGAACCTGCCGGTTTCCGCCGGCATCGGCGGCGGTTCGGCCGATGCCGCCGCGACCCTGAGGCTGATGGCGGACTTAGCCGATCCGCCCATCCCGGTAGAAGAGCTGATGCCGGTTGCCGCCCGCCTGGGTGCCGACGTGCCGGTGTGCCTGATGTCGCGGCCGTGCCTGGTGCGCGGCATCGGCGAGATCGTCGAGCCGATCGACATCCTGCCGCCCGCCTATCTGGTTCTGATCAATCCGCTGGTGCCAGTCTCGACGGCCGACGTCTTCCGGCGCCTGAAATCCAGGGAAAATCCCGGTCTGCCGCAGATCCCGCATCCGCTCAGCCATGCCGCCATGCTCGGGCTGTGGATGGCCGAAAGCCGCAACGACCTCGAACAGGCGGCGATCGAACTGGTGCCGGTCATCGGAAAGCTGATCGTGGAACTGGCCGGAACGCCGGGTTGTGTCGCCGCCCGCATGTCCGGCTCGGGCGCCACGGTCTTCGGACTCTACGGGTCGGAATCGCTCGCCCATCTGGCGGCGCGGACCCTGAGGCAGCGCTTCCCCGATGCCTGGGTGGCGGCGGCGCCGCTGGCGGCGGCGGGTTGAGGCGTTTCACCTTTTTTGTGGAAGCGGACGCCTTTCCCGTCTCCCGCAAGGCCGGGGTTCGGGCGTCAGCCCAACCGGTCGCGGCAAAAACTGAAACTGCCTAATAGGCCCGCGAGACGCAGAAATCGGCGATGTCGGCCAGAAGATCGCGCAAAGCCGACTCCGGCACTGTTTCGAGGGCCCGTTTCGCCGTTTCGGCATGGGTATGGGCTTCCGCCAGCGTTGCCGCCAGAGCGCCGTGCCGATCCATGATGGCGACGATTTCCGCGACGGTTTCGGCATCGGTATCGGCTTTGCCGAGCGCCCCCACGAGCAGGGCCCGCTCCGCCTCGTCGGCCGCGCCGAGCGCCAGGATGACCGGCAGGGTCATCTTGCCTTCCCTGAGATCGTCGCCGGTGTTCTTGCCGAGACGCCCGGCGGCGCCGCCATAATCGAGCACGTCGTCGATCAGCTGGAAGGCCCAGCCGAGTTCGCCGCCATAGGTGCCGAGCGCCTTCTGCGCCGCGTCGCCGGCACCACCGGCCATGGCGCCGACCGTTGTCGCCGCCTCGAACAGGGTCGCTGTCTTGGCGCGGATCACTTCGGCGTAATCCTCGCGGGTCGCCTCGAGATCGCGCGACTTGGCGAGCTGGAAAACCTCGCCTTCGGCAATCACCGTCGCGGCCTGCGACAGGACATGCAGCGCCTTGAGATCGCCGGTCTCGACCATCATCAGGAAGGCCTGGCCCAGAAGGAAATCGCCGACCAGGACGCTGGCCTGATTGCCCCAGACCTTGCGCGCCGCCGGCTTGCCGCGCCGCATGTCGCTTTCATCCACGACATCGTCGTGCAAAAGCGTGGCGTTGTGCATGAACTCGACGGCCGCTGCGTAGTAGAACTGGTTGCCATTGCCCGGCCCGAACAGGGCGGTGCTGGCAATGGTCAGCATCGGCCTGAGGCGCTTGCCGCCCGATTCAATGAGATAGCGCGCCAGTTGCGGTACCATGTCGACATGCGACTGCGCCCGGTCGAGAATGAGGGCGTTGACCTTTTCCATGTCGGCTTGAGTTACCGCCACCAGACGCTCCAGAGCATCGGCACCGGCCATACTTTCCGGTTCTTTTGCGGCGTTGAAACCCATATTACTCCTCGCGCCGAACACGCCGGGGCCTGGGGCGATTGAGCCTTGGGCCTCGTCAAACTAAGCTTGGCATCGAAACCGATTGGCCCCTTTCATGTGCGTAGACCAGACTGGCACCTTTGTAAAACGTGAAAACAAGTCAAATGACGCCTTCCTGGGCGGAAGGTTGACCCTTGTTCAACCCGACAAAGGCTTCAGGGCCGGTTCGGATTCGGTCCTGCTCGGCGCTTCGGTGCCGCCCGATGCGATCCGCATCCTCGATCTCGGCGCCGGCGTGGGTACCGCCGGCCTCGTCGCCGCTCTCTGGGCCGCCAAGGCCGGGGTGCTTTTGGCCGAACGCGATCCGGCGACGCTGGCGCTGGCCCGGGACAATATCACAGGCAACGGGCTCGACGACCGTGTCCGGGCCGTTGCGGCGGACATAGCCGCGTCGGGACCGGAACGGGAGGCGATGGGACTTGAGCCGAACGCTTTCGACGTGGTGATTGCCAATCCGCCCTTTTTTGCCCGGGGACGCGGGACGCCGGCGGGCGAAGCGGGACGGGATGCCGCCCGCCACGCCGAAAGCGCCGATCTCGCCCTGTGGCTGCGCGCCGCCGCCGCCGCCGCCGCTCCGCGCGGCACGGCGATCTTCATCCTGCCCGTCGACCGGCTCGGCGAGGCGCTCGATGACTTCAAAGGACGGTTCGGCGGATTGCGCCTGTTGCCGATCGCCGCCCGGCCGGGCGCCGAGGCCAAACGGGTGCTGATCCGTGGGACCAAGGGGTCGCGCACCGCGCTGCGTCTGTTGTCACCGCTTGTCCTTCACGGCCCGGAAGGCAACGGTTTCGCGCCCGAAATCGCCGACATCCTGATGGGCCGGACAAAACTCGACTGGTAAACTTGCCCGGCGCTGTGGAAAGCGGACGCCTTTCTGCCTATCTAGCTTTCAGTATCAAGGAAGTCGAACCATGTCAGAATCCACAATTGCCAGTTTTGCTGCCAGTCTCGGCAGTCGCCTTGGCCGCCTGCTCAACCGCCCGCCTGTTGTGCCGATGGTGCGCCTGCAGGGCGTGATCGCCGCCGAGCAGCGGTCGGGCCGCATCAACATCGCCACCTTCGCGCCGGTCCTGAAGCGCGCCTTTTCCGTCAAGAACGCGTCGACCGTCGCCATCGTCATCAACTCGCCCGGCGGCTCGGCGGTGCAGTCGCGGCTCATCGCCAAGCGAATTCGCGATCTGGCGGCCGAGCACGACAAGCAGGTCCTGGTCTTTGTCGAGGACGTTGCCGCATCGGGCGGCTATTTCATCGCCACGGCCGGCGACGAGATCATCGCCGATCCGTCCTCGATCGTCGGTTCCGTCGGCGTCATCTCGGCAAGCTTCGGTTTTGACGAGGCGATCAAGAAGCTCGGCATAACGCGGCGGCTCTACACGGCCGGCAAGAACAAATCGACCCTCGATCCCTTCCTGCCCGAGAAGAAGGCCGACGTCGACCGCATCAAGGCCATGGAAGTGGCGGTGCACGAGGTCTTTATCGATTACGTGAAATCGCGGCGCGGCGACCGCTTCACCGCCCCGGACGACAAGCTGTTCACCGGCGAATGGTGGACGGCGGTGCATGGCCTCGAACTCGGGCTCGTCGACAGTCTCGGCGACATCCACGAAACCCTCACCGCCCGCTTCGGCAAGAAGGTCAGGATCAAGCCCTTCGGGCCCAAGCGTCCGCTTTTGAAGATCCCGCGCTTCGGCACGTCGGCCACACCGACCGGTGCCGGCCTTGGCGCCGATCTCATCGCCGCCATCGAAGACCGGACGCTCTGGTCGCGCTTCGGGCTCTAGACCAGGGAAGTCACGTGTCCGCCATCCTGTTGCGCATCGCCATTTACGCGATCATCGCCGGCATCATCTATTTCGCCCTCAGAAAGATCCTGCGCGACTGGCGCGGACGCTTCAGCGAACTCGACAAACAAAGGCACGAGCGCGACCTCAGGGAACGCCAGCGCCCCGACGTCATCGATCTCAAGCGCGACAAGGACGGGGTCTATCGGCGCAAGGACGAGGAAAAGCGCTAGGCGACACCGTTCCGATCGCCCCGATCGCCTCGATGCCGTCGGGCTGCTCTCCGTCTCCGCAAACGAAAAGCGCCGGCCCGCGAGGACCGGCGCGTTTTCGGATCGCGTTCGGGTGCCGGCTCAGGCGGGCTTGCGGCGTTTGCGCCAGCCCATCAGACCGAGACCGGCCAGGCCCGTCAGCAAGAGCGGCATGGCCGCCGGCACCGGAACGACGGCCGGCGAATCCGCGCCGGTCACGCCGCCGCCCCAGACGATATCCGGATCCCAGTCGTTGAGACTGGCGGAATTGCCGAACCACAGCGAATCGATGCCTTCGCCCTCATTGACGCCGAGAACGCTGAGATCGAGCGCCAGGACGTAGACGCCGTAGGTCTCGTCCGGACCGCCGACTTCGGCGGAACTGAGAAAGTCGATGATGAGCATGTCGAACCAGGTACCGGGATTGCCGGTCCGGCTGACCGACACCATCTCCGACTCGGTGTTGGCTGGATCGGCCGGATTGCTCGTCGACGGCGCATCGCCGGAATCGAACAGCAGGATGTCGTATCCGGAGATGTTGTAGATAGTATTTGCGAACACGGCCTCGAGATAGGAGTTCGGACTGCCTACCGACGGCTGTCCGCCTTTTTCATTGAAGGTCAACCGCCTGGAAGAGGTATCTCCGTCGAACAAGGCCCCCCAATTGTTCCCGAGCGCATAAAGATCCGCATATTTATGGCTATGCGAGTTGAAATAGCCCCCTCCCAAAGAGGTTTCACTGGAAAGGCCGTTCACGCCCAGGGCCGGATCGACGTCATAGGTGCTGCCGATCGTCGCGGCCTGCGCCGTCGTGCCCAGCGATGCAAACAGTACCGTGGCCGCCAATAGAATGCGTCTCATTATGTTCCCCCATCTGCCCCAAATGGACGCCGCCTAATCTCGTTAACGGCGCCATTTAGCATGGCTAACTAAGTGTTAACACGCATATTGAGCGAAGTGAAATGAGGTGTTCGGTCGCGGGAAGGGCACGAGTGGCGGAAATCGCAGTTCTGCCCTTCGTCATCGCACCGCATGCCAGCACATCGCCCGCGTCGCCTTGCCTGTGCGACGGTCCCGAACAGAGCGACAGACATGCCTACGTGTCGCGCTCCTGTCGCTAAATGTTGTCTGTAATAATCTACTATAAATGATGCGAATGCCATGCAGTCGAAATGGAAATTGTCATAATTACCCGGTTTTTTGGAGGCTGCGGCCGGAATTTACGGATAAATGCAATCGGATTCGAAAATATTTGGACGATTGCTTGCGCCAAGTCATGGGCAAGGCGGCGTTATCCGGCTTTGATCGGCGGCATGAAGGACTTGCGAGGACGCATTCGCGCCCAGACATTTGTTCTGGGCTTGTTGCTTTTCATCTCGAGCCTGGCGGCGCCGGCGGTGGCGCAGGTCTCGGCCGGCGATATCGGCGGTGCCTGCTATCCCGATGGGACTTGCAGCAACGGTGTTTGCGTCGGCGGCGCCGGCGCATCCGGTTTCTGCGCCCCCTGCGGCATGCCGGGGCAGAAGGCCTGTCCGAGCAGGGATCCCGGCGAGCCGGCATGGTGCCATCTGTCCGGGCTCGGCTATGAAACGGTGACGACCAAGGCGGGCGGCTATTGCGTCAATACCGGTTCCGAGGATTGCGGACAGGTCGGCACCCTGGCCTGCGATCGCGACAACCGGCCTTTCTGCTATTACGGCGTCGCTTCCGTCAGCCGGCTTGGTACGGTCTGCCTCGCCTGCGGCAGCATCGGCGAAGCCTGCTGCACCGGCACCGACCGTGTCTGCGACACCGGCTCGTGCCAGGCCGACATCTGCCGTCTCGATCCGCCGTCTCCGGTCGATCCGGCCAAGGCCATCCAGCAGGCGATCATCGCCTGCGAATTCGACAAGGCGCGGCAGGGCATTGCGGCCCTCAAGGCCGGCGATCCCGCGCGGCAGATGCTGTCGCGCTGGCTCGAGGATGCCGTGGCGGTCGAGCGCAATGTCGACAGGAATCTGGCCCGGGCCGAGGAGGCGCTGCATTCGGCCGATGTCCTCACCGAAGCCGGCGACGCCATGCAGGCGATGCGGGAATTCAGGCGGGCCCAGGCCAGCTATGAAGCGGCCCGCGACCTCAGCCGCTGCCCGGCTACCGCCAATCGGCTGGACGAGCGCTCCCTGTCCGCCTTCATCGCCGTGCAGCAGGCCATAGAGGCGATGATCGTCGACCAGTTCGCCCGTCACATGGCGGCGTGCGATTTCGACAATGCCGGCGGCTATGTCGCCTGGGCCGAAGAGGACGGCCTGGAGAGCGCGGCGAAGATGCGCCAGCGCTACGAGGAGGCGCTGGCCGCCGAACGTCAGGCTCGCCAAGCCTATGCCAGAGGGCAGGCGGCCAACGCCAGCGCCAACGATCTGATGACAGCCAAGGATTATGCCGGGGCGGTCGAAGCCTATGGCGAGGCGCGAACCGAAATCGAACACGCGCGGCAATTGACAGTCTGCGACGTAACAAGGGATGCCATCGTCGCGGCGATCAAGGATGTCGGCGCCAATGAAATCGTCGCAAGCGATCTTGCGAATTCGGCGGGTGCGGCTCCGTCCGGCACCGGATCGGGCGGGCTCGCCAATGCCGGCGCCGTCGACCCGACCCCGCCGGGGGCCCATCCCTGTCTCGACGATTCAATCCCCATTGACGCGTCCCTGACGGACTACACGCAGGGTTTGGGCGGTGGCCAGACGACGTTCTATCTCAAGGGGCAATATATCTGCGGGAACTTGCAACGCCACGACAGTTTCGAGATTTTCGACGGTTCGACGATCACGGGATACCAGTGCGACAAGGAAGGGAATCGCTACGTCAACTGCGAGGTCTCCAACGTCTACACGATCACCGATATCTACAATGTCGATAACAACGCCGTCGACTATCACTACAAGTGCGGCAAGAACCGGTGCTGGATCCATGTCACGCCAACGAGCGACTGACCAGCCCTTGCGGTCTTTCCGATGTCTCGCGTCCGGGCTGGCGCTGGCACTGACCGTGGCGACGTCGCCGGTTTACGCCGTGGAGTGCGCTGGAACAGGCGCGACCGAGCTTGTCGACAACATCGATTATTGCACTGACACCAGACTGGAGGCGCAGGCAGGCAATCGCTATGGCCCCGCCAATCTGTTCGACAATGATCGTGGCACCGCCTGGTGCGAAGGCGTCGCCGGTAACGGTGTCGGGCAAACGATCACGCTTTATATCGACAACGGCGTGCCCTTCGAAGAGCTGTTGATCTGGAACGGCTATCAGAAGGACCGGACGGCATTCACCCGTAACGGGCGGATGAAGGTGATCGCGGTCACGACGGATTTCGAAGCCGAGAAAGTCTTCGCCCTGCCGGACACGATGGCGGAAATCGTCGTGCCGCTCGATCCCATGGCCAAGCGCAACCGCGTAACCATCGAGATCAGGGAAGTCTATGCCGGTTCGCGCTATCAGGACACCTGCGTCAGCGGATTGTTCGCCAATCTCGAAACCGGGCGGGACTTTGAACCCGAGGCCGGGCCGATCGATGCGATCGTGCCCGAGGTTCTGCCGCCTTTGGTTGATGACCTTGCGCCACCGCCCGTGGCGATGGATGGAACGCCTCCGCCCGCAATGCGCGAAATCGCGCCACTGCCGGAACTGCCGGGGCTTTGAAGCCGGCAGGCGCTTGCGACAATTGGCGCCGCCCGCGATCCGGCCCTCTGCAAAATCCTGTTTGCACTGTCCTGCGGCTCTGGCAATGATCCGGCCAAACCGGAGACGAAGCCGATGAAGATCGCCAGGAGATTTTGGGTTCCCGAGAAAAGCGAAGACCTGATCCAGTCGATCGCGGCGCGGACGGAAAAGGAGGCGTCGGCGGCGATCCATGCACGTATCGAGGCGCTGGTGGAAAAAAGCCGCGACATTCACGAGCGCGAATGCTTCAACCTCAACCCCGCGACCAATGTCATGAACCCGAAGGCCGAGGCGCTTCTGGCGGCCGGTCTCGGCTCGCGGGCCTCGCTTGGCTATCCCGGCGACAAATACGAGACCGGGCTCGAGGCGATCGAGGAGATCGAGGTCATTGCCGCTCAACTTGCCGGCGCGCTGTTCGAGGCCAATTTCGCCGAGATCCGCGTCCCCTCTGGCGCCATGGCCAATCTTTTCGGCTTCATGGCGACGACGAAACCGGGCGATACCATCATCGCCCCGCCGCCGGCAATCGGCGGGCACGTCACCCATCACGCCTCCGGCGCCGCCGGCCGCTACGGGCTCAGGACGCTGGCCGCGCCGGTGGCGAAAGACGGCTATACGGTCGACGTCGAGGGCGTCAGGGCCCTGGCCCGGGCCGAGCAGCCGAAACTGATCACCATCGGTGGCAGCCTCAACCTTTACGAACATCCCGTCGCCGAACTCCGGGCCATCGCCGACGAGGTCGGCGCCTATTTGATGTTCGACGCCGCCCATCAATGCGGCATCATCGCCGGCAAGGTTTGGTCCGACCCGCTGAAGGCCGGGGCGCACTTGATGACGATGTCGACCTACAAGAGCCTTGGCGGCCCGGCGGGCGGGCTGATCGTCACCAATGACGCGGCCGTCGCCGAGGCGCTCGATCACATCGCCTTCCCCTCGATGACCGCCAATTTCGACGCGGCCAAATCGGCGGCCCTGGCGATAACGCTCATCGACTGGCGCGATTTCGGCCGCGCCTATGCCGAGGAGATGGTGATGATGGCGGTCGCGATGGCCGAAGCACTGGCGCAAAAGGGCATCCCGGTCTTTTCGACGGCGGATGGATTTACCTCCTCGCACCAGTTCGCCATCGAGGCGGCGCGTTTCGGCGGCGGCCAGACGGCGGCGAAAAAGCTGAGAAAGGCCGGGTTCCTCGCCAGCGGCATCGGCCTGCCGATCGACGAGGTCAATGGCGACATGAACGGGCTGAGACTCGGTACGCCGGAACTGGTGCGCTGGGGCATGACGCGCAACGACGCCGGCCGGCTCGCCGATCTGATCGCCGACGCGCTCGCCCGGCCCGATGCCGAAGCGCTGCTGCCCGAGGTCTCGGCCTGGCGCAGGACCTTCGACACGGTGCATTTCGTCCAGTGAGGGTGGGGCATCTGCGGGGACAGGATCGAAGGCTCCGGTACCGCCTGATCCTTTGGATCGCCGCGACGCGCGCGCCGTGACCCTTGTCGCGTCGGCAGGCAGGAAAGCCGGTAATCCTGACCTGTCGGATAAACAAATCCCTAACCTGTTCGACTTATGAATAAGCAGGCGCGGCGCAGCTTCGCGATTTGAGCTGCGCCTGCCTAGAGCAAAACGCGTTCTGACGGAATCAGAACGCATGCTCTATCTCTTTGTGGTCGCATCGTTTTTGCGAAAAACCGGGATCCACTTTTTCGCACGATGCTCTAGTTGCGGCAAGGTCGCCACCCTCGAGGCATCTGTCCGGTCGTGGGCAATGTGGCGATCACTAAAGGATGAATGGGTTTCTGATGAGCAATGCAGCACTTGCCATGGAGCATGCCGAGCCTGAAGCGTTCCACGACGACAACGCCCAGGGCGCTGCCAACCAGTTCGTGACCTTCAGTGTCGGCGACAATGCCTATGGCGTCGACATCATGGCGGTTCGAGAAATTCGGAGCTGGACGCCGACCACGGAATTGCCGGATCAGGGCTTCGGTGCCTGCGGCGTTCTCGACATCCGCGGCTCCATCGTCGAAGTGTTCGATCTCTCGACGGTTCTGGGTTCCGGCACGCGCGGCAACAACGAGCGGACCAGTCAGGTGGTGCTCGTGGTCGCCATCGATGGCCGCGATGTCGGACTGGCGGTGGACAGCGTTTCCGATATCGTCGATGCCGAACCGGGCGATTTCGCCGATCCGCCGACCAAGGGCGGCAAGGTGGCGGCCATTGTCCGCCAGAACGAGCAGCTGATCTCGATTCTCGATCTGAACGTCCTGTTCAACTGACGCAACCGTCAGGAACCGAAGAAACAGGGCGCCGTCGCGGCGCCCTTTTTGTCTGCCCGAACGGATAAGCAACGGCGCGTGAACCGGTCAGCAGGCGCCCGCTTCTTGGGTACATTGTGGCGGCATCGTTCGCAAATACTTGAAGGTGCATTTACTTGACCTCGTGCCACCAGGTCGGACATTTGCTGCCCCCATGCAAACGACAGGCGCCCCCTCATGACCAACCTTTCCAAATACGCACCGATCTTTCTGTCTGTGCTGCGCATCGTCGCGGCGCTGCTTTTCCTGGAACACGGCACGCAGAAGCTGTTCGGCTTTCCCGTCGCCATGCATTTCCCGGGAAACGGCGGCTTGCCGCCCCTCTTCCTGGCCGCCGGCCTACTCGAGACCTTCGGCGGCTTTCTCGTCCTGATCGGATTGTTCACCCGCCCCGTGGCATTCCTTCTGTCGGGCGAAATGGCGATCGCCTACTGGATGATCCACGTGCCCCATGGCGGCATTTTCCCTATCGCAAATGGTGGAAGCGAGGCGATTCTTTATTGTTTCGTCTATCTCTATCTCGTTTTTGCCGGATCAGGGGCCTTCAGCGTCGATGCCTGGCGCAAGGGCAGCAAAGGGCCTGCAGCCGCTTGACCGGTTCGGACCGCATGACTAGGGTCCGCGCGCGTTTTCTTTCGCTTTCGGACCCTTTCCCATGACCGACTCCCGCCCGGCTTATCTCGACCCCAAGACCTCGTTTCAGGGGCTCATTCTGACCTTGCAGAACTACTGGGCCGAACGGGGTTGCGTCATCCTGCAGCCCTACGACATGCAGATGGGGGCCGGCACCTTCCATCCGGCAACGACTCTCAGGGCCCTCGGGCCGAAGCACTGGAATGCCGCCTATGTCCAGCCCTCGCGCCGTCCGACCGACGGCCGCTACGGCGAAAATCCCAACCGGCTGCAGCATTACTACCAGTTCCAGGTGATCCTGAAGCCGTCGCCGCCCGACATCCAGGACCTCTACCTGCAATCGCTTTATGCCATCGGCATCGACCCCAAGGTCCATGATCTGAGATTCGTCGAGGACGACTGGGAAAGCCCGACCCTTGGGGCCTGGGGCCTCGGGTGGGAGGTCTGGTGCGACGGCATGGAGGTTTCCCAGTTCACCTATTTCCAGCAGGTCGCGGGCTTTGACTGCAACCCGGTCGCGGGCGAGCTGACCTACGGTCTCGAACGGCTGGCGATGTACATCCAGAACGTCGAGAACGTCTACGATCTCAATTTCAACGGCGGCGACGGCGACAAGGTCACCTATGGCGAGGTTTTCCTGCAGAACGAGCAGGAGGCGTCGCGCTACAATTTCGAATATGCCGACACCGAGATGCTGTTCCGGCATTTCGCCGACGCGGAAACCGAGTGCCGGGCGCTGCTCGAGAAAGGGGATCAGGACGAACGTCACACCCTGGCACTGCCCGCCTATGAGCAGTGCATCAAGGCCTCGCACTATTTCAATCTTCTCGACGCGCGCGGGGTGATCTCTGTCACCGAGCGCCAGAGCTATATCCTCAGAATCCGGGAACTGGCCAAGGCCTGTGGCGGCGCCTGGCTCAAGACGGCCGGCGGCGGGGCGGCGTAGCCCGACAGGCTTCCACATCGCGCGGGCAGCTTCTTGCGCCGCCCGCGTCTACGCTTTCGTGGCAGGGCGAAGCCCTAAATTCCGTCGAACAGTACGCCAGCCAGAAGCACAAGGAAGCCGACGGGCAGGCACCAGGCCATGATCACGGTCAGTCCGGCGATCGTGACGCCGATCATCGGCAATATGCCGATAATGGCGAGGATGACGGCGATCCACATGGTGATCTGTTTGGGAGCGCTTAAGTTCATGTTGTCCTCCTTACTTTATTCTTGTTCCAATCCATGAATTCAATCGGCGGCCACACCTGTTGCGTAAATGCGGATTGCCTGATTTATGAACGGAACCGCGCCGATATTATCGCTTAATTCCTTGTTAGTGACCAGAGACTTGGCGCGAAAGCACGGAGCCAAAAGAATGCGCAAGACCAAAAGGCCCGTTCCACCGCCCAACCCCGTGGCAAAAGCGCTGGCGTTTGGACGGTTCGCGGCAAGGAAAATCAGCAGCGGCAAGCTTTGTTCCCGCAAGATCAAGCACAGGAACCGGGATCGCGATCCC
>CAZKTH010000022.1:16770-21561 GCA_964555575.1 uncultured Devosiaceae bacterium | reverse complement strand
ATTTCGGCACCGTCCCCGGTACCGTTTATTTTTCCGATGCCTCCGGCCAGCCGATACGGCCGACAAAGGCCGCTTCGAGCACGGCGACGTGTCCGGCTGCGATCTTTTTCTCCCGCGCCATGACCGCGAGCACGTCGAGTGCCTCGGCGAAGGTCAGTTGCGGTTCCTGCCGGTGCGGATCGACGAGTTCGACCAAAAGATCGCACACCGTCAGCACGCGGGCGAGGTCGCTCAGCGCATTGCCGGCCAGGCCGTCGGGATAGCCGGAGCCGTCGACAAGCTCGTGATGGTGGCGGATGGCATCGAACACCGCCTCGGGCACGGCCGAATGCGCCTTGAGATAGGCATGGGCGGCGACGGGGTGCTGGCAATAGAGCGCCACCTCGTCCCGACTCAGCGGCCCGGTCTTGTCGATGAGGCTTCTCGGCAGTGCGCCGATGCCGAGATCGGCGAGCAGCGCCGCCATGGTCAGCAGCGTCACATCCTTTTCGCCCATGCCGATCTGCTGGCCGAAGGCGCCGGCAACCCCGGCCATCGCCAGGCAGGGACGGGTGCTGCCGTCATGGGTCCGGGCGACCGCATCGAGCCAGGCGGCAATGCCGCAATCGGCGACGGCATCGGCAATGTCGGCGGCGGCGAGCCTGATCGCCCCGAGATCGAGCCTGTGCTCATTTCGAAAGGCACTGAAAGCGTCGGCGAGTGCCGAGGCGCCCTGGGTCATCGCCGAAGCGATCGGCTCCGGACCGGGATCCCGCTCGAAGCCTTCGACGAAACGGTAAAGAATGCCCGCCGTGACCGGCCGGGTCAGAACCGTTGTGGCGCCGAAGGCGCGGGCGGCGCGGCGCGCGGACCGGTTGTCGAAATCGATGGCGACGGCCAGGATGCGACGCGGCCGCTGCTCGCGGAACAGGCGCCTGAGCGCCTTGCGCCTGCGGGTGTCTGCAAGATCGACATCGATGACGATGATGTCGTCTTCGCCCGCCACCGCTTCGGCGGGCGCACAGATCAGCAGGCGCTCATCCCCGATGATTCGGGGCAGGTTCTGCGCCTCCTCCCTGTCGCTGACCAGAAGCATGAGCCCAATCGAGGCCGAGTAGAGATGCAGGTGTTATGATGGTCTTATGGTTAGCGGAATCCTAATTCCGTGCCGGTCGCGGCAAAAGGTGGCAGGCGCGCCAACAGATTTTTCGTGCCGCCGGCGCCGCGGCCCGGCTCCGGCTAGTGTACATTGACGACACGGGCCAGGGCGCGCACCAGCGCCAGTTCGACCTTGCCCTCGTCGGCCATGCGTTCGAGCACGCCGATGGCTTTCCTGGGGCTCTTGGGTGGCTTGTACGGCCGCATTTCGATCATCGCGCCGTAGATGTCGCATACCGTCAGGACGCGGGTGAGATCGTCGATTTCGCCGCCCTTCAGCCCGTCGGGATAGCCGGTGCCGTCGAGATATTCATGGTGATGGCGCACTGCCGACAGAATCTTGTCGGAGACCCCGCCCTGATGGGCGAGATAGTCGTGGCCGATGACCGAATGGCGACGGAGCAGGGCCATCTCCTTGTCGGTCAGGGCGCCCGTCTTGTCGAGGATCTCGCTCGGAATGCGGACCTTGCCGATATCGTGAAGCAGGCCCGTGGTGGTCAGAAGCGCCACGTCCTCATGACGCATGCCGGTGCCGTGGCCGAAGGCGGTGGCGACACCGGTGACAAGAAGGCAGTGCTGGAAGGTGCGCTCGTGGATGACCCGTACCGTATTCAGCCATGGCGCGATGCCGCGCTCGCCGATGGCATCGATGATGTCCTCGCTCGACTGACGGATCTGCGGCAGGGCAAGATTGCTGTCCGCCTTGAGCGCGGCGAAACTGTCCTCGAGCGCGCCTGCCGCGCTCATCACCGAGGTCTGGCACTCCTCGTCTATCTTGATCGCCGCCGTTTCGCGCGCCACCAGGTCTTCAAGATCGCCGAGCGTGAGCGGGCGCGGCAAAAGCGTGGTGGCGCCAAGGGCATAGGCCTGGGTGCGGGCATGGTGCGAGGCAAGGTTGACCGTAATCGCCACGATCTCGGGCGGATCGCTGAGCAGGCGTCGCAGATTGCCGACCTTGTCGAGATCGCGAAGATCGATGTCCACGACCACAATTCTCGGCCTGCCCCGGAATGCCTCCAACGGCTGTACTTCGACATCCAGACCGCCGATCGTCCTTGGAAAAGAATCGGCGACTGCAATATCTGAAATTACAATCATGTTGTATTTTCGGGTGCGCCCCGCCTAGATTCCCACTACTACAATACAACTATAAGCATTGAAGAATGGTAACGCGCCGATTTGGAGCAATACGTAGCGGTCAGATAACGGTGCCTGCCATCCGCTTGGCGACATGCGACCCGGGCTCCCCTTGCGCTTGACGGGCAATCGTGGCACCTCCCCGGCGCATACTTTCGCGAGGCAGGAATGAGCAGGACCATCTTCATCACCGGCGCCACCTCCGGTTTCGGGGCCGCCACGGCAAGAGCTTTCGCCGACAAGGGCTGGCGGGTTGTCGCCACGGGGCGCCGACGCGAACGGCTTGAGAAACTGGCGGCCGAATGCCGGCCCGGACAGGTGCACATTGCCGAAATGGACGTGACCGATCGCGACTCGATCGCCGCCGCCGTCGCCGCGCTGCCCGAGGCGTTTTCGACCGTGGACTGTCTGTTCAACAATGCCGGACTGGCCCTGGGCGCCAACCCCATTCCCGATATCCTCGAAAAGGATTGGCGGCAGATGGTCGAAACCAACATCATGGGCGTGCTCAACACGACGCTCCGGGTGCTGCCGCTTCTCAAACGGGCCGGCCCCGGCGCCTCGATCATCAATACCGGTTCGGTCGCGGCCCACTTCCCCTATGCCGGCGGCAATGTCTATGGCGCCTCCAAGGCCTTCGTGCACCAGTTCTCCTACAATCTGAGGATTGATCTCGTCGAGACCGGCATCCGCGTCACCGACCTGATGCCGGGCATGGCCAAGACCGAGTTCACCACCGTCAGGACCTATGGCGACACCAACGCCAATGAACGTTACTATGAGGGCGTCGATTTCATCCGGCCCGAGGACGTCGCCGACATCGTCTGGTACCTCGCCAACCTGCCGGCGCACCTCAACATCAACAGCCTCGAACTGATGCCGGTACAGCAGAACCCCGGCGGTTTCGCCGTGAAACGGCGGGGGTAGTCGAACGCCGTTGACATGCGCCCCGTCCATCCCTTCACGGTGCGGCATCGCGACGTCTGGTCAATCGCCCTGCCGGCGACCTTCGCCTTCATCACCGAGCCGCTGGCCGGGCTGACCGATCTGACCATCATCGGCCGGCTCGGCGATGCCGGGCTTCTGGGCGGACTTGTCCTCGGCGTCCTCGCCTTCAATTTCATCGCTTCGATGTTTTTCTTCCTGCGGATCGGCACGGGCGGGTTGGTGGCGCAGTCCGTCGGCGCCCATGACCCGAACGAAGGGCTGGTGCATTTCGCGCGGGCGGCCATCCTCGGTGCAGGGGCCGGTGTCGCTCTGCTGCTCCTGAGCATGCCGATCGTCTGGATCGCCGGAATTCTGCTCGGTCCCGGCGAACGGGTCGTTGCCCCTTTCGCGACCTATCTCGGTATCCGCATGTGGTCGGCGCCGCTGGTTCTGGTCAATTTCGCCCTTCTCGGCTGGTTCTACGGGCGGGCAAAGGCCACCACCGGCATGCTGCTGCAATTCGCCGTCCATGGTGGCAACATCGTCTTTTCGATTCTGTTCGTCTACGGGTTCGGCTGGGGTATTGCAGGTGCGGCCTGGGGCACGGTGATTGCCCAGGCCCTGGCCTGTCTCGGCGGCCTTGCCCTGGTGCTGCGCCATGGCGGCGGCCTCGGCGCGATGCGCGCCGCCCTGCCCCGCGCCGCCCTGCTCGACACCGCGGCAGTGTCGCGCCTTGTCGGTCTCAGCCGCGACCTGATCATCCGCTCGGCCGCGCTCGATGGCACCTATGCCGTTTTCACGGCCCTTTTGGCGCGCGAGAATGCCGAGGTGCTGTCCGCCAATGCACTCTTGCTCAACCTGTCGATGGTCACGGCCTATTTCCTCGACGGGCAGGCGCAGGCCGCCGAACAGATCTGCGGCAAGGCAGTGGGCGCCAATTTCCGCCCGGCGTTCGAGAAGGCAATAAGGCTGACGCTGGGCTGGGGCCTCATCATCGGCACTCTTCTGTTTTTCATCCTGCTCGCCATCGGGCCAACGGCCATCGATTTCATGACGACGACGCCGGCGGTACGCACCGCCGCATACGATCATCTGTTCATCGCCGCGCTGATCGCCGTGACCGGCGTGCACGCCTTCGTCATGGACGGGGTGATCATCGGCGCCACCCTCAACCGGGTGATCCGCGACGGCATTCTGATCGCGGCACTGGCCTTTCTGGTTGCCGCCTTCACCTTGCAGCCGCTTTTCGGCATCACCGGGCTGTGGCTGGCCATGCATGTGTTTTTCGTGGCGCGTGGGCTTTACTACTGGCTGGCGGTCCGGCGGCACCGCGCAGCAATGTTCCTGGCATCCTGAGCCGGCTACGTCCCGGTTTCCGCCCTGCCTTCGGCCCAGTCTTCCAGACGCGCGTCCCTGAGGCCGGCGACGCTGCCGCAGTTGCGGCGGCGGATTTCGGCGACGAGCCCTGACTTGATCTCGTCGATGAGCCCCATGCCGGAAAAGACCAGGGCGGTATAGATCTGGATCGCGTCGGCACCGGCCTCGAACTTGGCGATGGCGCTTTTGGCCGAATGAACCCCGCCGACCCCG
>CAZKTH010000022.1:0-16760 GCA_964555575.1 uncultured Devosiaceae bacterium | reverse complement strand
CCCCGATGATCGGCAGCAAGCCACCAAGCCGCAGACGCATCTGGGCCAGGCGTCGTGTCGTCAGATCGAAGATCGGCTTGCCGGAAAGGCCGCCCGGCTCATCGGCATGCGTCGCACCGGCGACCGCATCGCGCGCGATGGTGGTGTTGGCAACGATCATGCCGTCGAGATCGGTGGCAAGGACGATTTTGGCGATCTCGTCCATCTGCGCCTGCTCGAGATCGGGGGCGATCTTCAGAAACACCGGCACATGCGTCCTGGCGCGGGCGCGCTCGGCCAGCACCTCCCCAAGCAGGCGCTTGAGGGCTTCGCCCTGCTGCAGATCCCTGAGACCCGGCGTGTTGGGTGAGGAGATGTTGACCGCGAGATAGTCGGCGTGATCGGCGAAGCGCTTCACTCCCAGGACATAATCGGTGATGAAATCGGCGCTGTTCCTGTTGGCGCCGATATTGACTCCAACCACCGCCTTGCATCTGAGGCCGCTAATCCGCCTGAGCACGGCGTCATGGCCCTTGTTGTTGAAACCCATGCGGTTGATGACCCCACCGGTCTCGGACAGGCGGAACAGGCGCGGACGCGGATTGCCCTTCTGCGGACGCGGCGTCACCGTGCCGATCTCGACCATGCCGAAGCCGATCCGCGACAAGGCGTCGATCACTTCGCCATTCTTGTCGAAGCCGGCGGCCATGCCGAGCGGATTGCCGAATTCGAGCCCCGAAAACGCCGTCCTCAGTTCGAGGGCGTCCGGTTTGGCCTGCGCGGGCACGGCCCCGAGCCGCAGGGCCAGGATCGTCGCCCTGTGGGCCGGCTCCGGCGGCAGCCGCAACAGCGTGTCGCGGGTCAGCCCCTGCAGCACAGGATTGCCGAGCGCCGCGGCGACCGGCCCGGGCATCAGGCGATCCCCTCGGGCAGATCGCAACTGCCGTCCGCGGCAACCGAGATGGCATGATGGGCGGCGACGACCGCAATCGGCAGCTCGGCATAAAGATGCGGGAACAGGATGCCGCGCCGCGCCGGCTCCCATTTGAGATCCGCCTCGACCGCGGCGACCGGCACCGCGCACAGGATCAGATCGCTCTGCCCCGAGAAGTACAGCCGCAAGGACTCGCGCAGTTGCGGCGCAATGGAAAAATGCATGAACCCGTCCTTCTCGTCGACCGGGCCGTAGGGCAGCCGACCCTCCGCTTCGCCCTGCTCCCACAATTGCCGCGTCGTGATCTTGTAGATCACCGTTTCCGTCGTCGTCATCCTGCCGCTCCCCAAAACGTTGCCGCGCAAAGGCAAAACCGGTCCGGAATTACGACAACACAAAAACCCGGAGTCGCCGGGCATTACAAGAAAAAGCGCACATGTCCGCCGGCGACATTATGGCTGTGCGGCGGCGGCAAACGTACCTCGGAAACGGCAGGCCGCATGCCACCAGGCCGATATGTAACCGTTGCATCTGCCCAAGCGTGCCGCTTCGCCTTTACAGCCTGTTGCCTGCCGGCTAATTACTAGGACTAGTTTCCGATCATAAGACCAGTGTCCTTTTCTGGCCAGCCAAGGGAACAGATATGAGCGCCATCTCGCATTCGGCGATCTGGGCCGGCATCGACGAACTCGCCCGTCGACACGGCCTGTCCGTGTCGGGTCTGGCGCGTCTCGCCGGGCTCGACGCCACCGCCTTCAACAAGTCCAAACGCGTTTCCAGGGACGGACGCGAACGCTGGCCCTCGACCGAAAGCATCGCCAAGATCCTGGCGGTGACCGGCGAGAGTTTCGACCGGTTCCTCGCTGAAGGCGGCGGCTACTCGCAAGGCGACGCGACGGGCGCGCCCGCCACCTCGCCGGGATTTGCCGTACCGCTTCTCGGCTTTGCCCAGGCCGGCACCGGCGGCTTTTTCGATTCCGGCGGCTTCCCGGTCGGCCAGGGCTGGGACGAGGTCGAACTGCCGCTTTCCAGCACCATCGGCGCCTATGCCCTCGAGGTCACCGGCGATTCCATGCTGCCGCTTTACCGCGACGGCGATGTCATCATCGTCTCGCCTTCCGAGCAGGTCCGGCGCGGCGACCGCGTGGTGGTGCGCACCAGGGAGGGCGAGGTCATGGCCAAGGTCCTTTATCGCCAGACCGCCAAGCAGATCGAGCTGCATTCGCTCAATCCCGAACATCCGCCGCTGACCATCCAGGCCAAGGACATCGACTGGATCGCCCGCATCATCTGGGCCTCTCAGTAAAACCCGAGACGGGCGCACACAAGCGCCGCGACCGCCACCAGCACCAGAACGACATCACTGACCCGGGCAGAAATGCCGAGCGCCCGCTCGACGTCCTCGGGCGTGACTTCGGCGCGGCCGTCGCCCATGAACGGCAATCGCGCCATGTCGCCCTGATAGGCGCGCGGGCCGCCGAGCCTGAGGCCGAGCGCCCCGGCCATGGCCGCTTCCGGCCAGCCGGAATTGGGCGAATCCTGTTGCGGCGCGTCGCGCCCTGCCGTTTGCCACGCCGACGCCGCATCCGCGCCGGAAAGCCGGGCCGCGCCGGCGATCAGCAGGGCGGTCAGCCGCGCCGGTGCGAAATTGGCGGCATCGTCGAGACGGGCCGAGGCCCAGCCGAAATGCCGATGCCGGTCGGTCAGGTGCCCGAGCATGGAGTCGGCAGTGTTGATCGCCTTGTAAAGGGCGATACCGGGCAGGCCGAACAGGGCGAGATAGAGCAAGGGCGCGACCACCCCGTCCGAGGTGTTCTCGGCGAGGGTCTCGATAGCGGCGCGGGCGACGCCATGGGCATCAAGACTTTGCGCATCCCGCCCGACGATCGGCTGCAGCGCCCGTCGACCTGCCGGCAACGACCGGCGCAGGCCCTCCGCGACGCCGCGCACCGCCTCGCCGAGCTGGCGGCTGGCGAGAAAGGCGGAGGCGATCGCCGCCTCGAGGATGAAGCCGAAGGGCAGGGCATGGGCAAGCGCCGTGACGAGACCCGCGACCAGGCCCGTTGCGAACAGCACGAGCGCGAGGCTGACGACACCGGCAAGCCGGCGGTGCTGCGGCGTATCCTTGGGGTGGTTCAGCCGCGTGTCCAGCAGACCGATCAGTGCGCCGATCCATTCGACCGGATGGCCGATGGCCTGCTGAAGCGCCGCCGGGTAGCCGAACAGGCGCTCCAGGACAAAGGCCAGCATGGCGACGAGCGCTGTCATGGCCTGTCCGCCAATTGCGGCTCCCGCGCCATCGCAAGCAGCGCGTCGAGATCGAGCGCCCGTTCGAGATGGGCGGCGAGCCGGTCGAGCACCGCCTCGATCTCGGTGTCGTAGGCAAGGCGCTCTTCCGCTTCGGCCCCCAGCCCTTCGAGAAAGGCGCGGCGGAAACGGTCTTCGGCGAAAAGCCCGTGCAGATAGGTGCCCATGACCCGGCCGGAGGCCGAGATGGCCCCCTCTCCCGTCTGACCGACCAAGGCAAAGGGCCGGGCGCGGTCGGGGCCCGTCGTCTCGCCCATATGCATGTGATAGCCGGAGATTGGTTCGCCGCTCGCAACATGGGTCGCCCTTTCGATCCGCAGCTCCTTGGCCGGGGTCAGCGTGGTCTGGACGTCGATGAGCCCCAGCCCCTGGCTCGTCCCCGGTTCGCCTTCGATGCCGTCGGGATCGGCGATGATCCTGCCGAGCATCTGGTAGCCGGCACAAAGGCCGAGAACCCGGCCGCCGGCGCGGAAATGGGCCCTGATGTCGATGTCCCAGCCTTCGGCGCGCAAGGCGGCGAGGTCGGCGCGGGTCGTCTTGGAGCCGGGCAGCAGCACGAGATCGGCGTCGCGCGGCAGGGCTGTGCCCGGCGGCACCAGACTCACCCTGACCCCCGGTTCGGCCCGCAGGGGATCGAGATCGTCGAAATTGGCGATGCGCGGCAAACGCGGCACGACGATATGGAAGCCGTTCCTTTCCCCGGCCGACAGATGCTCAAGCGCCAGCGCATCCTCGGCCGGCAGTCTTGCCGCCTCGGCGAAGAACGGCACCGGCCCGAGCGCCGGCCGGCGGGTTTTTTCGGCGATCAGCCGCAATCCGTCGGCGAAAAGAGATGCGTCGCCCCTGAAACGGTTGACGAGGCTGGCGGCGATCAGTCCGGCGTCCTCGGGATCGATGACGGCAAAGGTGCCGACAAGCGAGGCGATGACGCCGCCGCGTTCGATGTCGCCGACAAGGATGACCGGGACCTCGGCGGCACGGGCGAAGCCGAAATTGGCGAGATCATTGTCCCTCAGATTGGTCTCCGAGGCGCTGCCCGCCCCCTCGACCAGAACCAGGTCGGCCTCATTCGCCAGTTCGGCGAAGGCGGCAAGGATATCGGGCAGAAAACGCCGTCTCCGGCTGAAATAGTCGCGTGCCGCCATGGAACCGAAGCGTCTGCCGCGGACGATGACCTGGGCGCCGCTCTCGGCCTCGGGCTTCAAAAGCACCGGATTCATCGCCGTCACCGGATCGACCTTGGCGGCACGTGCCTGCAGCGCCTGCGCCCGGCCGATCTCGCCACCATCCACCG
Organism: uncultured Devosiaceae bacterium; assembly: GCA_964555575.1. GTDB lineage: Bacteria > Pseudomonadota > Alphaproteobacteria > Rhizobiales > Devosiaceae > JAHJQZ01. Next base: position 12,246 of record CAZKTH010000022.1, on the reverse strand, counting down.
TCACCGCCGCGTTGTTCGACATGTTCTGCGGCTTGAACGGCCTGACCCTCAAACCGCGATTGGCGTAGGCACGGCAAAGCCCGGCGACGATCAGCGACTTGCCGGCATCCGAGCCGGTACCCATGAACATCAGCGCCTTAGCGGCCATCGCCGGCCTCGTGGGTGTCGATGACATGGGCATAGGAACCGCAGACCTTGCCGATGACCGTGCCCATCGGCCCGAGGCGTTTGCCGGTGGCGTCGCTGGCAACGAACAATTGCGGCGCGGTCGGGCCGGTCGCGGTGGAATAGTGGAATTCGTGGCCGGAAAGGGCGAGGGCGAAGGGCAGCGGCCCCTGATGGCGCAACAGCCGGTAGCCGAGGATACGGTTGGGTCGGTCGATGCGGCTATGATGCGGCATCAGCCCGGTCATGGCGTGGGTCGTGCCCTTTTCGTCGGTCAGGCCTTGACCCAGGACCATATAGCCGCCGCACTCGCCATAGACCAGCGCACCGCGATCGCGCGCCGCAATCAGACCGGAGCGGAAGCGTCGCGCCGCCGCCAGTTCGGCCCCATGCAGTTCGGGATAGCCGCCGGGCAGGAAGACGGCGTCGGCATCGGGGTGCGGCGCCTCGTCGCCCAAAGGCGAAAAGAAGCTGAGTTCGGCCCCGGCATTGCGCCAGTCGCTGAGCCAGTGGCGGTACAGGAAGCCGAACGCCCTGTCGCGGGCGATGGCGATGCGCTGGCCGAGCGGCGGCAGGCGGCGGGCGTTGTCGGCAGCGGCCAGCGCTCCGGCCGCGGCGACAAGGGCGGAAAGGTCGATGCCCTTCGCCACCGCCCCGGCCGCCCGGTCTATCAAGGGATCGATGCCGGCGATCTCCTCGGGCTGGACGAGGCCGAGATGGCGGTCGGGTACGCCGAGCGCCTTGTCGTTGCGCAGGACCCCGAGACAGGTGATGCCGCGCTCGTCGAGCGCCAGGCGCAGCATGTTCTCGTGCCGGTCAGAGGCGACGCGGTTGAGGACGACGCCGGCAAAGACAAGATCATTGCGATAGTGCAAAAAGCCTTCGGCCACGGCTGCGACCGACTGGGCGAGATGGGCGCAGTCGATGATCAGCACCACCGGCAGACCGAGTCTGGCGGCAAGGTCGGCGGTCGATCCGCCGCCGCTCGCCGCGCCGTCGAACAGACCCATCACGCCCTCGACGACGAGCAGTCCGTCGCTGCCGGCATGGGTGGCGGCAAGGGCCCTGAGGCGCCTTGCTCCCATGCCCCAGGCGTCGAGATTGAGGCAGTCGGCACGGGCGGCCCGGCTCAGGAACTGCGGGTCGATATAGTCGGGACCGGATTTGCCCGGCCGCACCGCAACGCCGCGGTCGACCAGCGCCCGCATCAGGCCAAGGGCGACAAGCGTCTTGCCGGAATTGGACTGCGGCGCGGCGATGACGAAGCCTTTAGCCAAAACCGCTCTCCCTCAGGGCCGGCGTGTACCAGTCGAGCCGGTCGCGATACTGGTTGACCGGGCCGATGACGATGATGGCCGGGGTCGGGATTTCGGTCGTTGCGCAGATCTCCGCGACTTCGGACAGATGCGTGTCGATCACCGATTGCTGTTGGAGGGTCGCGTTGGAGACGACGGCAACGCGGTCGGCCGGGTCGCGGCCGGCCTGAAGCAGCTTTGCGGCGATATCCGGAAGATGGCTGACCGCCATGAACAGGACGAGGACCGGGGCGCAATGGGCGATGGCCGCCCAGTCGACGCCGCCAGGCACGCCGCCATTGCCGTCATGGCCGGTCAAAAAGAGCACGGCGTGATTGGTCTCGCGATGGGTCAACGGAATGCCGGCATAGGAAAGTCCTCCTATCCCCGACGAAATGCCGGGCACGACCCGGAAGGGGATGCCGGAATGCTCGAGTGCCAGCGCTTCCTCGCCGCCGCGACCGAACAGATAGGGATCGCCGCCCTTCAGACGCAGCACCCGCTTGCCGGCCCAGGCCAGTTCGATGATCTTCAGGGTGATGTCCTTCTGCTGCGAGGAGGGCTGGCCGCCGCGCTTGCCGGCCGGGATCAGTTCCGCCTCCTTGCGGGCCAGGGCAAGGATGTCGTTGGGCACCAGCGCATCGTGGACGATGACGTCGGCCTGCCCCAGGGCATGATAGGCCAGAAGCGACAAAAGGCCCGGCGCGCCGGGTCCGGCGCCGCAAAGCCAGACCGATCCGGGAACGAATTCGGGGAGCCAGGCAGTATCGAGCCGGCCGAAATGGCCCTTGCGGCGGAGATTTTTCAGCCAGTCGATCATCGGCGCCCCCTGTTCCGGCAGGGTCCGGCCCCATATAAAAAATGTCCATGGACGAGGAAAGCGACATCGGCGTGAAACCGCAGCGGCCCTTGCGGCGCGGCTGGACGACAGGCGCCTGCGCCACGGCGGCGACCAAGTCGGCGCTCAGCGCCCTTTTCGGCGGCGGCTTTGTCGATCCGGTCGAGATCACCCTGCCCGGCGGGCAGACGCCGGCTTTCGCCCTTGCCCATGAAGCCATGGGGCCGGGCTGGGCCGAAGCCGGGATCGTCAAGGATGCCGGCGACGATCCGGACGTCACCCATGGTGCGACGATCGTCACCCGCGTCACGCGCGCCAGGGCGGGCAGCGGCGTGACGTTTCATGCCGGCAAGGGCGTCGGCACCATCACCAAGCCGGGCCTGCCGCTGCCACCGGGCGAGCCGGCGATCAACCCGGTGCCGCGCCGGATGATGGCAGAGGTGGTCGAAGAGATCTGCGCCCGTTTCGGCGCTCAACCCGATATCGCCGTTACCCTGTCGATCCCGAACGGCGAAAGCATCGCCGAAAAGACCTGGAATCCCCGCCTCGGCATTGTCGGCGGGCTGTCGATACTCGGGACCACCGGCGTCGTCGTACCCTATTCCTGCTCGGCCTGGATCCATTCCATCCGGTCCGGCATCGATGTGGCGCGGGCAGTCGGGCTGACCCATGTCGTCGGATCGACGGGAGACCGCTCCGAGCAGGCGGCGCGGCACGAACTCGGCCTGCCCGAAGAAGCCTATCTCGACATGGGCGATTTCGTCGGCGGCATGCTGAAACATCTCAGGATCCATCCGGTCGCCCGCGTCACCATTGCCGGCGGTTTTGCCAAACTGACCAAGCTGGCCCAGGGCGCCATGGATCTTCATTCCGCCCGTTCGACCGTCGACATGGCCGGTCTGGCGGAAACGGTACGCGGTCTTGGCGGCGACGCCGATCTCGTCGCCCGCTGCGCCGGGGCCAACACGGCGCGCGAGGTCCTGATCCTTGCCGGGGCGGCGCAATTGCCGCTGGCGGATCGGATTGCGACACTTGCGCGACAGCAAGCCGAGGCGATATTGCGTAATCCCACTACAAGTGTTCAGGTGATGATCGTCGGAGAAAAAGACGAAATAGTAGGAAGATCGGGGGAGTAGCCCATGCGTATTCTGATCCTGGCCGGAACGGCCGAAGCACGCGATCTGGCGCGCAAGCTGATATCGCGCCGTCACGAGGTCACCTCTTCCCTGGCCGGACGCACCGACGATCCCGCCCTGCCCGAAGGACGGGTGCGTATGGGTGGCTTTGGCGGCGCCGCGGCCATGGCCGACTACATCGGCACCGAAGGCTTCGAACTGGTGATCGATGCGACCCACCCCTATGCCGGAACGATCTCGGCCGAGGCGATCGCGGCCGCCACCAAGGCCGAAATTCCGCTCATCCGGCTCGAACGCCCGGCCTGGCCGGAGCCGGACGGGACGACTTGGACGCATTTCAAGGACATCGCCGATGCTCTCAGGGCCATGCCTTCCCGCAAGAAGGCGCTGGTCACCACCGGCCAGAACGACCTCGATGTCATCGCCGCATGCCCCGAGGCCGATTTCCTTGTCCGCGTCATCGATCCGCCGAAACTGGCGCTGCCGGACAATGCCCGCCTGCTTCTGGCGCGCCCGCCCTATACGCTCAAGAGCGAAGCCGATCTGATGGGCCGCAACGGCATCACCCATCTGATCACCAAGAATTCCGGCAGCATCGAAACCCGCGCCAAGCTCGACGCCGCCCTTTCCCTCGGCATCACCGTCTTCATGATCGACCGGCCGGCGCTGCCAGAAGCCCGGACGGTCGCCTCGGTCGACGAGATGCTCGACGCGGTTCACGATCTGGTCACCGTCTCGGGCTGAGCCCGGCGCTTCTTGCCCCTGTTCCTCAGAATGTGGGCGAAAGCGGCGTCGTAAAGCCGGCTGTCGCGGAACCTGGCCTCGCCGAAGACCGGACCGACAAAGACCAGCGCCGTGCGCGTGATCTTTTTTTGCCGGACGCGGGCCCGCATCTCCCGCAGCGTCGTCAGGATGATCTCTTCGTCCGGCCAGGTGGCGCGATAGACCACCGCCACCGGACACTCGGCACCGTAATGCGGCGTCAGCGCCTTTTCGACGTAGGAAAGATTGCGGATCGAGAGGTGGATGGCGAGTGTCGCCTTCGACGCTCCCAGCACTTCCAGTCTTTCGCCTTCCGGCATGGCGGAAGCCTTGCCGGCGGTACGGGTCAGGATCACCGTCTGGGCGATCTCGGGCAGGGTCAGTTCGGTCCCGAGCCGCGCCGCCGCCCCGGCAAAGGCCGGTACGCCCGGCACGATCTGATAAGGGATGCCAAGCGCATCGAGCCGGCGCATCTGTTCGGCGATGGCGCCGTATAGCGAAGGATCGCCGGAATGGACGCGGGCGACGTCCTCGCCGCGTTGATGCGCCTTTTCCATCTCCGCAACGATCTCGTCGAGATTGAGCGGCGCCGTGTCGATGACCCGTGCGCCGTCCGGTGCCGCCGCGACCAGTTCTTTCGGCACCAGCGAGCCGGCATAGAGACAACACCGGCAGCACTCGATCAGTTTCAGGCCGCGCACTGTGATGAGGTCGGGGGCGCCCGGGCCGGCGCCGATGAAAAAGACGGTCATGCTGGAGCCCTTATTTCCGGATCATCCCCCTCATCCGGCGCCAAGCCTGTCCTCGGGCGCCACGCGACCCGTGGGCGCCACCTTCTCCCACAAGGGGAGAAGGGAAGTCTGGGCCTATATTCTCCGCTTCCCCTCTCCCTTGACGGGAAAGGGTGCCCAACGGGCGGGTGAGGGTGACGCCCGGCGCAAATTCCTTCGCCCGACCCGGCCTCGCCGGGCCAGCCCGGATCAGATCCGGGGCAGGCTCCTCCCCATCGCAGGGAGAAAGAAGAAGGGCGCGCCTTTGCCGTTCCCACCAGGCCAGAAGTCACTTCTTCCCCGCCTTCCTGTCATACCCTCTCGGCGTGAAGGCCACGGCGCCGTCACCGCGTTTGAGGGTGCGCGACTGCGACGAGCCGACCAGGACGATGCTGAGCATGTCGACGCTTTCCGGCCTGAAATCGGCGAGCGTCGTCACCGTCAGCTTTTCCTTCATCCGCCCGAGATTGGACGCAACGATCACCGGCGTATCCGGATGGCGATAGGCGAGAAAGAAGGTCTTGGCGGCAACGATCAGCTCGGTGCGCCGGCCGGAACGCGGATTGTAAAGGGCGGTAACGAAATCGCCGAGGGCGGCGGCGCCGAGCCGTTTGCGGATCTCCTCGGCCGGAGTCATGAGGTCGGACAGGGAAATGGCACAGAAATCGTGGCCGATCAGCGCCCCGGCCTTGGCCGAGGCCATCTGCAGGGCGGAAATGCCCGGGTGCGTGACCACTTCCACCCGCCGTGCCGCATCGTCAAGGCCCCGGGGACCCGTCGCCTCGATCAGCTCGAAGACAAGGCTCGCCATGGCGTAGATCTGGGCATCGCCCGAGGAAACGAGCGCCACCGTCCTGCCCTCGCCGGCAAGCGTCAGGGCATGGCGCACCCGCTCTTCTTCCTCGCCAAGGGGGAAGCGGTGCTGGAGCTTGCCGCTGTCGAGATCGTCGATGAGATCGAGATAAAGGCTGTAGCCGACCCAGTCGCTCGCCGCTTCCAGGGCCTGGATCGCCGATTCGGTGCGCTGGGCCGCTTCGCCCGGACCGATGCCGACGACATGCAGGGTGCCGCGGGCCCGGCCGAAATTGGCGACATCGATCGGGGCGGCGGCAAGGCCGATGGCACAGGTGGCCCGGGCTGAACGGCGCTTGGGGACGAGCAGGGTGCCGGCCTTGAGGGCCGCCGCCTCGGCGACGCCGGCGGTACCGGTTTCGGCCTTGACGCGTTTGGACGGGGTGACGAGTCGCGCTTCTTCCTTGGCCAGCTCCTCGGCCGAGAACAGCCTCAGCGGTACGCCGAGCCGGGCAGCGACTTCGTTGAGCGCCTTTTCGTCCGCCTTGATGTCGAGGCTGGCGACGGCGGCAAGGCTGTCGAGCGAAAGGTTGCGGTCGGCAAGGGTCGAGGTCAGAAGGCCGTAAATTTCTTCGGTTGTGGCGCCGCGCTCGCAGCCGATGCCGGCAACAAGGGTTTTCGGGTGATAGACGAGATCGGCTTCGACCTCGGTCTTCTTGCGCGGCGTGGCGGCGATCTGCACCGTGCCCTCGGAGGCGACGGGATAGCCCGCCTCTTCAAGCCAGGGCGCATCGCCGCTGAGCGTGATCTGCTCGCCATCGAGCACGCGCGCCATTGCCGATTTGGCTTCAGCCGGGTCGGCGAGGGCGAAGCCCGGCGGCGGCTCGTCGAGGCCGCGGGTGAAGCGCGTGTCCGAGGCGGTGGTGATGGCGGCGGTGCCGCCCAGCTCTTCGGCGATGTCGCGGGCCAGGGCGTTGCCGCCGTGATGGCCGCCGAGCAGCGGCACGACATGCGCCCCGTCGGCCGAGACGGCGACGACCGGCGGCTCTGTCTGCTTGTCCTTGAGGGCAGCGGCGAGCAGGCGGATGAGGATGCCGGCGGCGGCGACGCCGATGATCGGCGTGCCTTGGGAAAAAAGCCGCGGCAGCAGTTCGGCGGCGCCCTGTTCGCCCGTGCCGAGCGCATGCACCCGTCCGCCGGTGGCGCTGGCGATCTTTGCGGCCGTGGCGGCGCCGGCGGTGGAAAACAGAACGATGGCCGGCTTCTTCGCTTCGCCGGCATCAAGGGCGATGGTCGGAGCGGGCGGCACGGCCGGCGATCCGGGGAAGCGCTTCTTTTCCGGCAGGGCTTCGGCCCAGGCTTCGGCGCCTGCATAAACAAGGATCATCGAAAAATAGGGCAGCGTCTCGGCGGCAAACGCAGCAAGCGGCGTCACCTTCTCGCCGTCCCGGCTCGCCTTCTCGACGACCAGGGCGGAACCGAGCAAACCGCGCTTTTCGACAAGGGCGCGGATCCGGGGAAGATGGCGGCCGATCTTGATCAGGGCGACCGAATCCGCCCCGTCGAGTTCGCGCTCGAGCACGTCGTCGTCCAAAGGCGCCGGCAGCACCTTGAAGATCTCGTTGCGGGCGGCAAGCGGCCTCAGGGCGGCGGCGGCGGCGGCCGTGACCGAGGTGACGCCGCTAACGACACGCACCGGCACCAGCGCCTTCAATCGGTCGAGAAGATACATGGCCGAGCCGTAAAACAGCGGATCGCCCTCGCAGAGATAGGCAATTTTCTGCCCCTTGCCGATGCGCGCCTCGATCTCTGCCGCCGCCCCGTCATAGGCGGCCTGGGCCGGCGCCCGCGCGACGGCGATCGGCATGTCGATGGCGACAAGCTCGGCCGCGGGATTGAGGTGGTCGCGGGCGATGGCCAGGGATTGCGAGTCCTCGCCCTGCTTTTGCGGATAGGCGATCACCTCGGCTTCGGCGAGGATGCGCCTGGCCTTGAGCGTCAAAAGCTCCGGATCGCCCGGCCCGATGCCGACCAGATACAGTTCCCCGCTCATCTTCCCCCCTTGTGGCAAGTCCATTGCGTCACCCTCATGCGCGGCCGGAATATCCGTTCCTTGCCGATGTGGTCCATGATTTCGACGCCGATCCGCGTGAGATCGCCGCCGAACCGCGCCTGCCGTTCGAAGAGCGCCGCCTCTCCGTCGAGCGTCACCGCGTTGGCGACCAGAAGCCCACCCAATTTCAGCGCCGCAAACGCGGCCTCGAACAGATCGGCATTGCCGACATCGCCGCCAAGGAATAACGCATCCGGCGCCTCTTGTCCGGCCAGGCTTTCGGGCGCCTCCCCGCAAACCACTCTCAGGCCCGGCGCGCCAAGCGCTTGCCGGTTCTTTTCGATCAGGGCGCAGCGGGCCGGATCGCGCTCGAAAGCGATGGCGCGGGCGCCGCGCGCCGCCCGCATCCATTCGATGCCAATGGAGCCGGAACCGGCACCGACATCCCACAACAGGGCGCCGGGAAAGGGCGCCAGCCGGCTGAGGGTCGCGGCCCGGACTTCGCGTTTGCTCAGTTGACCATCGGACGCGAAAGCCTCGTCGGGCAAACCGGGCACGGCAGGCAGGAGCGGCGCCCCGGGCGCGGCGCGGCAGTCGATGGCAAGGACATAAAAGTCACCGACCGATCGGTCGGATGCCTGCCCGGCGGTGAAACTGCCGACACGCTCTTGCGGGCCGCCGAGATTTTCGAGGACACTCAGGCGGGAAGCGCCATAGCCGCGTTCGCCGAGCAGTCCGGCAACACCGGCGAGTGTCGTCGCATCCGTTGTCAGGGCGAGAATGCGATTGCCAGGAAGCAGATGCGGATGAAGCGCCGCGAGCGGGCGACCGTGCAGCGAAACCGTCACGACGTCCTGCAACGGCCATTTGAGGCGCGCCGCCGCCAGTTGCAGGGAGGACGGCGCCGGATGAAGGGCGAATTCCTCGGGCGGCAGATGGCGCGTGAGGGTGGCGCCGATGCCGAACCAGTTGGGATCGCCGGAAGCGAGCAGGACGGTGGGCCGGTGCCGTGCCGCGAGGATCCTGCCGATCATCATATCGAGACTGCCGTCCCAGGCGATCCGTTCCACCCTGTCGCCGGTTTCGAGCCCGCTGAGCCGGCGCGGCACGCCGATGACCACTTCGGCCTTTTGCAGCAGCCCCCGCACGCCCGGGCCGAGCGCACCAACGCCTTGTTCGGTCACGCCGATGATGTCGAGCCATGCGCTCATCGTTTCGCCAGTCCGCAAAGGGCATTGACCGCCGCCGCGGCAAGGGCGCTGCCACCGATGCGGCCCCTGAGGGTGATGAACGGCACGTCGCGACTGTCGGCGATCAGTTCCGCCTTGGAGTCCGCCGCGCCGACGAAGCCGACCGGCAGACCGACGATCAGGGCCGGTTTCGGCGCGCCCGCATCGAGCTTTTCGACAAGGCGAAAAAGCGCCGTCGGGGCATTGCCGATGACGACGAGCGCGCCGGCGAGGTCGGCACCCCACAGATCGACCGCCGCCGCCGAACGGGTGGTGCCGGCCGCCCTCGCCGCCTCGGCGGCACGCGGGTCGTTGAGGGTTGAGACGACCCTGTTCCCGGCCGGCAGACGCGACCCGATGATGCCGGCGGCGACCATTTCGGCATCGCAGAAGACGGGCTTTCCGCTGCGTAGCGCAGCGACGCCGGCAGCGACGGCACCAGGCGAAAAGACCAGGTCGTCGGCGATCCCGACCTGACCGCAGGCGTGGATCATCCGCACCGCGACCTCCGCCTCCTGGGACGAAAAGCGTTCGAGATCGGCTTCCGCGCGGATGATCAAAAAGGAGCGGCGGTAGATTTCCTGAGGATCGCGCAGGTAATCCGGCACGGCGCCTATCCCTTCCTCAGCGTCACCGGCCCGAGCGGATGGTCGGCATGCGGATAGAGAGCATGATGATGGTCGTGACCGTGGTCGTGATGGTGGTGATGTCCGTGGGCGTGCCCATGCTCGTGGGCGTGATCATCGAGCGGCGTGAAGGGCAGGCCGTGGACGCGGCAGAATTCCTCGTCGCGGCAGGAGGCGTCGCAATCACCGTTGCACGGGCAGTTTTCCAGACCGCCACCGATGCCCTCGACATGATGGTGATGGCTTTCCTGCACCGCCCCGATTTCGGCCTCGAAACCGAGCACCGCCGTGCGGTACTTGCACAAGGAACAGTTCATCAGGTTCTCGCCGAGCGTCATCTCGCGCAAGCGGTCCAGAAAGGTTTCAACGACGAGGTCATGGTCGTTGAGATAGGGTGCCTTGACGACATCGATCCCGGGGTATTTCGCCGCCGCCGCGTCGGCCGCCGCGTAGATGCGCTTGACCAGGACGCCGGTGAACAGGAAATAGGGAAAGACGATGATGCGCCTGAACCCGAGCCGCGCCGCCCGGTCGAGGGCCGGGGCGACGAGCGGGAAGGTTACGCCGGAATAGGCCGTCTCGCCCCAGCCATAGCCCATGCCTTCCCACAGCATGCGCATTATCTTGGCGACGTTGGAATTGGCGTCCGGGTCGGAAGCGCCGCGCCCCACGACCATCAGCAGCGTGTCGTGGCGCGAAATGCCCGGCGCGGCCGCCTGTTCGGCCTCGGCGATGCGGGCGCCGGCGGCGGCGAGCATCCTGGGATCGACCCCGAGCTCGCGGCCATAGGTGATCTCGATGCCGTGCCGGGCGGCATAGGTATTGAGCACCGAGGGAATGTCGTTCTTGGCGTGGCCGGCGGCGAACAGCATTCCCGGCAGGGCGAAGACGCGTTTGACGCCCTCGGCCCGCAATCGGTCGAGACCATGGGTGATCACCGGATCGGCGAATTCGAGATAGCCGTAATCGACCGGGACGCCGGCAAGGCGCCTTTTCAGGACTTCGGACAAATGGGCGAATTCGTCGACGGCGCGCCGGTTGCGGCTGCCATGGCCGCACAGCATGACGCCGGAGTCTTCCGGCAAGGCGATATCGGGCTTCATGTCCACCTCCTTGTGGCGCGTTTCCGGGGCAGGCGGAAACCGGTTGCCCGGTTCGGAAACGCGACGACCCAAGACCTGGAGGCAGAGTTTCGTATCAGACGAATGCGCAGCTCCGGCCTTGATCCCCGATTTGGGTCGATCGCACCGGACTGACTTTCAGTCCCTTACGGAACGCTGCTAACTGGGTGGTGTTTGTAGGGGGCGGGCGGCGCCCGGTCAATGTCGCGACGCCCGGCTGGCCAGGACCAGCTCGGTCTGGCGCGGTGGCGCGGCGGAACCGCGATAGCGCGGCACGGTGTCGAGTTCGACCACGGTGTCCGGCGGCGTCGCCGGATCGGCAAGCACGCGCAGCAAGAGTTCCATCGCCTCCTCGCCGATTCGCACGCGGGGCTGGGCCACGGTCGTCAGCGGCGGCGAATAGACATCGGCGAGGTTGCAGTCGTCGAACCCGGTCACCGACAGATCCTGCGGCACCCGCACGCCGGCCAGTACCAGATCGGAAATCATGCTCATCGCCATCTCGTCGTTGGAGCCGACGATCGCCGTCGGCATGGAGCCGCGCTCGAGCAGCACCCGTGCCACGTCGTGGCCGGCGTCGCTTTCGAAACCGCCCTCGAAAATGTTCTGCTTCGGCACCGCGAGCCCGGAATCTTCCATGGCCCGCAGAAAACCGCCGAGCCGTTCGAGCCGCACCGGCAGATAGGACGGCGCCTGCACCACCCCGATATCGCGATGACCGAGTTCGATGAGATAGCGCGTCAGGTCATAGGCCGGGCGGAAATTGTCGACGTAAATATGCGGATAGGGCAAGAGTCCCGGCTTTTCCGAAAAACCGACGACCGGTGGCGTTCCCTGATAGGTCGTTTGCAGATATTCGAAATCCTCAGCGGCGAGCGTCGTCGGATCGAGGACGATGACGCCGTCGACCCGACCGGTCTTGAGGCGTTCGAGAATGGGATGGTTCGGTCCGCCGGTGCGCGAGGTGATGATGACGGAATAGCCGTTTTCCTCGGCCCGGCGCTGCACGCCCTGGAACATCTTGGAATAAAAGCTGTTGCCGATGCTGGAAGCGACGACCAGGACATTGTGCGATTGCTGCGCCTTGAGGGAAAAGGCGGCGGCGCTCTTGACGAAATTCAGTTCCTTGATGGCCGCGAGCACCTTGTCCCGGGTCGCCTCGGCCACCTTTTCCGGATCGTTGAGCACCCGGCTGACCGTCGCGGTCGACACGCCGGCCAGGCTTGATACGTCGGTCACGCGGGCGCGCTTCATTTGTCCTCTCTCGGAGCCCGTCCATCCTCTGGCGTCGGCAGGGCCGGCTCTTTTTCGTCTTGCTGCGGCGCGCGCGTCCGGCCCCCTCCGAAAGCGACGCGCAGAACCGCACTGCAACAACATTACACAGGCTTATGTCGTTCGGAAGTCCTAATGTAACCGATTTCATGGACGTTTTTTGACGAAAATTGCCTCAATCGACATG
>CAZKTH010000021.1:0-22355 GCA_964555575.1 uncultured Devosiaceae bacterium | reverse complement strand
TGACGACGAAATTGACGATGACCAGGATGCCGAAAACGATGATGCCGATGACGAAATTGCCCTGCATCACGAAATGGCCAAACGCCTCGATGACGTTGCCGGCGGCATTGGTGCCGGTGTGGCCGTTGGCCAGGATCAACTTGGTCGAGGCGAGGTTGAGCGACAGCCTCAACATCGTCGTGATCAGGAGGACGGTCGGGAAGGCGGAGAATTCGAGCGGCGCCTGGATGAACAGGGACGTCATCAGCACCAGCACCGAAAAGACGATCGACACCGCCAGCAGCATGTCGAGCATGAAGGGTGGCATCGGCAGGATGAGCACGACCAGAATGCCCATCACCCCGATCGCCAGCGCGATGTCGGACTGACGGAAAAGGTCGATCAGTTCCCGGATGCTGGGCAGGCGGAAGCCTGACGGGTGCGCGCGCGGCGCCTGGGTGGTATCAGCCATCGGACCGCTCCCCGACATCGGGCGTCGCGGCCAATGGATTCCGGCCTTCGCCGGAATGACGGTGCATGTCGTGGCCAGAACCTGCCATGCCCCGATCCGTCACCCCGGCGAAGGCCGGGGTCCGGAGCCACGCACCGATCGCGTCGCCTCCGGATCGCCGCGGCGCCCTGCGTTTCGCGATAACGGCAACAAGGGTGTTCATCGCCGCCTCATGCGGCGCTGTGGCGCTGTTCGCCGGGTGCGGGGACCTCGATCCCCTCGTCAGAATACTGGTTGAGCTTGTTCCTCAGGGTCCTTATCGAGATGCCGAGAATGGTCGCGGCATGGGTGCGATTGCCCAGGCAATGGTCGAGCGTGTCGAGAATGAGGTCGCGCTCGACATCGGCGACGGTACGCCCGACCATGGCGCGGGTCATGGTCTCGGCGGTGGCGGCGGCCTTGGCGGCGGGGCCGGGGCCTTCGGCCGCCTCGGCAAGACCGGTGCCGTCGGGCAGAAGGATCGCCTCGGGCCCGATTTCCTCGCCGTTCGACAAAAGCACGGCGCGGTGCAAGGTGTTCTCGAGTTCCCGGACATTGCCCGGCCAGGGTGCCTTGACCAGATCGGCCAGCGCCGCTTCGTTCAGCCGCCTTTCGCCCAGGCCGTTGGCCTTGGCGTATTTTTCGACGAAATGCTCGGAAAGGGCTGCGATGTCGTCGGGCCGGTCCCGCAAGGGCGGCAGCTTGAGATTGACGACATTGAGCCGGAACAGCAGGTCTTCGCGGAAAGAGCCATGCCTGACCGCTTCGTTGAGGTCGCGGTTCGAGGTGGCGATGATGCGGATGTCGACCGCCACCGGCTTGGTGCCGCCGACCCGGTCGATCAGCCGCTCCTGCAGGGCGCGCAGGAGCTTGGCCTGCAGGCGGGTATCCATTTCCGAGATTTCGTCGAGCAGGAGCGTGCCGCCCGAGGCTTCCTCGAACTTGCCGATGCGGCGGCCGATGGCGCCGGTGAAGGCGCCCTTTTCGTGGCCGAACAGTTCGGATTCGAGCAACTGTTCGGGAATGGCGGCGCAGTTGATCGAGATGAAGGGCTTGTCGGCGCGGCGCGAGCGGGCATGCAGATATTTTGCCATGACCTCCTTGCCGGTGCCGCTTTCGCCGGTGATGAGAACGCTCGCCTCGGAGGCGGCGACCTGGTCGGCGAGCTTGACGACCTTGGCCATGGCCGGGTCGCGGAACAGGAAATCGGCGCTTTCGCGGGCGACGGCGGCGATGATGGCGGCGATCAGCTCGGCGTCGGGCGGCAGCGGGATGTATTCCTTGGCGCCGGCGCGGATGGCGTTGACCGCGGCGGCGGCATTGGCCTCGGTACCGCAGGCGACGACCGGCACGAAGATGCGTTCGGCTTCCAGACCCGAGATCAGGGCCGGGATGTCGGCGAGAACGTCGACAAGGAGCAGATCGGCGCCGCGGCCACTGCGCAGACTGGCCAGGGCAACACCGATATCGGCGGCATGGGCCACCTTGGCGCCGCCATCCATGGCGAGCTTGGTGGCCTGGCTGAGCTGCCCGTCAAGGGCTCCCACGATCATAAGGCGCATGTCGCTCTCCTGTGTGCTCCGCGCCGACTAGGACGCCTTGATGATTTCGGTCATGGTCACGCCCAGCCGTTCCTCGACCAGGACAATCTCGCCGCGTGCCACCAGACGGTCATTGACATAGATGTCGATGGCCTCGCCGACCTGACGGTCGAGTTCGACGACGGTCCCCACATCCATTTTCAGCAGCTTGGAAATGGGCATGCGGGAACGGCCGAGCACGACGGAAATGCGGACCGGAACGTCGAACACCGCCTCGAGATCGGCGGCCGTCTTTTCGCTCATCGGTTCGAACTCGTCCGAACCTTCTGGCTGCATTTTCTCGAGGCCGAGTTCTTCGGTACCGGGGTCGTCGGTTTCACTCATGGTCGGTCTCCGCCAGCGGATTCGGCGCCATCATCGGCGCCGGCAGCCCGGATGCCGCGCAATAGGCGGCAACGGACTTGTCGATTTCGGAAAGGATGATGTTCATGTCGCGCACGATGCCGCCATCGGCCCATTCGATCCGGCCATCGCCCGCGCCGATCTCGGGATCGCCGAGAACGATGAGCCTGCCGCTGAAGCCGGCGGCGGCCATATGCGCCTCGGTCATTTCCTTGAGCTTGTCGACCAGTACCGGCGTGCAGCGGATGACCAGATGCGGCGCCCGTTCCAGCGTGTTGAGGCTTTCCTCGATCAGTGTATCGAGTTCGGCTTCGGGCATGCGGGAGATGAGCGAGGAAGCGAGCTTGAGGGCAATGGCACGGGCGATGCCGATACCGTCGGCGCGGGCCTGGCGGTCGTAGGCGGAAAGGGATCTGACCAGCGTGGTGGCGTCACCGGCGATTTTTTCGGCCGCAGCGGTGAGCGCGGCGGCGGCGCGGGCAAGTTCGGTCTGTTCGCCCTGGCCGAGGCCTTCGGCAAAGCCCTTGTCGTAGGCCTTTTTGTGCAGTTCGGCGATGCGCGCCTCGGTCATCACCTGCGTCTGGCGCTGGTTGCCGGAAAGGTCGAGGTCGAACTGGAATTTGGCCGGCGCGCTGGTCATCAGGAAATCATCTCGTCTTCGCCGGAGTTCTTGGTGATGATGATCTCGCCGCGGGCCGCCATGTCCTTGGCCATCGAGACCATCTTGCCCTGGGCCTCATCGACGTTCTTCAGCCGGACCGGTCCCATCGTCTCCATATCCTCCTTCAGCAGCTTGGCGGCACGGGTCGACATGTTGTTGAAGAACAGATCCTTGGTGGCGTCGTTGGCGCCTTTCAGGGCCAGTGCCAATTCGCGCTTGTCCATCTTCTGGATCAGGGCCTGGATGGCCGAGGTCTCGAGCCGGACCAGATCCTCGAAGGTGAACATCAGCTCCTTGATGTGCTCGGCGCTGTCGCGGTTCTGGTCTTCGAGCGCGGTCATGAAGCGCGCTTCGGTCTGGCGGTCGAAGGCGTTGAAGATCTCCGCCATCTGTTCATGGCTGTCGCGGCGCTGGGTATGGCTCAAGGTCGACATGAATTCGGTCCTCAGGGTCATCTCGATCTTTTCGAGGATTTCCTTCTGGACCGGATCGAGCCCGAGCATGCGCTGCACCACGTCCATGGCCAGTTCCTCGGGCAGGACGGAAAGGACGCGACTGGCGTGGTCGGTCGAGATCTTGGACAGGACCACCGCGACGGTCTGCGGGTATTCGTTCTTCAGGTAATTGGCGAGAATGTCCTCCTGGACGTTGGAAAGCTTTTCCCACATGTTGCGGCCGGCCGGTCCGCGGATTTCCTCCATGATCGTCGCCACCCGGTCCTGGGGCAGGAAACTCAGGAGCAGACGCTCGGTGGTGTCGGTGTTGCCGGAGATCGAGCCGTTGGAGGAAACCGAGGTCACGAAACTCAGAAGCAGGCCATCGAGCATGTCCCGGCTGATCGGACCGAGACGGACCATGGCACGCGAAAGCTGCTTGATCTCCATTTCGTCGAGTTCGTCGAAGATCGGCTTGCCATGATCGGGCCCGAGCGCCAGCATCAGAACGGCCGCCTTTTCGTCGGGCCTGAGTTCGCGGGTCTGTTCGCCGTCCTGGATGACCAGACCGCGAGTGATCGTTTCTGCCAGCTCCTTGTGCTCAACCATTTCACGCCGCCTGGTTCAGCCAGTCGCGCACGATGGTCGCGGCCTGGCGCGGGTGTTCCTCGATCAGTTCGCCCACATGCTTGATGGTGGTCATCTGGGCTTCACCCACCTGCTGGGCCTGATCCATCCAGTCGGGGCGGGCCGGCGGTTGCTGTTGCGCCTGCTCGATCGCCCGATCCACCTGGGCGTGGGCCGCGCCGGCTTCCGCGATCGGCTGCGGCGGCAGGGTCAGCGGCTCGGCTTCCGGCTCGAGCACGCGCTTCAGCAGCGGCCGCAGCACGAACAGCAGCAGGCCGAGAGCGACGATCAGGGTCACGCCCATATTGGCGAAGTTGATCAGATCGTCGCGGGTGAAATCGAACAGGCCCGGACCCTCGGTGCCCACCGCGTTGAGATTGGGCCGGTCGGCGAACTGCAGATTGACCACCTCGACGACGTCGCCACGATTGGCATCGAACCCGACGGCCGAGCGAACCAGGGCCATCAGCTGGTCGAGTTCGGCCTGGCTGCGCGGGGTATAGGTCGCGGCGCCGCTGGCGTCGGTCGCATAGACGCCGTCGACAGCCACCGCCACCGACATGCGCTTGATGCTGCCCGGTTCGACGACATCGGTCTGGGTGGTCTTGGAAATCTCGTAATTGGTGGTTTCCTCGGTCGTCGAACTCTTGTCGCCGCCCGATCCCGCCGCGCCCGTCGCCGCCGAGCCATTGGGCAGTTCGTTGGAGACCGAGACGGCATTGGCGTCGCCATTGGCCGATGCGCTCGCGGTCTCGCGCGTCTGGCTCGAACGGACCACCTGTCCGTCCGGGTCGAAGGTCTCCTTGGTCAGGCTCGAACGCTGCATGTCGAGTTCGACCGCCACCTGCACCCGCGCCCGGCCGGCGCCGACGACGTTTTCGAGAATGCCCTGGACGCGGTTTTCGAGCCGGCTCTCGATGCCGGTGACGCGATCCTGGATATCGCTGGCCGCCAGCGAGGTGCCGTCGCCGTCACTGCCCGAAGCGAGCAGCCGCCCATTGTCGTCCACGATCGAGACCCGGTTCGGCGTCAGGCCCTCGACGGCAGCCGAAACCAGGTGCTGGATGGCGCTGACCTCTCCGGTGTTCAGTTCGCCCCTGACGCTCAGCATGATCGAGGCGGAGGGGGAAGGCGTGTTCTGCGAGAACAATTGCCGCTCGGGCAGCACCAGATGCACCCGCGCCGACTTGACCCGGGCCAGTGACGAGATGGTGCGGGCCAGTTCGCCTTCGAGCGCCCGTACCTGGTTGATGTTCTGGACGAAGCTGGTCGATCCCAGGGTCGATTGCTCGTCGAAGATCTCGTAGCCGACCTGGCCGCGGGTTGGCAGACCGTTCTGGGCCAGGCTCATCCTCAGACTGGTGATCTGGTCGCGCGGCACCAGAATCGAATCGCCCTCGCCGCGCAGTTCGAACGGCACGTTCATCGAACGCAATTCGTCGACGATGGCACCGGAGTCCTCGAGGGTCAGGCCGGTATAGAGCGGTGCCATCTGCGGGCTGGTCGCCCGGACGATCAGGAAGGCGAAAAAGCCGAGCATGAGAACAGCGACGATACCCATCGCCGCAACTCTCGCCACACCTAACCGGTTGAGAAATTTAAAGAAGTTTTCCACGCCCCCAACCCGCCTACGCTCCGGAGCGCTTCGAACGAAACACACCACCAATCGAGTAGGAAAAAATTACCCAGTGGAAAGTAAACAAGTTGTTAACCAAGCCTTGCAGAATGCGAGTGACAGGCAAAACTTTCCTCTTGCCTTGCCAAATTCTCGACGAGTCGCGACAAAACACCGCTCGCGTGACGGCGGGCGGGTGAAATCGGACAAGCCAAGGCCCGCGCAAAGGCGGGCCCGGAATGCATGGGTGAGTCGTTTAGGCGCTTGGGCGAATCAGTTGTCGCGGTAGTGCTGGATCCAGGTGGTGCGCAAGCCGGCCAGGCCATGCTTGTCGATGGCGGCCTGCCAGTTGAGGAATTCGTCGACGCTCAGAGTGTAGCGCTGGCAGGCTTCCTCGAGGCTCAAGAGTCCGCCGCGAACCGCCGCTACGACCTCGGCCTTGCGCCGGATGACCCAGCGCTTTGTATTGCGCGGGGGCAGGTCGGCAATAGTGAGGGGACTGCCGTCCGGACCAATCACATACTTAACGCGCGGACGCATCTGTACGGTCATTCTACTCTCTTACACAACCTGACCATAGTGGAATGACTTTAGCGGTCGCGGCTTAAAATTTGCCTAAACGCCAGGTAAGGCTTGATTAAATCTCTCCGGAACGAATTAGGGCCGGCACGGAGCCGGCCCCTGGGGACAATGCATGCAGCGTTGCGAGGTGAATCAGCCCGCCGCGTGCACCTTGTTGACGCTGGCCAGGGCGATATAGGAATCGCCGATGACGAGATAGGGTTGGTCGCCGGAGAAATCGACGCCGTCGACGATGCCGGCCATTTCCGTGGTGGCGTCAATGGTGTTGCCGTTCTCGTCGCGGGCGTCGACCTGGATCTGATAGGCGCCGTCCGGCTGCGCCTCGCCGGAACTGGAAACGCCGTCCCAGTCGAAGCGTCCGTCGCCGGCGGAAAGGTCAGACAATTCCTTGGTATAGACGGTGTCGCCGTTGCTGTTCTTGATGGTGACATAGACCTTGGCGGCATCATTGGCGAGATTGTAGTACCAGCTGGCATTGCCATCGGTGAGATTGCTCAGGGTCGTCGAAGCCGAGACTTCCTTGCCGATGAAGCCGACGGCCTGCGACGTCGTCGATGTCTGGCTCGACAGGATGAGCGATTCGAGGAACTGGTTGGTTTTCAGCTGCTGTTCGACCGAGGAGAACTCCACCAGCTGTTGGGTGAACTGGTTTGTATCGAGCGGATCGAGCGGATTCTGGTTCTGCAATTGCGTCGTCAGCAATTGCAGGAAGGTGTCGAAATTGCCGGCAATGGTGGCGGCGGAGCTCGAAAGCGACGTGGTGCTGTTGGTGCTCGAAATGCTGCCGATGGTCATGAGACTCTCCTGTCCTCCGCCTTACTCACGCAACGAGGTTGATGCCGCCGGGACGGATGGCCCCGCGATAATAGATCGCGGGGGTTGGCGCCGGATCGGCTGAACCGGCTGAAGCGTCTTCGATCTCGCTCAGCCAGGAGGGTGTGCTGTTGCCCTGGTCCTGGCTGAAATCCTGGCGGGCGAACGGATTCTGCCTGAGGGAGAATTCGAGATTGGTCTTGCCCGAATCGAGACCGGTCTGGGCCAGCGCCCGTTCGAGCGCCCGCGCATCGCGCTGCAGCATGTCGAGGGTGTCCTGGCGATCGACCGTCAGGCGGGCGGAAAGGCCGCCGGTGTGGTCGACATCGAGCCTGACGTCGATCCGTCCCATCTCCGGCGGATCGAGCCGGATCTGGAAACGGTTGATGCCGTTGCTGGCGTGGCGGGCGATCTCGAAGGCGATCTGGGGCAGATCGACCCGGTTGCCGGCTTGCGTGTAGGCGGACGGAATGGTGCGGAACTGCATCTGCTGGATCCGGTCAAGCCCCTGGGCCGGCAGCGTCGCGGCCGGATCCGTCGCGGTTTCGGATTTCGGACTGGCATCCTTGCTGTCGGCGATGAGCTGGGCGGCAAAGCCGGCGCCGGTCGCAGGCTGCCGCGCGGCGGACTGGCTCTGCGACGTCTGTGGCCGCGCCTGCGACTGGTTCTGACCGCTCGAACCACCGCTGCCGGCGTCGGATGTCGACGTGTCGGCGTGAAGCGCGGTCCTGGCGCCGTCGAGCACATGGGTCATGACGTCGCGCTGGGCATTGCCCGAAGACTTGTCCGCGCCGGACTGGCCGAGCAGGGCGGCGACGCTCTGTGTCGTCGCGTCGCTCGTGCTGGCCTTGGCCGCATCGTTCGTCGTGCCCTTGCCGATGAGATCGGCGATGCGGGTCTTGAGTTCGGCGAGCTGCGGATCCTCGCCCTGGCTGCTCAAAAGCTGGTCAAGTGCTTTGAGCTTGTCGAGGATGTCACTCGGCAGCGGTGTCGGCGCGGCGGGGGTGGGCGTTGCCGGTTTGTCGCCGGAAAGGCTGGCGAGCAGGGCATTGAGCGCCTTGAGCGTGTCGCTCGACTTGCCGTCAAGCGTCAGGGCATCGCCTTCGGGATTGGCAGCGGTCGCGTTCTGCAGCGCGGCAATGAGGATGTCGAGGATGGCGGCGAGGGGATCGGCCGTGTCGGAGCCGTCACTGGAATCCGCATCGCTCGTGGCGCTGTCCGATGTCTCCGACGTTGTATCGCTATTGCCTGATTTGGCCTGTGCCGCTGCGAGCAGCGCCTGCAGATTGACGATCCCGCCGAGGTCGAGCGTGGCGTTCTCGTTCGTCGCATCGACGATTGTGGTCGCCGCCGCGGCGTCGGCGTCACTGCCGGTTGTCGCCTCGCCCGAACTGGCGGCCGTCGCGGCCAGAAGGTCGAGCAGCATGGTCAGCAGGTCCTGAAAGCCATTGCCTTGACCCGCAGCGGCCTTGCCGGCAGCAGCCGCAGCCTTGCCGATGCCGGCGCCAGCACCCGAAGTGCCGGATGAGGCCGTGCTCGAAAGGTTGACGATGTTGAGCGGAACACTCATGACCGGTCTGGCTCACACACTAATCCAAGCCAGACCAAGCAAGTGCCTTGCCAAGTGCCAGTGTCGGAAATTGTCCTTACGTTTCTGTGTGTTGACGAGGGGGCTCCGCGCGGATTTCCCTTTTTGCGCAAGGGCAAAGGGCCGAAGCTGCCGGCCGCCGGGCAGAATTTGCCGGTTGGCACGGCGCCATTGCGTCCGGCTTTCGACCGGACTAAATAGGGCGCTCCGCTGGCCCTTGACCCCAACCGGAAACCGAAAAATGCTTAATTCCCTTCACATCGCCAAGGCGCCTGAAAAGACGCGCGTGGTCGTCGCCATGTCGGGGGGCGTCGATTCCTCGGTCACCGCCGGCCTGCTGGCCCGTCAGGGCTACGAGGTCGTCGGCGTGACGCTGCAGCTCTACGACCACGGCGCCACCATCCACCGCAAGGGTTCGTGCTGCGCCGGCCAGGACATCCACGACGCCCGAAGGGTGGCGGCGGCGCTCGGCATCCCGCATTACGTCCTCGACTATGAGGAGCGCTTCAGGAACGAGGTGATCGAACCCTTCGCCGCCTCCTACGCGCGCGGCGAAACGCCGGTGCCCTGCATCGCCTGCAACCGGACGGTCAAGTTCGAGGATCTGATGGATGTCGCCCGCGATCTTGGCGCCGACGTGCTCGCCACCGGCCATTATGTCCGCACCGAGCCGGTCAATGGCCGCATGGCGATGTTCAGACCCGTCGATCATTCGCGCGACCAGTCCTATTTCCTTTTCGCCACCACGCCGGAACAGCTTGATTTCCTCAGGTTTCCGCTCGGCGACATGAGCAAGGAAGAGGTCAGGGCGCTGGCGCGGGAGATGGGGCTCGAGATCGCCGACAAGCATGACAGCCAGGACATCTGCTTCGTGCCGCAGGGTCGCTATGCCGACGTCATCCGGCGCCTGCATCCCGAGGCGCTCGAGCCCGGCGACATCGTTCATGTCGACGGCACGGTGCTCGGCCGCCACGAGGGCATCGTCAACTACACCATCGGGCAGCGGCGGGGCCTCGGCGTCTCGGCCGGCGAGCCGCTCTACGTCGTCAGGCTCGATCCGAAGACGGCACATGTGATCGTCGGACCGAAAGCGGCCCTCAAGACCCATACGGTGCGTTTGCGGGACGTCAACTGGCTCGGCGACAGGCCGCTCGTCGAGGTGGCTTCGGGCAATGGCCACGCCGTCGAGGCCAAGGTGCGTTCGACCCGGCCGCCGCAACCGGCCGTTGTCCAGATGCATGGCGACGAGGTTCATGTCACCCTGATCGCCGGCGAGCACGGCGTCGCTCCCGGCCAGGCCTGCGTCTTTTACGCCGACGACGGCGCCGACGCCGAAGTGCTCGGCGGCGGCTTCATCGCCGAGGCCATTCCGGCAGCCTTTGCGGCGTGACGCCGGATTCCGATTGAACAAGAGCGCCTGCCTTCCCATATGTCTTGGCGCGCACAGGGTACCGAGGCGGCACCCGTTGTTGCGCGCAACCTGTTGGGAATGATGTGATGACGCTTTCGGTCGACGGCAAAACCATTCTGGTCACGGGCGGCAATTCCGGCATCGGCTACGCGGCGGCGCAGGCGCTCTCCGGGGCCGGGGCCAAGGTGATCCTCACCAGCCGCAGCGTCGAGCGCGCCGCAGCGGCGGCGCAAGGGATCGCGGCGCAAACGGGGGGCGAGGTGATCGGGCTCGGACTCGATTTTGCCGCCCGCGCCAACATCAACGCCTTCGCCGATGCCTTTCTGGAGCGCTTCGACCGGCTCGACGTGCTCGTCAACAATGCCGGCGCCTTGTTCACCACGCGGCAGCAAAGCGCCGACGGCTATGAGATGACCTGGGCGGTCGACCATCTCGGACCGTTCCTTCTGACGGCCAGACTGATGCCCCTGCTGCAAGAGGCCGAAGGCGCGCGCATCGTCACGACGGCGTCGAGGGCCCATCTCGGCGGCACCATCGAATTCGACGGTCTCGGCATGCCTGAAAGCTTTTCCAGAACCGGCGCCTATGGCCGCGCCAAGCTCGCCAACGTGTTGTTCACCTTCGCGCTGGCGCGACGGCTCGAGGGCACGGGCATCACCGCCAACTGCCTGCATCCGGGCGTCGTCGCCACCGGCTTCTTCCGCTTCATCCCGGTTATCGGGCCGATGGTGCGCATCCTGTCGACGCCGTTCCTGCGCTCGCCGGAAAAAGGGGCGGAAACGGCGATCTTTCTGGCCGGCGACGACGGCCTGAACGGGGCAAGCGGCGGCTATTATTTCGACGACAGGCCGGCGCGGACGAACCCGCTCGCAACCGATATCGCGGTTCAGGATCGGGTCTGGGATCTGTCGACCGAACAGACGGGCGCCGAATGGCCGTTCGCCAAGGACTGATCCCCACGGCATCTGCCTTGATCCGACGGCCGGAAAGGCTGCCGCAAAGGCGGAAGATGCGGCGAGGGGCCGGTTGCACCACGCTGCCGGAACCCTCTTGCCCGGTTTTCCGGCAATCGGTGCCGATGATTGCGGTCGGCGAGCCTTTTGTCAGGCTCCCCGACAGATGATGGACCGCCGGACGGCTGTTGCAGCCAAGGGTCGGATCCCTGAACGTCAGCGCATCGCCTGCCCGGGCTGCCATGCAATGTCCCTTTGTGCGGCCGCCTCGTGCTTGCGTCTGGAGCGCTTCCGGGCATGATGGCAGTTGCCTGCCGCTTCGCGGTCGCGACAGGGCACGGAGGCCAGGCGTGATGTCGCGGGCCTGTTGCCAGCAGACAGACGTGATGTTATTACATTCAGAAATCGCCCAATGGATGATCCGGATTGGAAAGAGCGATGGGAACCGAGCATCAGCATCAGGCGCCGGACAATCTGACCAGGAACCAGGCGCTGGTGTTTCATGCCCTTGACGATGCCGACAAGCCGCTCGGTGCCTATGATCTGCTCGATGTTCTGCGCGGCGACGGATTGCGTTCGCCCCTGCAGATCTACCGGGCCCTCGACAAGTTGATCGGGCTGGGGCTGGTGCACCGGCTCGAAAGCCTCAACGCCTTTGTCGTATGCACCCATTGCGGCGTCTTCAGGCACGAAAGCGCCGCCTTCACCATTTGCGCCATCTGCGGACGGGTGAGCGAGGTCGAGGATTCCGAGCTCACGGAACGATTGATCGCGCTTGCGGCGGAATCCGGCTTCCGACTGGAGAAATCGACCATCGAGCTGCGCGGCATCTGCGCCGCATGTCAGGAGGCGGCATAGGCTTGCCCGCAGCACGCGTGTCTTGATGAAGACATCCCGGTCGTTATTGCGAGCGCCTTCAGCGCATGCCCTGCCGCCCCAGCCAGCCGCCATCGACGGACGGAACGGCGCGGATGGCGCGAAAATCGGCGATGCGGGCGCCCGTGGCGGCAAGGGCGCCGGTGACGATGGCGATCCTGCCGGCAAGGCTGAATGCGACGGGGCCGAAGGGCATCGAAAACGGATCAGTCGAAACTCAGCGGTTCGTCCAGATCCGCGTCGACGATGAAATAGTCGGGCCAGAGGTCGCGGAAAACGGCGATGTCGAGCGTCAGCTTGGTGAGATGCTCGTTCATGCGCTGGACCGCCCTGTCGGCGTCGTTCTCGGCAATGGCATCGAGCACGGAGGCATGTTCGCCGACAATGATCAGCATGCGACCCGCCTGCGGCAGCGTCAGCCGGCGGTAGCGTTCGATGTGAACGCGCATCTGCAGGATCATGTCCCAGATGCCGGGGAAGCTTCCGGCGGCGGCGATGCCGGCATGGAAATCCTCGTCGGCGCGGTGAAAGGCTTCCTCGTTTCCGTTCGCGGCCATTTCCTTCTGGCGCTGGATGATGGCGCGCAATTGCATGATCTGGCTTTCGCTGGCCCGGCGGGTGGCAGCCCTGACCGTCACCTCCTCCAGGGCGCGGCGAGCGACGATGGCTTCGCGCAGATTGGATAGTGGGATGCGGGAAACGAACGTTCCGGATTTGGGCACCACGTCCAGAAGCCGCTCCTCGGCGAGTCGCAACACGGCTTCCCTGAGCGGCGTGCGCGAGATGCCGTAGCGCTGGGTCAGCTCCCGTTCGACGATCGCCGTGCCCGGCGTCAGTTCCATGGTGATGATGGCCCGCTTCAGATCGTGATAGATGATCTCCGAGTTTTTCGCCGGCTTTGGCGTGCGTTGGGGGCCTCCGGGCACGGGAGGGGCGTTGCGGGCGCGCGGCTTGCGTGACTTCGAGCTCGGGCTCCGCACTGTCGAGGGTAAAACCGTCATTTCATTTCCAAGGATTTCCCGGGCGCGACCGGCGCGGCAATGCCGCGCGACCGGGCAGCGACCCGTCAGAATGATTCCTCCCAATAGCAGCCGAAACAACCGGTTGCCAATGCCGTGCCCTCTTGCGAGCGGCTACAGACTAGTATATCAAATATATCTTGTATACTAGATATTATATGCAGTTGGCGGCCGGGGAGCATGGTGCGCGCCGGCCGGCACTCGGGAGGAAAACATGATTGGCAAGACCATCAAACTGGCGGCTTTAGCCGCTGCCTTGACCTTTACGGCGGTCGGCGGCGCCTTGGCGGTCGACCTGAAATGGGCGCATGTGTATGCCGAGAGCACCGCGTTCCAAAAATGGTCGGTCTGGGCTGCCGACAAGATCAAGGCGGACACCGACGGACGCGTCAACATCACGGTCTATCCGAACTCCTCGCTCGGCAATGAATCCGACATCAATGAGGGGCTCTCGATCGGCTCGGTCGACATCATCTATACCGGCCCGAACTTCGCCGAGCGCGACTACGGTCCGATCGCGATTTCCGACTATCCGTTCATGCTCAAGAACTACGATCACTGGAAAGCCTATCGCGACAGTGATCTGTTCAAGGAGCTGAGCGCCGGCTACCGCGAAGCGACCGGCAACGAGGTCGTGGCCCTCACCTGGTACGGCTATCGCCACGTCACCTCGAATTTCCCGATCCTGACGCCTGCCGACATGAAGGGTCTGAAGATCCGCGTGCCGAATTCGCCGATGATGCAGATGTTCCCCAATGCGGTTGGCGCCAACCCGACCCCGATCGCCTTCGCCGAAGTCTATCTGGCGCTGCAGCAGGGCGTGGTCGATGCCGAGGAGAACCCGCTGCCGACCATCCAGGCCATGAAGTTCTATGAGGTCCAGAAGGACATCAATCTGACCGGTCACATCGGCAATTCACTGATCATCGTCGTCTCCGGCTCGGCCATGGACGCGATGGGCAATGATGCCGACATGGTCCGTGCCATTCTGCAGGAAGCCGCCGCCGGCGCCGCCGACGAGACCAATCAGCAGGAGCAGGACCTGGTCAAGTGGTTCGAGGACAAGGGCATCACGGTCAACGTCGTCGACAAGGAACCGTTCCAGAAGGCAATGATGCCGGTGGTCACCGATCCGGCGAAGGTCCCCTACACCATCGACCAGTACAACCGCCTGCAGGCTCTGGCAAAATAAGCCGCGAGCCGATTCGGGGGGACGAAATGGCCCAGCAAAAGGGTGCAAGCGAAGGGCGCGCCGTCGGCGCGCCCATACTCGCCTTCGAGGACGAAAAGGTCGATATTTCCGATATCAACTGGATCGATGCGCCGGCCCTCGTCATGTTCTGGGTGCTGGCGATCGTGGTCTTCCTGCAGTTCTTCACGCGCTACGTCCTCAACGACTCGCTCGCCTGGACCGAGGAGACGGCCCGCTATTTCCTGATCCTGGTCACCTTTCTCGGCTCGGTCAGCGCCATGCGGCGGGGCAGCCACATCATGCTCGAATTCTTCATTCGCGCCATGCCGCCCCGGATCGGCAAGATCATGGTGGTCACCTCCGGGTTCATCACCTTTGCGCTGCTCGGGGCGATGACCTGGATCGGGGTCGAACTGACCTTCAAGACCCGCCAGAAGATGATCTCGCTACCGATCCCGAAATCCTGGATCTACTGGGTCTGCGTCATCGCGCTCGGGGCCATGACGATCTACGCCGCAATCTGGTTGTGGCGACGCCTGCGTTCGACGCCCGAGGACATCGTCGCCTCGTTCGAAGCCCATTACACGCAGGACTGAGGACCATCATGTCGATCCTTGTCATGATCCTCGTTCTGCTGGTCCTGATGATCATCGGCGTGCCGGTCGCCATCGCGCTGGTGCTTTCTTCGCTGCTGTTCGTCATCACCAATGGCATGCCGCCGATCATCGTGCTGGCCAACATGGTCAACGGCATCAACTCGTTTCCGCTGATCGCGGTGCCGTTCTTCATCCTGGCCGGCAATCTGATGAACACCGCCGGCATCACCACCCGCATCTTCAATTTCGCCCGCGCCGCCGTCGGCTGGATGCATGGCGGGCTCGGACACGTCAATGTCGGGGCCTCCGTCATCTTCGCCGGCATGTCCGGCGCTGCCGTCGCCGATGCCGGGGGCCTCGGCAACATCGAGATCAAGGCGATGCGCGAGGCCGGCTACGACACCGACTTCGCCGTCGGCATCACCGCCGCCTCCTCGACCATCGGCCCGATCATCCCGCCCTCGCTGCCCCTGGTCATCTACGGCGTCATCGCCGACACCTCCATCGGGCAGCTCTTCACCGCCGGCATCATTCCCGGCGTGATGATGGCCATCTCGCTGATGATCATGGTCGCCTTCTATGCCAGGGCCCGCCACTATCCCCGCGACCAGCGCTTCTCGATCCGGCGGTTCCTGACCTCCTTGATCGAGGCCTTCCTGCCCCTGCTGACGCCGGTGATCATCATCGGCGGCATCATGTTCGGCGTCTTCACCCCGACGGAGGCAGCGATCGCGGCGGTCGTCTATTCACTCTTCCTCGGCCTGATCGTCTACCGGACGCTCGGCTGGAAGCAGCTGATGCGCGTGTCGATGGACACGGTCGAAACCACCGCGTCGGTGATGCTGATCGTTGCGGCCTCGATGATCTTCGCCTGGATCCTGACCGCCAATCAGGCGGCGGCGCACTTCTCCGGATTCATGTTGGGGATCACCGACAATTCCATCGCCCTGATGCTGATCATCACAATGATCGTGCTCGTCATCGGCTGCTTCATGGAAACGATCGCCGCCATCACCATCCTGACCCCGGTGCTGCTGCCGGTGGCGGTCGGGCTCGGCATCGACCCGGTACATTTCGGCATCATCCTCATTCTCAACCTGATGATCGGCTTGCTGACGCCGCCGGTCGGGATGGTGCTCTACGTGTTGTCGAAGGTGGCCAAGGTGCCGTTCGAGCGCTGCGTCTCGGCGACCCTGCCGTTCCTCATTCCGCTGGTGGTGGTGCTGCTTCTCTTGACCTTCATCCCGGAGATTTCGATGTGGCTGCCGACGCTGCTTTATCGCTCATGAGTTCGCCTCATGAGTTCGCCGGCGCGTGTTCCGCCGCCGTCGCTGCCGCTTTCCCGGTTTGAAGGCGCGAACGGAACAGCGTTTGGGCCAGGCGTTCCGCTGTCGAGGCAACGCCCGGTTCGCGGGCCGCGACAGCCGGAGGTGTTCCCTTCGCGCCTCCGGTTTCGGGCGGACCCCAATCCCGCGTCGTCAGAATCCGACCCGGGCTGAATTCTGATGCCGGTGCGGCGAAGGACCACGCCGTTCGGCCGAGGGGCCGATGCTAGCGTCTGCCGACGGCCGAAATCCGATGTTCACACGCTGCGCAGGAGCGCCCGAATGAGCCGGCGACCGAAATGGTGTCCGGACCGGAAAGGCGAAGCGGCGCTTGTCGATTGTTGCGTGGAGGCGGAGACGGTCGGAGATTTCGAGGGAGTTCTCATGATCAATTCGTCTCATGTCGCGCATCGCCGAAATGCACGCGCTCTTTTCGTTCTCGCCGGATCGGTTCTGGCGGCGCTGATGCTCCCGATGTCGGGTTCCGCCCGCGCCGAAGACAGGATCAATCCCTGCGAAGGCTACAAGGTCTATGTGGCGATGGGCAGCGAAGACAGCGGCTCGGCAACGGCGCTGAAGCGGGTCTGCGACACCATCGGGCCGGTGACGATTACCCAGCCCTGCTTGGTCTATTACACCCGCGCGACCGATACGGTCTTTCCTCCGGACCAGGAACTGAAGGCCAAGCTTGCCGATGAATGCGAGACGTCCATGCCCGGGGGGGCGGGCCTCGCCATTGCCGCCGGTGATCCGGGCGACCCGGGTGCGCCGGGCGGGCCGTGTCGCGACCGTCCCTGCATCGGCGAGGATCTCGTTCTCGTACCCGAACCCGACCTGTCCAACGGCGTGCCGCCGACCGACATTCTCGAATGCGGCGCCGGGCTCGAATGCCGTCCCGAGCCGGACGAGCCGACGCCGGTCGACGATGCGGCATCGCCTTCCGTCCAGATCGAGCCACCGACCGACACGATGGAATGCGGGTCAGGTGCGGAATGCCTGCCGCCGTCCGATGACCTGCTTTCGCCGGTCGATCCGGACGAGGTGGACAGGGTGACGGCGGCGGACCGGCCGCAATCGAATGGTACCGGCGCGCCGGCGCAGGCGACGCCTCCGGTCGATCCCGCCCTCGATCTCGCCTTCTGGCAGGCCATTGTCGACAGCAATGATCCGGCCTTGTTCCAGGCCTATCTCGACCGCTTTCCCGACGGCACCTTCGCGCCGATCGCCAAGGCACGGATCGCGGCGCCGAGCGGCGCGGCACCGCAGGTCGCGGCACCTGTCGAGCCGCCTCCGGAGCCGGAACCGGTCGAAGCGCCGGTGGCCCAGATCGTGTTGCCGCAGAAGCTGTTCGATCAGGCCCAGGCCATCATGGATGCCGCCTATCAACTCGACGTCTCCAAATGGAACGCCGAGGCGCGGCGCGCCATTCCGCTTTACGAAAAGGCCGGTGAAGGCGGTTGGGCGCCGGCCTATGTCGAACTCGGCGCCCTGGCCGAGAATGGCATCGGCATGCCCTCCAGTCTCGATGTCTCGCGCGACTATTTCCTCAAGGCCGGACGGCTCGGCGACATCGAAGGCTATTACCGGGCGCTGATGGTGCTCGATCAGGCCGGCAACCGTGCCGACTATGTCGAGATCTTCCTGACCCTTTACCGCATCGATCCGGACATGGCGCTGCAAAGCCTGGACGCGGTCGGGCGAGTCGGGCCGCTGGCGCTGCAGAGTTATCTCAGGCAACAGGGCTACTACACCGGCGCGCTCGACGGCGATTTCGGACCGGGCTCCCGGGTGGCGCTCGATGCCTATGTCAAGGGCGCGCCACCGGTGACGGACACGCCCCTGCCGGCAAGTGGCGATGTGTTGGCGGCAAATCTGCAAAAGGAACTGCAGCGCGTCGGCTGCTATATCGGCGAAATCGACGGGCGCTGGGGACCCGGTTCGACCGGCGCCATGCAAGCGTTCGATCTGTGGAACGGATCGAATCTCGCAGCGGATCATCCGACCGAGCAGGCCCTGCGGCTGGTTTCGGCCGCACGCGGCATGGTCTGCGGCATGGATTGAGCCGACCGGATGCCGGGGCGCGGCCCTGTCGCCGCGCCCTGCATTGTGTTCCGGCTGGCCTCAGCTCCCGTCCCCCAGGACACGGTAGGACACCAGCGGCGCGCCGCGCCTGATGACCACGTGCTGGTTGGCCAGGAACTGGTAATCGGCGCTCCACGATCCGTCCGGCCATTGCACCCGGACCGAGGCGCGGTCGATCTGGCCGAGGCCGAAATGGATCGGGCCGGCGTGACTGGAGGCATGGCCACCGCCGACGCCGACGGTGCGGTTCATGGACACCGTGCCGGTCTTGACCAGAAGCCGCGAACCGACACCGGCGCTGTTGCCGTTCTCGTCCTGGAGTTCGATCTCGACCCAGTTGCCGAGCGTCGCGTGGCCCCAGTCGGTCCTGACGCCCATATTGCGGAACAGCGAGACATTGGTCTTGCGGTTGACGACGAGAAGATCGAGCAGCCCGTCGCGGTTGAAATCGTCGATGATGGCGCCGCGCCCGATGGT
Source organism: uncultured Devosiaceae bacterium (assembly GCA_964555575.1). Taxonomy (GTDB): domain Bacteria; phylum Pseudomonadota; class Alphaproteobacteria; order Rhizobiales; family Devosiaceae; genus JAHJQZ01. The sequence continues at coordinate 3,692 of CAZKTH010000021.1, read as the reverse complement.
GTTGCGGGCGATGCCGGCCCTGTCGCCGGCCTCGACGAATTTGCCCGCCACATTCTGCAGCAACAAATCGTCGGGATCGTAGCTGGCGAAATCGGTCATGGCCTCGACATTGCCCTTGGCGATGAACAGGTCCATCCGTCCGTCATTGTTGAAATCGGCGAATTCGGAGTGCCAGCCGGTCGAGGGCAGCTTGTCCGGGCCGGTATAGGGCTGCGAGGCGGTCACACCCTTCTCATAGGCGATGTCGACATATTTGGGATAGGAGGGATCGCCGGGATCATCCAGGGTCTGCAGCTTGGTGTCGCCCATCGAGGTGATGGCGTATTCGGGCAGGCCGTCGGAATTGAGATCGGCGGCGGAAATGCCCATGCCCCAGATGGAAAGATGATCCCAGCCATCGGCGCGGCGGTAGAGCCGCGGCGGCCGGCCCGGCTCGATCCGCCACATCTGTTCCTCGCCGCCGCGGTAATATTGCCGGTCATTGGCGATCCGCAAGGCCGGCTCGCCCGAGCGGTTCCAGTCCGTGAACAGCATCGACAGGGCGCAATAGCCGGGCGTCAGGGCTTCGGTGTCGGAATAGTCGGGCGTCTCGCCCCCGCCGGGCCGCATCAGATAATTGTCCGAACAGGTGCCCCAGGGCGAGCCGGGGGCGGTGCGGTCGACATAATTGCCGAAGGCCAGGGTCGGGAAGCGGTTGCCCGGTTCCCATTCGGCGGCGAAGGCGGTGGTCCAGGAATGGCCACCGTCGATGCCCCAGGCGCGGCCGGTGCGTTCGAACCTGCAGTCGCCGAGACCCTTCATGACGACGTTCTCGCCCAGGCGCAGCAGCACCAGGTCGTGCTTGTGGTCGCCGTCGATGTCGAGGGCATAGACGCCGAGCACCTTGGTCGCGAGCTTGTCGTCAAGGCCGAGATCGGCCTGCTCGAATTTGAGGGCGCCGCCCGGTTCGGAGCGGTTGACATAGAGCTCCGCCGAATTGGTGCCGCCGGCCAGAACGATGTCGGGCAGACCGTCATCATTGCAGTCGAGGCTCGAGCCGCCGCCGCCGACGAAGAACTCCCAGCCGCCCTGATAGGAATGAACGATGCCGGCGGCCTCGGCCTCCTCGTGGAAATCGGGCACGACGATGCCGGCAAGGGCCGCGTCGCGGTCCCCGGCCTGGGCCGGCACGGCGGGGATGGCGACAATGAGCAGGGCAAGGGCGAAAGCGAGGCGGATCATTGCGGCATCCTCATCGTTTTCAGGAAAGTGATGATCGCGGCGCGTTCCTCGTCGCTGAGGGCGGCATAGGCGGCGCTTGAATCGGCCGCGTCGCCGCCATGGGCAAGGATGGCCTCGTCGAGCGTCGTCAGATCGCCGCGATGGCCATAGGGAGCGGTGTCGGCGACCCCCCAGAGTTCGGCGGTGATGAAGGTGTCGCGCGGCACGAAGTTCTGCCCCATCAGCTCGTTGTTGAAATGGGGATGGCGGTTGTCGGCGATCTTGTGACGCTTGAGATCACCGAAAAGCGGTACCAGAATCTCGCCCTTGTCATTGCGGGGCAGGGCCTTGACCCAGTCGAGGGAACCGAGATCGTAAAGTGCCGGTTCGGCGACGTCCCTCACGGTCAGGGTGCCGGCGGTGTCGTCGGGGCCGGGGTCGGCGAAGACGGCACTCTTGAGGGGCAGGGCCGGGATGTGGCAGGCGGCGCAGCCGGTCGAGGCGAACAACGCCTCGCCCCTTGCGGCTTCGGCCTGCCAGTCCGGATTGTCGAAAGGCCGGAGGGTCGGGGCGGGCAGGCTCGCCTGCCAGGCAACGAGGGCCGAAACGAGGCCCGGAGCAAACTCGTCGATCACACCGTCGCCGTCGAAATCGGCCTCGCCGGTCATGGCCAGATCGAAACGCTCATCGGCCTCGATGCCGTGATGGGCATTGAGCACGTTGACGGTGAAGTTCCTCAGGGACGGGAATACCCCCTTCTGGCTGAAGGGGCGGACGACGAGATCGGCGTCGATCCCCTCGACCCCGGAGATGTCGAGCATGCCGTCCGGCATCACCTTCAGGGAACCGAAATTGACGCCTTTGGTTTCGAGCGAAACGGTCACCGCCTCACCGCTTGCCTGTGCGTCCTTGAGGGCCTGGGCGCGCAGGGTCCCGAGATCGGCGGTCATTTCCCGCGCCAGCAGCTCCATGAGGCCCGAGCCGAACATGTGGTTGGTGTTGCGCTCGTTGGAAAACTGCGGATCGACATTGTCGAAATCGGCGCTTTCGGTGCCGCCCGAGGTAAAGGCATTGGCGACAAATGAGCCGGCGCCGCCGGATCTGGGCTGGCTGTGGCACGAGGAGCAGGCATTGGAATCCGGCCCCGAGGCGCGTTGGTACTGCACTTCGCGCGGATGCTTGAAATGGGTCGGGATCACCGCCTGGGTAGCCAGCGGCCGCCCGGCGCCGTCGCCGGTGGTGAAGCGGGCGTCGAACAACAGCCCGCCCGCCCTGATGAGGTCGCCGAGATCCTTTTCGGACAACAGGCCGGCAAGCTTCGACTGGTCGACGGCAACGGTGATCGCCGATTCATCCGATGGCGGCAGGGTGAGAAAGGTGACGGGCCCGGCAAGGGCCGTGGTGGCCACCAGCGCGGTCGTGAGCGAAGCAAGTCGGGCAAAGCGCATCAGGCAGTCTCCGAACGTTGGCCCAGCGAGGGCAGCGGCGCGAACAGGTTCTGGTCGATCGCATTGAGGGCCTTCGCCTTGAGGCCCCAGAAGACCGCCTCGGTTGCGTCGCTATGGGTGAGAATGTGTGGCACGCCATGGACACGGCCGACAAGCGACGCCGCGATGGCGGCCTCCAGTTCGTTCTTCATCAGCGGAAAGGCTTCGGCACCGGGGCCGACGATGACGACATGCGACGGATCGAAAACCGTCATCAGCCGGTTGAGGCCGAAACCGATGGCGCTGCCGGCAAGATTGAAGGCACGGATGGCATTGGAGTCGCCGTGGCGCGCCGACTCGATCAGCTTGACATATTGCTGATGCGGCACGGCGGGTGCCGGCCGCGTCGTATCGGGCACCCCATAGGCGGTGCGCAGCACGCCATAGTCGGCGGCATAGGCCTCGATGCAGCCGCGCGTTCCGCAGCGGCACAGGGCGCCGTCGGGGATATGGACCATATGGCCGAATTCGGTCGCCGCATCCTCGGAGCGTCCGACGTTCTGGCCGTGGAAGGACATGCCCATCGCCACGGTGGCGCCGACGAAGACGGTTGCCACATTGGCCTGATGCAGTTCGGGGAACATGAGCCGCGTGCCCTCGGCCAGAAGCCGCCCACGCTTGTAGATCGTCAGCTGCAGGCTGGTGTCGGCGGTGACGTCCTCGCCGAGAGTGGCGCCGGCAAGGCCGGGGATCGGCGACCAGGTCAACCCCGTGCCGGAGCGGTTGATGATGCCCTGCACAGAAGCCGAAACATTGGCGAGCCGCTCCCGGGTTCCGGGATTGCGGCTGCACATGCGCCGGACGAGCGCCGCCAGGAAACTGCCGGGACGGAGTGTTTCGAAACTCAGCGGCCCGAGTTCGGTTTCGACGCGGTCCACAAGCGTGCCGCCGTAATCGATCAGCGAACAGCGGGCGCGGTTGACTTCGATTTCGAACAGGATCGCGAAGGCAGCGTTGCGCTGGTGCGCCAGCCGGACGGCCGGCCGTCCCCGCGTCTTCTGATCG
>CAZKTH010000020.1:0-22977 GCA_964555575.1 uncultured Devosiaceae bacterium | reverse complement strand
CCATCAACGCGGCCGGCGACGGCAAGGCGGCGGCGGAACAGATTGCCGGCGAGATCGCGTTCTCGCCCGCCGAGATCAAGGATCGGGTGACAAGGGCTCTCGCCTATACCGAGACGGCTTCGGCAGCGGCAACGCTCATCAACAAGGTTCAGCTTTCCTCGGACATCGTCGAATTCACGGTGAACGCCCCGGTGGTCGCCCGTTCGGCCAGAGCCGGCCAGTTCGTCCGCGTTCTGTCCGAACCCAAGGGTGAGCTCATTCCATTGACCATTGCCGACTGGGATGAGAAGGCCGGCACCATCGACCTCGTCATCCAGGGCGTCGGTACCTCTTCCATCCTGATGAATGAGATGGAGGTCGGCGAAGCCTTTGCCGGCGTCGCCGGTCCTCTCGGCCAGCCCTCGAACCTGCATCGCTACGAAGGGCAGAAGACGGTCGTGTTCTGCGCCGGCGGTCTCGGCCTGCCGCCGGTCTATCCGATCATGCGTGAACACCTGCGGATGGGGAACCACGTCACCCTGATCGCCGGCTATCGCAACAAGGATCTGATGTTCTGGATGGGCAAGGACGAGCGCATTGCCATGCTGCAGTCCGAATTCGGCGACCAGCTCGACGTAATCACCACCACCAATGATGGCAGCTACGGGATCAAGGGCTTCGTCACCACGCCGCTCGAAGCCATGCTCGTCGACAACACGTCATCGAAGGGCCGCACGATCGCCGAAGTGATCGCCATCGGTCCACCGCTGATGATGAAGGCGGTGGGCGAACTGACGAAGGCCCATGAGGTTCCCACCGTGGTCAGCCTCAATTCGATCATGGTCGACGGCACCGGCATGTGCGGCGCCTGCATGGTGCCCGTGACCATAAACGGCAAACTCGTGCGCAAGCACGCCTGCATCGACGGGCCGGAACTGGATGCCCACATCATCGACTGGGACAAGTTCCTGCCGCGCTTCGATCAGTTCAGGGTGCAGGAGCACGAGAGCCTTGTGCGCCACAATCTTGGTGCCTGAAGACAAGGCCCGACAGCAGGTGAATCATCCCGGTCCGACCCGAGGCCTTCACGCCTGAAAAAAAACAGGTCGTTCCGAGAACCTTGCGTGTTGTCGTCGACCGCTTGCGGATCGGGATCAGCTTGCATCGGTTGGCGCGGCCTCGAATCCGAAGCGCAGCGAGAAGCTGCACCATTCCTGTGCCGGCGCCTCGGATTGCCTGACAAGCTCTGCATGCGGCCTGCAATCATGGTTCGGCGCCGCTGCTGGCCGAAACGCATGCGGACTGGCGGGGCACGCACCGGTCACGCCATTCTCGAGCGCTACGGCATGACCGAGACCAACATGAACGGTTCCAACCCCTGGGACGGACCGCGCAAGCCGGAAACGGTCGGTCTGCCGCTGCCGGGCGTCGACATACGCATCGCCGATCCCGACACTGGTGCGCCGATACCGAAGGGCGAGATCGGTGGAATCGAGGTCAGGGGGCCGAACGTTTTTTCGGGCTATTGGCAAATGCCGGAAAAGACGGCGGCCGAATTCCGCAAGAGCGGCTTTTTCATCACCGGCGATCTCGGCCGCTTCGACGAGGACGGCTATCTGACCATTGTCGGTCGGTCCAAGGACCTGATCATCACCTGCAACCCAAGCGGGTGTTTTTCACCGACGGTTTGCCGCGCAACACGATGGGCAAGGCGCAAAAGAATGTCCTGCGGGACCGGCGCAAGTGGGTGTTTGCACCGAACCCGGAAAACAACGACGGGCCGGCCACGCCGACCGGCAGCACCAGCTGAATTCCGAAATTTCCGCCACGACTTTTTCCGGGCAGGCCGCAGGGTCCGACGTCTGGATGGGCGCGTCTGGCCTGCTGCCCGTGTCTACAGCACGGCGTCGCTGAAATTGTCGTTCGACGACGGCAGTCCACTGACTTCGTAGGTCCACACCCGGAATGATTTGAGCACGTGCGGCCCGAAGGAATTGAGAAGCGGCACATCAGCCGCGTCGCGGCCACGCGCCACAACGATGCGCCCGATTCGAGGCGCGTTGTTGCGAGGATCGAACGTCACCCAGAGATCGCCCAGATAGACCTCCATCCAGGCACTGAAATCGTCAGGCGTCATGATCGAGACCCCGATATCTCCGAGAAATCCGTTCACGTAGCGTGCCGGAATGTTGAGGCATCGACACAACGCGATGGCGAGATGGGCATAGTCGCGACAGACACCCACGCGTTCCTCATAGGCGTCGAAAGCCGTGCGCGTGGATTTCGCCTTCATGTAGTCGAAGCGAATCTGCTTGTGGACAAAATCGCAAATGGACTGAACCCGCGCCCAGCCCGGCTGCACGTGCCCGAACAATTCCCAGGCGATCGAACTCAATCGATCCGTTTCGCAGTAGCGGCTTCCGAGCAGATAGACGAGGCAGTCGTCGGGCAGATCCTGAATGGTCTTTTCCCACGCATCGGCAAGTACGGGATCAGGCTCCCCGCTGTCCTCGATCGTGCCATCGCTCCAGATGGTAAACTCGCCCGCCGGCGCGACAAAGCGGCGGCAGACATTGCCGGCCAGGTCGAAATAGATCGATGTCGCCACAGCTGGAGTCGTCACGACCCTTTCGGGACTTTGCAGATCGCCCGTTCGGTCCGGATGTACGGACATGAGTGAAATCATCGGCGTCGGCTGATTGCAGGCAAAAGTGATTTCATATCCAAAGCGAATGAGCATTCCGGTGCCTTCCGAGGAATGGAAATCGGCCGGCCCCGCCGGAAGGGCGTCGGTCGGCACGATCATCTGCAGGGCAGAAGCGGGCAGGCCGGAGACAGGCTTGCGCAATGCCTTCGGCGTCTCGCCCCGTCGCGGAACCAGAGCGCAGAACGTTTTGATTGAATCAGAACGTGCGCTCCAGGTCCCTGTGGTCGCATTCTTCAGGCCTCAGACCGTGGCCTCGGCACGATCTGCCCTTTTGAGGCGTTCCTTTGTTGGCGAAAAACCGGCAGCCACCTTTTCGCACGATGCTCTAGCGTTTCCAGCTGCTGATGCTGGTGGGGATGGTCAGGACCTCGAAATCTATATGCCTTTTGACGGGCCGGTCTGCATCCGGCCGCTTGATTTCGAGCATCTCGCCGGTATCGATGAGCAGCTGCATCCGGGATACGCCGGCAAGTCCCTCCGATACATCGCGGTCAAGCGAGATCTCGCCGGATGCCCTCACCAGACCCTTGTTGTGCTGATAGGCCTCGATTTCGTAAACGGCATCGGCAACGGGACGTCCCATTCGCTGAAGCACACCGTGTCCGGAGATCTTTCCAAGATACTGCATCAGCTGGTTCTTTCGGTTGGGAATGGCCCGGGTTCGGAAGGCGCGTCGACTGCGCACGCCGCATCGCGTTCATCCGGGTCGATCGGGAATGCCTGTTGCGCCGCGCTGAACGGCCCGATTGCCGGCACATGAGGCATCGTCGCGCTGCGGCGACAGGCCATGAAGGAAAGCCCGTCCATCTTTGTCTCCTCGGCAACCACCCGACAGGAACCAGGCGGCCGAGAGACGCCTATCGACTGGAAATGAATAGGCCGCCTGCAGGCAATGACGGATTGCGCGCTCCGGACGTCCAGCATGGCCTAACTGGTCTTCTTGGACGGTGTCATGCGCTCGAGCTTTTCAGAGAAGGCCAGACCCGAGGCGGGCAATGCCGCTTTGGGCGCCTTGGCCGCTTTCGGCTTTTTCGCTTCCCGATTGCTGCGTCTTTGAGCTTTTGCCATCGTGTTTCCATTCTGCCGCGAACGAGACGGCCATCCTCCAGGGTCGTTTGGAGCAAAACCGGCAGGCTGCGTGCACCGGCCCGCCGAAAGGTCACCCGCAGAAGCAAGGGGAGCCTGGAAAGCCCTCTGGACAGGTTTCTACGCCACAGAAGTGAGTCAGTTGGTTCGAGAAACAAGACCGATAATGGGCGCAGGAATCAGGGATAAATGGCGACTGCCATAAAAACTTGCTTCTAGGCAGCATGATCTTTTTTGCAAAACATGGCAAGCGCGTGCGAAATTATATTTTTCGTTTGGGACGTCTGCACGATTACAAATTTGGAATTCCTTTGGAATATTATGGCTTTTCAGGCCGATTTCCACGGGTTTTCGGAAATTCCTTGCGCTGCACTACAAACGGCTCCATGCTGAATCCGGCACATGCTTGCTATGAAGCGGCGTTGCCTGCTGGATGGCCAATCCCTGCAAAGCGGAATTTCTTCCCGTTGAGGCACACGGAACCTGTTTTGTCTGGAGGCCCGATGGCCGATCCAACGAAAGTCGTCCGTTTCCCGAACAGAAACAAGTTGCATCTGGTCTGGAGTTCTACCCCGGTCGAAGACCTCGCCGAAAAAGCGCAAAAGCCCGGCAACGCGCGTCGCCCGCCTGCCGAACCGGCGAATTCGGCGCCGAGCGGGCCCGGCTGCGATGAAGCAACGCCCGGAAAGCCGGATTGAGTGCCCGCAAAACCCCGGAACCAGAACGCCACACCATGGAGCCCCCGCCAATGTCTCTCGGCTTTCCGAACAGGATTCGCAGCTATGATGCCCGCAACAAGCGGGTTCGATTCTGGGGACATGACAGGACAATGGAGATCGCCTTCTTTCTCGATGAAGACGCTCTGTTTTTGATGTCGCCGGGCATGCCCTCGGGCGAAGCCGCAATTCTGCGCGCCTTCGACTCCAATTGGTCGCGCATCACCGAAATCGCCGACCGCGCCTATGTGCGCGGACATTCCTACGCGCTTGTGCTTGCCGCAAAGGATTTCGGCAGCTAACGCCTGCAGTCGACAGCTCGCGTTGGCAATATTGTCGACGCTGCCCTGATTTTTGAGCATGTGTTCGATAGGAACGAATGATTTATTCTGCACCGTAGATGCCTATGGAAACTGCTCATCCTATTATCTGCCTTAAAAATAACACTCGGTTTGACTAGTATTACCCTGACACGTTTTCAGCCGTCTTTGGCTAACCGAACTACCGTTTTTTCGGTTTGCTTGGCTTCCCGTTGACATTGCGAACGTTCAGGCCCCTGCGCGTGTCGCGCATGGGAAATTTGTCCGTTCGCTTCGAGCTTCGGACATAGCCACGGAGGCAAACACGATGACCGTCGGCAAGGTGAAGTTTTTCAACGGTACCAGAGGGTTCGGGTTTATTACCCCCGATGACGGCGGCAAGGACGCCTACGTCCACATTTCCACCGTCGAAAGTGCAGGGCTCAGCGGTCTTGCTGAAGGCCAGAAACTCTCCTACGACGCCGAGGACCGGCCGGATGGCAAGGTTGCGGCAACGAACTTGAAATTGGTCGAATAGCCTGGTGCGGGACTGCTTTTCCAGGTGGTCCCACAGCCAATCCGTCAAGGATCAAAAAATGAAAACTCCCGCGCGCACGCGCGCCGAAACACTTTTTTCCGAATTCACCAGACAGGTGGATCACGCGGCCGACGCCCCGCCGCCCGAGGAAAATGAGGCATCCAGGAACGCAACGTCCCGCGTCAGCGGGCCGAACACACTGCATTTGCCCTCCAACGCGCAACCGCCACAGGCGGGTTGGCATGTAGCCAGGCCGCGTGGGCTTCTCAAGCCGCCGAAGGCAGACAAGACCTCCTAGGGCGTTTTCAGGCGAAGTGGATACCGGTTCGCCGGTTCGAAAACGCGACAGCCTTGGCCGTCACCAGTCCGAACGACGAATTTCCCTGTCATTTGGACTGATCGTCTCCGCACGACCGTCTTCCGGCCATGGCCAGAACGGCCAGCTGGCCGTTGAGGATGGAAATGAGGAAAGCAGACATTCAATTCGGCCAAAGCGCCGTCTCAAGAAGGACACGGCCGGGGTCACGGGCGCCTGATGCAAAACCGATGCTGTCAAGATCCTCCCGGCGTCGTCGAGGTGGCGCGAAAGCGGCGCTGCACCAAATATCCTGCCAGAAAATCCATCAGGGCGCGGATGCGCGGCTCCTTGCGCAGGCGCTCGGCGGTGATGAGCCAAACCGGAATCTCCTGAATCACCGGCGGCACGAAACACCGGACCAGGGAACCATCGGCCTCGGCGACCATGTTCGACATCAAGCCGGCGCCGGCGCCGCTTCTCAGCCCCGTCAGAACCCCCGGGATGTCGTGGTGGCGCAGAACGACGGCGGATTCCGGCACGGCGCTGTCCAGCCAGCGCGAAATCGGCACATCCCAAAAGGCCTTGGACAAACCGATGATCGCCTGATCCAGGCCCACCTTGCCGGGCGATCCTGCCCGGCTTTCCACCTCAAGGAAGGACTGCCAAATGAGCGGGTATGCGATTCTCGAACTGCTTCATGTTGCCTGCGCCATCATCTGGGTCGGAGGCGGGCTCACGCTTTTGATCGCGGCAGAGGTCTCGCGACGCAAACAAGGCCCTGGCGCGGCGACGCCGGTCATTGAAATCATCGCGCTTCTCGGGCCACCCCTGTTCGTGCCGGTCTCCGCACTCACGGTCGTGTTCGGAGCGGCAACGGCGTGGATCGGCGGAGATCTCTCCCAATTGTGGGTCATTCTCGGGCTTGCGGGTTTTGTAGCGACCTTTGTCAACGGCCTGCTGATGATCAAGCCGCGGGCCGAGAAGCTGTCGGTCCTGGTCGCCGAAAAGGGAAAGGACAATCCCGACCTGGTGCCGTTTGCCGAGAACCTGCTCATGATCGCGCGCTTCGACTATGTGGTGCTGGTGCTGGTCGTGGCCGACATGGTTCTGAAGCCCACATACAGTGATGTGTGGGAACTGGCCACGATGGCCGCAGTATTGGTGATCGGTGCATTGATGACCCTGTCCCGAGTACTGCTGCGCCAACCGGCAACCACTTGAGGCACATCGACCGTCGCCACAAGTCACCGGAAAGCGAAAAGGCAGAAGCGAGCCGAAGCCGTGGCTTCGGCTCGCTTCCTTGCTATTCCGCGACCGTCGATCGGTCCGGGCCTGCTCGACCGCCGGAATGAACTTCTTCACAAGGAAGAAGGCGGGCGAATCCCGGTTTCGGTCGGCAAGATCCAAATCCGCAGGGAGGACAACACGCGCGAGCTGGCATGACAAACGCGACTTGCCTTGTCGCATCCGGCTTGCCGCTGACCCAGATAGCGTTAAAATGTTCAACGGAACTAGGCGCATAGGCTCAATGGGTCCCATGACCGAGAGATCGTTGATCGCCGTCGGCGGCGAGAATCTGATCGACTACATGAACCGCGAAGGACTCGCCACGGCCTATCCCGGCGGATCACCCTACAATGTTGCGATGGCCTTGGGACGGCTTGGCGAAAACGTCGCCTATGTCTCACCGATCTCCGAGGATTCCTGGGGTGACCTGCTGGCCGGGACACTCGTCGAATCGAATGTCGCCCTTTCCGGCGGCCGGCGACCGGAACCGACAACCATGGCACGGGTAACGGTGACCCACGGCATTCCCTCCTACAGTTTCGAGCGCGACGGCACGGCGGAAAGGGCGGTGACGGTCTCAAGCCTTGAAGCCGCTCTTCCCGCCAACGCAAAGGCCATCCACACCGGATCGCTGACGCTGACTGACGGCCCCGACGCCCAGGCCTGGGAGACATTCTGCGCCGTGTGTTTCGACAGGGGCGTTCTGGTATCCCTCGACCCGAACGTACGGGTTTCGGTGATCTCCGACATTGCGGACTACCGGGCGCGCATCAGACGCATGTGCGCACGCGCGCATCTGATCAAACTCAGCGACGAGGATCTCGCGGCCCTATGTCCCGATCTCGCGCAGGAAGCCGCCATCGCGGCACTGCGCGCAACTGCATCGGGCCGGGTCATCATTCTCACAAGGGGGGGCGACGGCACAAGCGTCTGGCTGGACGAAAGCCGCATAAACGTGCCGGCCGAGACGGTGCCGCAGCTTGCCGACACTGTCGGCGCGGGCGATACTTTCACAGCGGCCCTGCTGGCGGGACTGGCGAATTGCGACGCCCTTTCACCTGAAGGACTGGAAACGCTGACGCGCGACACGCTGCACGCCCTTGTTCGGCGCGCCAATACTGCCGCCGCACTCAATTGCACGCGGGCGGGATGCAGCCCGCCGACCCGGGCCGAACTCGAAGCCGCCCTTCATCACGAGGCATGAACCGATATGCAACTTCTCATCGACACCGCGGATATCGAGGCCTGGCAGGAGCTGATGCCCACCGGGATTTTTACCGGGATCACGACCAACCCGCTTCTGGCCCGGCGCGCCGGGCTGTCCTATCCGGAAATCGACTGGGCCGGGCTGACGCGGCGGGCGGCTGATCTGGGTGCCACCGAACTTCACGGCCAGGTTTACGGGCCCGTCGAAACCTATGCCGACTGGGCCGGAGCGCTTTACGAGCACGGACGTGAGGCCGGCATCAGGACCGTGGTCAAGGTGCCGCTGACCGAACAGGGAATCCGGGCCGTGCCGGCCATCAAGGCGCTCGGCGGTCCGATCCTGATGACGGCGGCCTATGACGCCAAGCAGATGTTCGTCGCGACCGCCCTCGGCGCCGACTACATCGCCCCCTATTTCGGCCGCATGGTCGAAACGGGCCTGCCCGCCTTCGAGGCCATGGACCAGATGCTCGCCATTGGCAAGCTGTCGGGGGGGCGGACGAAGATCCTGGTCGCCTCGATCCGCAACACCGGCCAGATGGTGCAACTCGCCCAGCGCGGGCTTGAGTGTTTCACCATCGCGCCGGCCGTTGCCCGCCAGCTGTTGAGCGACAGCGAGACGATCGCCGCGGCCAGCGAATTCGAAAAAGCGGCAAACCCGTCCTGATCCTTGCAGGTCAGGGCGTCATTTCAAGCAACACAATCACGGAGGAATCATGGGCAAGATCGTGTCATTGGGCGAAATTCTCGTCGAGGTCATGGCAGACACCCGGGGCTACGGCTTTCTCGAGCCGATTACCATGACGGGGCCGTTTCCGTCCGGCGCCCCCACCATCTTCATCAGCCAGGCCGCCCGGATGGGGGCCGAAACCGCCTATGTCTCGGCGGTCGGCAAGGACGATTTCGGCAAGCTCAATCTCGACCGCCTGAAGGATGACGGGGTCGACATCTCGGCCATCCGCACCGATCCGGTGCTGCCGACCGGCCATGCCTTCGTGCGCTACCGTCCCGACGGCAACCGCGATTTCATCTACAACATCACCTATTCGGCCAGCGGCACCATCCGCATGTCGCCGGAAGTCGAGAAAGTCATCGCCGAATCGACCCATCTGCATGTGGTCGGCAATTCGATGTTCACCGAGGACATAAGGTCGATGACCGCCGATGCGGCCAGGGACATCAAGGCGCGCGGCGGTACCGTCTCGTTCGACCCGAACCTCAGGAAGGAAATGCTCGTGCAGCCCGGGCTCAGGGAAGCGATCGAGAAGATCCTTTCCTTCACCGATCTGTTCCTGCCCTCCGGCGACGAGGTCTTTCTCGGTGTCGATACGAACGACGCCGAAGAAGCCATCGCCCGGCACCTCAAATCCGGCATGAAGGCGGTCGTGCACAAGCGCGGCGCCGAGGGCGCCAGCTATTACGACGGCACAAGGGTTTTGCGGCAGACCCCCTACCCGGCCGAGGAAGTCGATCCGACCGGCGCCGGCGACTGCTTCGGCGGCGCCTTCGTGGCGCTGTGGACGGCGGGCGACAGCCCGGCCGAGTGCCTGAGGCTCGCCGCCGCCGCCGGAGCACTGGCGGTGATGAAGCGCGGGCCGATGTCGGGCGCCGAGCATCTGGAAACCGTCAGGGCCTTCGCCGACAAGCACAGGAGGACGTCGTGACCGATCCGCTTCTTGCTCTCGGCACCGATCCGCGCGGCATCGTGTCCGTGTGTTCAGCCCATCCGCTGGTCATCGCCGCTTCGCTCGAAGAGGCGATGGCTCAGGGCCAGTACGGGCTGATCGAATGCACCTGCAACCAGGTCAATCACCGCGGTGGCTATACCGGCATGACCCCTGCCGAATTCGTCGCCGGGGTGAAGGACATCGCCCGCTCGGTGGGGTTTCCCGAGGAAAGGCTGCTGTTCGGCGGCGACCATCTCGGCCCGAACCCGTGGAAGCACCTGCCGGCCGACGCGGCGATGGCGGAGGCAAAGCTGATGATGCGCGCCTATGCCGAAGCCGGCATCCGCAAGCTTCATCTCGACTGTTCGATGGGCTGCGCCGGCGAACCGGTGGCGCTCGACGATCTGACCACGGCCAACCGCGCCGCCGACCTGTGCAGGGTCGCCGAGGAAACGGGCAATGATTTCATCTATATCATCGGCACGGAAATCCCGGCTCCCGGCGGCGCACATGAGGAACTGACCGATCTGATGCCGACCCGACCCGAAGCGGTCAAAAAGACCTATGCGGTGCACAAGCAGGTGTTCGAGTCGGCAGGGCTCGCCGATGCCTTTGCGCGGGTGATCGCCATCGTCGTGCAGCCAAGGGTGGAAAGCGCCCAGATGAGCGTCGTGCTCTACGACCCGGCGCGGGCGAGGGCGCTGGTGGCGGCGCGCGCCGATCTCGACGGGCTCGTTTATGAGGCGCATTCGACCGACTACCAGACCGGCGCGGCGCTCAAGGCGCTGGTCGAGGACGGTTTCGCCATCCTCAAGATCGGCCCCAGCCTCACCTATGCGCTGCGCGAGGCGCTTTACGGCATGGAACTGGCGGCGGCCGAGGTCGATCATGGCCCGCGCGCCCTGCGCGACACGATGGAAAAGCTGATGCTCGCCGATCCGGGCCCGTGGAAGGATCACATTCACGGCGATGCCGCCTCGCAGCAGAGCCAGCGCCATTACGGCCTCGCCGACCGCATCCGCTATTACTGGCTGAAACCCGAGGCCCAGGCGGCACTGGCCGATCTCTACAACCGCTTCCGCGAGGCACAGCCGCACATTGGCCTTTTGAGCCAGTATCTCAGCGGTCCCTTCGTCAAGGAGGCGCTGGAGGAAGGCGACAACCTCGCGGACCCGGACGCCCTGGTCAAACGTGCCGTCCGCCGCGCGCTCCGGCCCTGGTTGGACGCCTGCGCCTGATGTCCTCCCTTCCCTCCCCTTGATGGGGAGGGATGCGGGCGTCGTTCACAGGCGAACAGGCCAGGCCAGGCACAAAAGCATCGGCGCTCGGCGCCCGCGACCGGAAGCATCACTGCCGGATCAGGCGGTTTCCCTGACCTGGATTTCGAAACCGACATCGACGGCGTTGGCTGCGACTGCCGTGTTTTTCAGCCGGGCCAGCAGGTTTTCCGCCGACAGCCTGCCGATGAGACTGAAGTCGATCTTCACGGTCGTCAGGGCCGGATAGGTATAGGCGGCGAAGTTCTGGTCGCCGAACCCGATGATGGCGATGTCGCCGGGAACGGCCAGTCCGCGGACCTGTGCTTCGATCAACACACCTTGCGCGATGATGTCCGAACTGCAGAAAACCGCCAACGGGCGCTGCGCCGACTTCTCGAGCAGTTCCGGCAAGAGCTTCCGGTCGCTGCCCCCGCACTGAACGCCGACAACCAGATCGGATGCAGGGCAGGTCTGTCTTTGTCTTCGATCGAGGCGTTTCTGATGCGTTTCGGCCTGTGCCATCAGGGCGTCGATCATCGCCGAGAAACCGACAAGGGACGGATCCCGCAGATATTGCAGGGTGGCGGCATCGTCGCCATCCGGAACCAGTGTTTCGGCGCGCAGCTTCTCGCAGCCAAGCCCGACGATCATGACTTCGCCGCCGAAATTGGAGTTCCTGACAAGATTTCCAAGCGTTCGGATAGGGATAACGGCGTCCGGAGCGTTGATGGCGACACCGCATCCATAGGCGTGGTTGATCCCGACCACCCCATCCACATTGGGGCAAAGCGGCAAAAGCTCGGCCTTGATCCGGTGCACCACCTGGTCGACGACACCGGCAACGCATTGCACGCTCGTTGCGATCGCCAGGATGTTCCGGGTTCCGACACTGCCGTCGGCGTTGCGATAGCCCTCAAAGGTGTAGCCATCGAGCGTTGGCTTTGCCTGCGCCGCCGGCCGGGGTGGCGCCAGGTTGTCGAGGGCGGGCGGTTCGGGCAAGTCGGAGGCGCCGGTTTTGGCCATGCATGAGGGAAAAGGTGCCCCCAAAGTCACCGAGATGCGCGTTGTCCCTGTTGCTGGTTCGGACAGCATGCTGCTCAATCTGAGTGGCGCGCACGGACCTGACTTCGCCCGCAATGTCGTTCTGCTCGGCGACTCCTCGGGACGGATTGGTGTGGGCGAAGTGCCGGGGGGCGAAAGGATCCGCAAAACGCTCGAGGACGCGATACCGCTCGTGGTCGGGCAACCGATTGCCACGTACAACGCCGTTCTGCAGGCCATGGACAGGGCCTTTGCCGATCGCGACACCGGCGGGCGCGGCCCCCAGACCTTCGACCTGAGGGTCGCCATTCATGCCAAGACGGCGGTCGAGGCGGCGAACGCGCTCTATCGCGACAAGGCGCTCGGCGCTCGCGATGATGCCGCCGGCATGCAATATCTCATCCCGGGCTGGACATTTGGCAGCAAACGTTCCTGCCTCGTACGGCAGGGCCGGA
The DNA here is from genome assembly GCA_964555575.1 of uncultured Devosiaceae bacterium. Taxonomy (GTDB): domain Bacteria; phylum Pseudomonadota; class Alphaproteobacteria; order Rhizobiales; family Devosiaceae; genus JAHJQZ01. Next base: position 10,439 of record CAZKTH010000020.1, on the reverse strand, counting down.
ACATCCGCAAAGGAGAAGACAAATGAGCAGGATCGGTTTCATTGGCACGGGGATCATGGGGGCGCCGATGGCGGCGCATCTGATCGATGGCGGCCACGAGGTTCTGGCCTATGACGTCGTCGGCGTGGCCAAATCGCTGACCGACAAGGGGGCCAGGGTCGCGGGAAGCTCGAAGGAGGTCGCCGAGCAATCCGAGATCGTCATCATCATGGTGCCCGACACCCCGCACGTCCAGGCGGTGCTGTTCGGCGAGAACGGTGTTTCCGAAGGGTTGAGTGCCGGCAAGACGGTGATCGACATGAGTTCGATCTCGCCGGTCGAGACCAAGGTGTTCGCCAAAAAGATCAACGAACAGGGGTGCGAATACGTCGATGCGCCAGTTTCCGGCGGCGAGGTCGGGGCCAAGGCCGGAACGCTGACCATCATGTGTGGCGGCACCGAAAAGGGCTTTGCCACGGCCAAACCGCTCTTCGATCTGATGGGCAAGAACATCACGCTTGTCGGTGGCAATGGCGACGGGCAGACCTGCAAGGTCGCCAACCAGATCATCGTGGCCTTGACCATCGAGGCGGTTGGGGAAGCGCTGCTGTTCGCCTCCAAGGCGGGCGCCGATCCGATGAAGGTCAGGGAGGCGCTGATGGGCGGGTTCGCCTCCTCCAAGATCCTCGAGATCCATGGCAAGCGCATGATCGAGCGGACCTTTGATCCGGGCTTCAGGATCGAGCTGCACCAGAAGGATCTGAACCTTGCGCTATCGAGTGCCCGCGCCATGAAGATGAGTCTTCCGAACACGGCGTCCGCGCAGGAGCTGTTCAATGCCTGCGCCGCCCATGGCGGTTCAGCCTGGGATCATTCCGCCATGGTCAAGGCACTCGAACTCATGGCCGATCACGACGTGGCATGATAAAGGTCGCCCCATGTCCACCCCCTACACACCGCTACCCAACCGGTTCCGCCAGGATCTTCTGGCCGGCAGGCGCCTGGTCGGCTGCTGGAGTTCGCTCGGCAGTCCGATCACCATCGAAATTCTCGGGCTCGCCGGTTTCGACTGGCTGCTTCTGGATGCCGAACACGCGCCCAACGACGTGCTGTCGCTGATCCCGCAATTGATGGCATTGAAGGACAGCGCTTCGGCACCGATCGTCCGTCCGCCCTGGAACGACATGGTGACGATCAAGCGGCTTCTGGATGCCGGCTTTTTCAACTTCCTCATCCCCTTCGTGCAGAGTGTCAAGGAGGCGAAAGCCGCAATTGCCGCCACGCGCTATCCGCCGCAGGGCGTCAGGGGCGTGTCGGTGGCGCATCGTTCCAACCGCTACGGTGCGGTTGAGGACTACCAGCAGGTGATCAACGACAACATCGCCGTGATCGTCCAGATCGAGACGCCGGCGGCGGCCGCAATCGCCAAGGACATCGCCAGTGTCGAGGGCGTCGATTGTCTGTTCGTCGGTCCGTCCGATCTTGCCGCCTCCTGCGGGCATCTCGGCAATCCCGGCCATCCCGAGGTCCAGAACCTGATCAAACAGGTGTTCGATGCGGCGAAATCGGCCGGCAAGCCCTCCGGCATCCTCGCACCGGTCGAGGCCGATGCGCGGCGCTACATGGACATGGGGGCGCGTTTCGTCGCCGTCGGCTCCGATCTCGGCCTGTTCCGCAAGGCAAGCCAGAAACTGAAAGAGACCTATTTGTGAAAACGGATTGTCGCTCGCTTCGCCGGGCGCCAGTTCCCGACCGAGTTCCGGAATCCAGCATGAACGACACGAACACCCCCTCGGGCTCCATACGGCAACGCCGGACATGGGCCATCGAAACGGCGCGCCAGGCCGGAAGTCACGCACTTGCCCTTTTCCGGGATCTTGGTGCGCTCAGGATCGAGCGCAAAGGCGCGCAGGATTTTGTCTCCAATGCCGATCGCTCCGTCGAAACCCTGATACGCGAGGCGATTGCCCGCGACTGGCCGGAGGACGGCATTGTCGGGGAGGAATTTGAGCCCGCGCCCGGCCGGTCCGGCTATGTCTGGGTGATCGATCCCATCGACGGCACCGCCAACTATGTTTCGGGCATTCCCGCCTGGACCGTGGTGCTGGCGCTGACACATGACGGCAAGACGGTGGCAGGAGTCATATACGATCCCTGCAATGACGAAATGTTCGAGGCCGAACGTGGCGCCGGCGCCTTTGTGAACGGCGCGCCGATGCGTGTTTCCACCGCCACGAGCGTCGCCGACGGCAGCATGGGAACCGGTATTGCCGCGCGCAGCCCCCTGCAGCAGGCGGCCCGTTTCATTTCTGTCCTGTTCGACAGGGGCGGCATGTATTTCCGCAACGCTTCGGGCGCCCTCATGCTCGCCTATGTCGCTGCCGGCCGGTTGATCGGCTACGCCGAGCCGCACATGCATGTCTGGGATTGTCTGGCCGCCCTGTTGATGATCGAGGAAGCGGGCGGGCGGATCGCCCCTTTCGATCAGGACAGGGCGTTCGTCGAGGGGCTGCAGGTGATCGCCGGGGGGCCGGGCGTGTTCGACGAGATCAGGGAAATGGCCGACGCCACCTTCGAGCCGGTGTCCTGACGAAGACGGCGATGCTCTGGAGCTTCCGTTCTGATGGAATCAGAGCGGAAGCTCCAGGTTATCGAGTGGTCGCGTTTTCGAACCGGCGAACCGGTATCCACTTCGCCTGAAAACGCTCTAAATCTGCCTCTTGACCAGGACCGGGCGCGATTCCGCCAGATCGATCCGGATCGCTTCGCCCTCGGGCAAGGGGCCCTCCGCCGTCTCCGCGATCGCGAACAGTTCGCCCAGTTCCGTTTCGAGGTGATATTCCATGTGGCTGCCGACATAGGTCGATTTGGCCACCTTGCCGGGCAGGCTGAGATCCGCACCGCCGTCGAACCGGATGCGACGGGGACGAATGGCCAGGAATGCCGGCCCCGGCTCGAGATCGCGCGCCGGAAGCGACAGCTGCATCGACCCGGCCCTGATCTGGGCCGTGCCGTCGGCGGATATTGATTGCACCTCGCAGGGCAGCAGATTGGCCTCCCCGATGAAGTCGGCGACGAAGGCATCCTGCGGCAGGTCGTAAAGCTCGTGCGGCGTACCGATCTGGGCGATCGTGGCGTTCTTCATGACGACGATCCGGTCGGAGACGGCCAGAGCTTCTTCCTGGTCATGCGTGACATAGACCACCGTCAGACCGAGCGAGAGCTGGATGTCGCGGATTTCCTCCCTGACCTTGCGCCTGAGCTTGGCGTCGAGATTGGAAAGCGGCTCGTCGAAAAGCAGCACTTCCGGCTCGAGCACCAGCGCCCGGGCCACCGCCACCCGCTGTTGCTGGCCGCCGGACAGTTCGCTCGGCAGGCGCGAACCGTAGCCGGCAAGACCGACCAGTTCGAGGCCCGCCTCGGCGCGCGCCTTCACCTCGGCCTTGGGCGTATTGGACATGCGCAATCCATAGGCGACGTTCTCGATGACGTTCATGTGCGGAAACAGCGCATAGGACTGGAAGACCATCGACACGTCGCGATCGGTGGCGGGCACCTTGGTCACGTCGCGCTCGCCGATCACGATGCGGCCGGAGGTGACCATTTCCAGCCCGGCGATCATCCTCAGGGTCGTCGTCTTGCCGCAGCCGGACGGGCCGAGAAAGGTCACCAGTTCTCCGGCATTGACGGTGAAGCTGACATTGTCCACCGCTTTGACGGCGCTGGCGCCGCGCCCGAAGGTCTTTGTGACCCCGTCAAAGACCACGGAGGAGGCCTTTCCCTTGCCAAGCGGTGCGATCATCTCAGTTTACCCCTGGATCAGTTGCGCTTCGCGGAACTGGGTGCGGCGACCGATCTCGCGTCGGCCGACCAGCAACTGCAAAATGCCGATGGCGGCGAGCATCACGAAGATCAGCGCGGTCGAATAGGCGATGGCGATGCCGTATTCGTTGTTCTCGACCCGGCCGATGATGTAGCTGGTCGCCATGTTGTACTGGGCCGAGACCAGGAAGATGACGGCGCTGATCGCGGTCATGGCGCGCACGAAACTGTAAACGAGCGCCGCCAGGATTGCCGGGCGCAGCAGCGGCAGGACGACGTAGCGGAAGGTCTGCCAGTTGTTGGCGTGAAGGGTCAGCGACGCCTCGTCCAGGCTCTTGTCGAGCTGGGCCAGCGAAGCGACGCCGGCGCGCACGCCGACCGGCATGTTGCGGAAGATGAAGCTGATCACCAGGATCACTCCCGTCCCGGTCAGCTCGATCGGCGGCACGTTGAACGCCAGGATATAGCTGATGCCGATCACGGTGCCGGGAATGGCAAAGCTCAGCATGGTGCCGAATTCGAAAGTGCGCTGGCCGGCGAACTTCTGACGAACCAGAAGATAGGCGGTGACCAGCCCCAGTGCCGCCGTCAGCGGTGCCGAAATGGCGGAAATGGTGATGGTCGTCCAGAACGAACCCCAGGCCGAGCCGGACCAGTGGAGGCCGAACTCGTTGAAGTCGATGGAGAAGGCGGAAATGTAGTGGCGCAGTGTCAGCGTGCCGTTGACGCCCCACAGCTCGACGAAGCTGCCATAAACGATCATGCCGTAGATGATGAGGGTGAAGGCGATCCAGACCGTCACGACGATACGGATGGGAAGCGAGAGCCCTTTCGGAATCTGCGGATGGACGCCGGAATCGCCCTTTCCGGATACCGAGACATAGGATTTGCGCCCGAGCCAGCGCTGCTGAACGAAGAAGGCGAGCAGCGTGAAGGTCAAAAGGATGATGGCGAGAACCGCGGCCCGGCTCTGGTCGTGCTGGGCGCCGACGATGGAGAAGAAGATTTCGGTCGACAGCACCTGGAAATTGCCGCCGAGCACCAGCGGGTTGCCGAAATCGGCCATGGATTCGATGAAACTGAGCAAAAAGGCATTGGCCAGACCCGGCCGCATCAGCGGCATGGTGACCGTCCTGAACATCTGCCAGGGCGAGGCGCGCATGGTCAGCGCCGCCTCCTCCATGGAAGGGCTTACCCCTTCGACCACGCCGATCAGCACCAGGAAGGCAATGGGGGTGAAGGACATGACCTGTGCCAGGGCCACTCCCGGCAGCCCGTAGACCCACCGGGTGGGTGCGACCCCGAACATGTGCGCGAAAAAGGTGGTCACCTGGCCGGACAGACCGAACAGAAGAATGATGGCGAGGCCGATGACGAAGGGCGGCGTGATGATCGGCAGGACCGACAGGGCCCGGACGGCATTGGCGAAGCGCGAGCCCGATCGGGTGATGAACAGGGCAAAGGCAAGCCCGAGGATTGTGGTCAGAAGCCCGACGATGACGCCGAGGATGAGCGAGTTCCATGCTACGCCGCAGCTGAGGCCGCCGCCGAAGCACCCCAGCCCCCAGATCTTGCGATCGACAAAACGCTCGCCAAAGGCGATGAGCGACATGCCGCCGTCCTCGGTCCCGACCGCGCTCGAAAGGATCTGCAGCACGGGATAGAAAATGAACAGGGCAACCAGGGTGACCACGGCGGCGATCGAGCTGACGATGAAGCTGTCGCCCTTGACGGCGCCGCGCGCCGCCAGTCCCTGCGATCCGACCAGCAGGAAGGCGCCGCCGACAATCAGCGCGCCATAGCCCATGCCGAACTGACGATCATCGAGGGGGCCGAAAAGATGCTCCATGAAGCCCCAGGACCAGCCGTGAATGCCGATGGCGAAGCCCTGCCCGAGCAGATAGACAAGACCGCCGAACCCGCCGACGATCAGCAGCCAGCCGAAGCGCGCATCCTCGCGCCGCATGAAGACCGCCGGCAGCGGCACAAGCAGAAACAGTGCGACGGGAATGAGCCAGGGGCGGAAGCCCAGAACGATCTCGATGAGACCGGGGGCATAATCGACGTCGAAGGGATAGCCCTCGGTCAGCCACTCGAAATTCCAGAAGCCGTACTCGATGCCATACCAGGGGAGGACGACCATGGCCGCCCACCCCAGAAGCAGAGTGATCAGAAGGGTTCGGTTGGCGCTTTGCACCGGTTCCCCTCTTTCGCTATCAAGCCGTAGCCAAAATCAACGCGGCAGCGAACCGACCTCGTCGTCCCACTTCTTGAGCAGGCGCTTGCGCTCCTCGGACGAACCGTAGAGCGCGAAGTTGTAGTCGATCAGCTTGATCGTCGACAGGTCGGGCACCATCGGCGAGACCTCGGCGTTCTTGTTCGACGGCAGCTGGAACGAGTTGGCCTTGAGGGCCAGCGACTGCGCCGGCGCCGACAGCGCCCAGTCATAGAACTTCTTGGCATTCTCGAGGTTGCGGGCACCCTTGATGATGCTCATGGAACCGATCTCGTAGCCGGTGCCTTCACAGGGCGCGACGGCGACGACCGGGAAGCCGGCGACGGCCTGGGCCACCGCGTCATGCATGAACACGATGCCGATGGTGGTTTCGCCGCGGGCCGCCGCCTTGATCGGGGCCGAACCGGACTTGGTGTACTGGTTGATGTTGGTGTTGAGCGCCTTCAGGTACTCGTAGCCTTTGTCCTCGCCCCAGAGCTGCACGATGGTGGCAAGCGCCGTATAGGCGGTTCCCGAGCTGTTCGGGTTGGCCATCTGGATGTGGCCCTTGTATTCGGGCTTGATCAGGTCTTCCCAGCAGGCCGGCGCGTCGAGATTGTTGGCAGCCAGAAGATCCTTGTTGTAGCCGAAGCCGAGCGCACCGGAATAAATGCCGATGGTCTTGTTGTCGGCCGCTTCGGCCTGGCGGATGGCCCAGTCATAGAGCTGGTCGCGCATGGGCGAGATGTATTCGATGGTCAGGCCTTCCTCGGCCGCCTGCAGGTGCGGGTCGCCGGTGCCGCCCCACCACACGTCGCCCTTGGGATTGGCCGATTCCGCCTTGATTTCGGCATAGGTTTCGCCGGAGCTCTTGCGCGTCATGGCGACGCTGATCCCGGTTTCGGATTCGAAGGCACGGGCCATGACCTGGCACCAGTCTTCGTCGGCGGCGCAGTAGAACGTCAGCCGTTCGGCTGCCTGCACGGAGCCCAAACCAAAGGACAGTGTGGCCAGAGCGGCAGACAGAATCAGGGTGTGTTTCTTCATTGGTTTCCCCCCTAGAATTTCCCCTTATGCGGCATCCATGTGCGTCAGATGCCTTGGCGCGAGTGTGTGTCACAAAACAGCCGCATGCAAGCTATTTAGCCCAGATAACAACCAGTTAATCGGTAGGCGCGGATAGATGAGTACACCTTGCGGGTGCCATCGACCCGACGTGTTCGGCTTCGCGCCAGTCATCGCGCCGTCGGGTTCCGGTTTTGTCGGAACAGGGCACGAGAGCCAGAGACCAGAATTGGGTCAGGCACTATTGGCCCGCGCCACACCTTGGTTTCGAGCGGAGTCGGCAGCAGCGTTGTTTGCCGGTGATCCGGATCTTCGCTGCCCGAACCCCTTGATATTGTGGTCAGGCCTGGCGCCTTGCAGGCGCACGCACTCGAAATGGCCGGGACCGCACTCCGGGCTGCGGGAAGCGTCGGCCCGGATTTGGCGGGAAAAACGCCTGCTCAATGCTTTTCACATCTGCGCGACCTGCCCTCTTGCGGACAGAGACGGAAACCAGCCTCCCGGCGCGGTCGATCCGCGACCGCCTGCACAATTTCAGAAGGAGTACTGCCATGTACGTCAAATCCGTTGCCTTCGCCGCCGCCCTGGCAATGCTCGCCAGCCCCGTTTTTGCCGCCACGATGGCGCCTGATGCCCAGAACCATTTCAAGGCCATTGCCAGTGGCAATGTCACGATGATCATGAGCCAGTACGCGCCCAATGCGACGCTCCACTGGATTGGCGGCCCGCTTGACGGTTCCTATGCCGGCACCAAGGCAATCCAGTCGGCGTGGACGAAGTTTTCCGGCGCAAACAGCAAGTTGACCGAAAAGGTCGACGACATCATGGTGGCGACCAATCCGGATGGAATGACGGTGACCGCCAATGTCGATTTCAAGGGAAGCAGTTCAATCCCGGTGCGCTACGTGCTGACCTATCGCAAGGGAAAGATCGTCGACGAAATCTGGCAGATCGACCCGAACATGAACATGCAGTAGGCGCTGCCCATCAGCCTCTCCGTGACCGATCCGCCAGCGCGTTTGCCAAGCTGGCGCGAAGCGGATCGGTGACGCCGGCCTCCGACGCCAGGCGCCACAGGCCGCGGCAAGGACATTGCAGCCGCCTATTTGCCGAGAGCATCGTGCGAAAAAGCGTGCCGGCCTTTAGCAAAAATCGATGCGACCACGAACAGATAGGGCATGCGTTCTGATTCCGTCAGAACGCGTTGTGCTGCGGACAGCGGTGCCGGACGTGTCGGAGACGACGAACCGGCTCGATCCGCCACGGGCCTGCATTCGCCCGGTCCGCTACATCCCCATGGTCATCATGCGTATGTCGAGATCGGTCATCACCCACAGGGTTCCCAGGGCCATGATGAGGATCATGATCGCTGCCAGTCCGCCTGAGAGACGCACTTCCCACGGGCTCGACCTGAGGCCCAGATGCAGGAAGTAGCGCAGGTGCACGAGCATCTGCACGACCGCCAGCACAACGATCAGCGGGAACAGCATCCCGAACGGAAGGGCCTTGGCGAAGACCAGACCGAAGGGAATGGCGGTGAGGACGACGGCCAGGGCAAAGCCGACAAGATAGGCCCGGTAGCCGTTTTGTGTGTTGCTTGCGCTCGTCATGTCACATCACTCCGGGCAGATAGACGAAGGAGAAGATTCCGATCCAGATTATGTCGAGGAAGTGCCAGAACAGGCCAAGCCGGTGCAGGCGGGACTGGACCGCCGCGCCCAGACCCTTGCGGCTCACCTGCAACGCCATGATGGCGATCCAGATCAGGCCCGAGCTGACATGCAGTCCATGCGTGCCGACAAGGGTGAAGAAGGACGACAGAAAGCCGCTGCGGTCGGGACCGGCGCCTTCCGCGATCATTCCGGAGAATTCGACCAGCTCCATCGTGACGAAGCCGAGGCCGAACAGGAAGGTGACGCCGAGCCACATCAATGTTCTGGACTTGTCCTCTTCCGCCGCCGACAGGCTGGCGAAACCGAAGGTGATGCTCGAAAACAGCAGCAGCGCGGTTTCCCAGGCGGTGTGCGGCAGGTCGAAGACGTCCTGCGCCGCCGGACCACCCGCGGTGCGGGTGTACATCACCGCATAGGTTGCGAACAGCAGCGAGAAAATCACCGCGTCGCTCATCAGATAGGTCCAGAAGCCGAGGGATTTCTCCTCGATGGCCTCGTGCTCGGCCGCTTCGAACAAGGCGGCGATTTCGGGATCGTTTTTCGTCGTTGCAGTCACGTTGCCACCTACTCCGCCGGATTGAGGAAGTCGCCGGATTCCGGCTCGACTTTCACCATGTGTTCGGGATGATCGTCGGCCCCCCGGATCGCCAGGGCCGTCACCATGATGATCAGGGAGACGACGGCGAGCCACCAGATCTGCCAGGTCAGCGCAAAGCCGAGCATGAAGGTGAAGCCGCCAATGATGACGCCGGCACCGGTATTGTTGGGCATCACGATGGCCTGTCCATCCGCCTTGGGCTCGACGTAGTTGTTTTCCTTGCGCCAGGTGAGCTCATCCAGGTCATGAACTTCGGGGATGACGGCAAAGTTGTATTCGGGCGGCGGCGAGGAGATGCTCCATTCCAGCGTCCGGCCGTCCCAGGGATCCCCGGTCGTGTCCCTGAGCGCTTCGCGGTTCTTGTAGCTCACCCAAATCTGGATGAACGTGGACACGATACCGGCGAGGATGACCACGGCGCCGAGCTCGGCGACGATCAGCCAGGGCTGCCAGGCCGGATTGCTGTAATGCTGCATCCGGCGCGGCATGCCTTCGAAGCCGAGCACATAGAGCGGCATGAAGGCGAGATAGAAGCCGATGATCCACAACCAGAAGGTGCGCTTGCCCCATTTCTCGTCGAGCTTGAAGCCGAACACCTTGGGGAACCAGTACATGTAGCCGGCCATGTAGCCGAACAGGGCGCCCGGAATGAGCATGTTGTGGAAATGGGCGACCAGGAACTCGGAATTGTGCATCAGGAAGTCCGCCGGCGGCACGGCCAGAAGCACGCCGGTCACCCCACCGATGACGAAAGTGAAGATGAAGCCGAGAGTCCAGTGCATCGGGGCGCTGAATTCGACCCGCCCCTTGTACATGGTGAACAGCCAGTCGTAGATCTTCACACCCGTCGGCACGGCGATGATCATTGTCGTAATGCCGAAAAAGGCGTTCACGTTTGGACTCGATCCCATGGTGAAGAAATGGTGCAGCCAGACCGAAAAGCTGAGCACGCCGATCGCCGCCGTCGCATAGACGAGCGAGTGATAGCCGAACAGTCTCTTCCTGGAGAAGGTGGAAACGACTTCCGAAAAGACGCCGAAGGCGGGCAGGATGACGATGTAGACCTCCGGGTGACCCCAGATCCAGA